>JAXJSH010000130.1:0-43158 GCA_036310185.1 Lachnospiraceae bacterium | reverse complement strand
GTGTAAAAGGATGTCCAACAATTCATCCAATACCTGCATCATAAAAAATAAGTCTATAGCCTCTTTGAATGAGGTCTATAAACTTATTATACGAGGAGGTAGTGGTTATGAAAAAAACATTAAAAATAGGCATCACACTTATTTTAACGGTGATTTTGGATTTGTTATTGGCTCTACTCTTATTTGTAATATCATTCTTTGTACTTTTATGGTTTGCGAAACGTTTGTAATATATAGTGCTAATGATTGAGATTCTGAACTATATTGCTTTTACATAGTGGAGCAAATACTACTGAAAAATTAGTGAATGTAGACGGCGGATATAATTTTGTTGGAGTACATAGTTTCTGGCGGATTATATCCGCGAAAATTAACAAATAAAATGAAAAATGAAAAAAATTAAAAAAGTACTTGCATTTTTCTGTCGTATGATATAAAATGCAATAGTACGAGCGTTACAGATATGGTCCGTTGGTCAAGCGGTTAAGACGCCGCCCTCTCACGGCGGAAACAGGGGTTCGATTCCCCTACGGACTGTTTCTACAGGGGATCTGAATATCAGGTCCCTTTTTTCATACATAAAACAGTGGGAAAGGGGAAACTATGAGTCTTAAATTAAATATTCCGATTGAAATATCTGCACGGCACGTGCACTTATCACGCGAAGATTTTGAGACCCTGTTTGGTAAAGGCGCTGAATTGACTTTTGCAAAAGAATTAAGTCAGCCCGGCCAGTTTCTGGCAAAAGAGAGAGTAGATATTGTGGGCCCGAAGGGCGTTTTTGCAAATGTGGCAGTATTGGGACCGTTTCGTAAAGAATCTCAGGTGGAATTATCCATTACGGATACGAGGAAAATGGGGGTCACCCATGTGATTCGCCAGTCCGGCGATATCGAAGGAACGCCGGGATGTATTCTGCAAAACGGTGAGAAGGAGCTTGAGCTGGAAAAGGGCGTGATCGTGGCAAAACGGCACATTCATATGACTCCGAAAGATGCGATTCGTCTTCATGTACAGGATAATGATACGGTCTGTATTCTGACGACCAGCTATGAGCGCTCTGTTATATATGCGGATGTGGTGGTTCGTGTACATAAAAGTTTCAAACTGGCCATGCATGTGGATACGGATGAGGGAAATGCATTTGATCCGGATGAGAATCCCTCCGGTGTGATTCTGCCCCTTTATGATACACGGCAATACAGCCTGGAAAAATGGAAGGAAGAACTGCTGGAAGGTATCAGCCGTTAGGTTTATTTTTAGAAGAGAGGTTTTTATATGGCGAAGAAAAACACGTATGATGCAGACAGTATATCTGTGCTGGAAGGACTGGAAGCAGTCCGTAAAAGGCCGGGTATGTATATCGGCAGCGTGTCCCGGAAGGGACTGAACCATTTAATATATGAGATTGTAGATAATGCAGTGGATGAGCATTTGGCCGGATACTGTGACCGGATTGAAGTCTTTCTGGAAAAAGACGGTTCCTGTACGGTAAATGACAACGGACGAGGCATTCCGGTGGGCATGCATGCAAAGGGCATGTCAGCGGAGCGTCTTGTTTTTACGACTCTTCATGCGGGCGGAAAGTTTGACGACGGGGCATACAAGACCAGCGGCGGTCTGCACGGTGTTGGTTCATCGGTTGTAAATGCACTTTCCACTTATCTGGATATTAAGATCAGCCGTGAGGGATATGTTCATCACGATCATTACGAACGCGGTATTCCCACCATCGAGCTGGAAAAAGGTCTTCTTCCGAAAATCGGAAAAACAAAGGAAACGGGAACCTGGGTGAATTTTCTGCCGGATCCGGAGATCTTTGAAAAGACCAGATTTTCGTCCACAGAGGTAAAGAGCCGTCTCCATGAGACTGCTTATCTGAATCCGAATCTGCATATTTATTTTGAAGACCGCAGAGATGACCAGACAGAAGCGATTGAATATCATGAACCGGACGGTATCATCGGGTTTGTGAAGGATTTGAATAAAAAGACGGAGGCTTTGACGGAGCCGGTATATTTCAAGGGTGAGACAGAAGGAATCACGGTGGAAGTGGCATTTCAGTTTGTCAATGAGTTTCATGAAAATGTGCTTGGTTTCTGCAATAATATTTACAACGCGGAGGGCGGTACCCATCTGACCGGTTTCAAGACCATGTTTACGACGGTTATGAACAACTATGCCCGTGAGCTTGGTATTTTGAAAGAGAAAGATGCCAATTTTACCGGCGCAGACATCCGAAACGGAATGACTGCCGTAGTGTCCATCAAACATCCGGCACCCCGTTTTGAAGGTCAGACCAAGACAAAGCTGGATAATCAGGATGCCAGCCGTGCCGCCGGAAAAGTGACGGGGGAAGAGATTGTTCATTATTTTGACCGAAATCTGGATGCGCTGAAGACCGTGCTTTCCTGTGCGGAAAAAGCGGCCAAAATCCGTAAGACGGAGGAAAAAGCCAAGACCAATATGCTGTCTAAGCCGAAGTTTTCCTTTGACTCCAACGGAAAGCTGGCTAACTGCGGTTCCCGTGACCCGAAAAAATGTGAGATTTTTATCGTGGAGGGAGATTCTGCGGGCGGTTCTGCGAAGACAGCACGGGACAGAAGTTATCAGGCCATTCTTCCGATTCGCGGTAAGATTCTGAATGTGGAAAAAGCCAGCATCGACAAGGTTCTGGCAAATGCGGAGATCAAAACCATGATCAACGCATTTGGATGCGGTTTTTCCGAAGGATATGGAAATGATTTTGACATCAGCAAACTGAATTATGACAAGATTATTATTATGGCTGATGCGGATGTGGACGGTGCACACATCTCTACACTGCTTCTGACGCTGTTTTATCGATTTATGCCGGACCTGATTTATGAAGGACATGTGTACGTGGCTATGCCGCCGCTGTATAAGGTAATGCCGGCAAAAGGAAAAGAAGAGTACCTGTATGATGACAAGGCTCTGGAAAAATACCGCAGAACCCACAAGGGCAAGTTTACCCTTCAGCGATACAAAGGTCTCGGTGAGATGGATGCGGATCAGCTCTGGGAAACCACGCTGAATCCGGAGACCCGCATGATGCGCCGCATTGAGATTGAAGATGCCCGGCTGGCATCTGAGGTTACGGGAATTCTTATGGGCAATGATGTACCGCCCAGAAGAAGTTTTATCTATGAACACGCCCAGGATGCGGAACTGGATATATAGGAGGTTAGGATAAAATGGCAGCAAAAACAGAAGAACAGATTATCCGGACTGACTATTCGGAGATCATGCAGAAGTCTTATATAGACTATGCCATGAGCGTTATTGTCTCCAGAGCGCTTCCGGATGTGAGAGACGGATTAAAACCGGTTCAGAGAAGAACCTTATACGATATGTACGAGCTGGGCATCCGCTATGACCGCCCGTACCGAAAGAGTGCACGTATTGTGGGCGACACCATGGGTAAATATCACCCACACGGGGACAGTTCCATTTATGAAGCGCTGGTTGTTATGGCTCAGGACTTCAAGAAAGGCGTTCCGCTGGTGGATGGACACGGAAACTTTGGCTCCATTGAAGGGGACGGCGCAGCGGCACAGCGTTATACGGAAGCAAGGCTGCAGAAAATCACGCAGGAAGTATTCCTTGGGGATCTAGATAAGGATGTGGTGGATTTTGTGCCAAACTTTGACGAGACTGAGCGGGAGCCTTCCGTACTTCCGGTTCGGATTCCAAATCTGCTGGTCAACGGAGCAGATGGTATTGCCGTAGGTATGGCTACCAGCATTCCGCCCCACAATCTGGCAGAAGTGATCGATGGCGTAAAAGCTTATATGAAAAACAATGAGATTACCGTAAAAGGGCTCATGAAATATATAAAGGGACCGGATTTTCCAACCGGCGGTCTGGTAGTGAATCAGGATGATCTGCAGCAGATCTATGAGACCGGAGCCGGAAAACTCCGTGTCCGCGGAAAAGTGGAAGTGGAAAACGGGAAAAACGGCAAAAAGAATCTTGTGATTACCGAAATCCCGTATACAATGATCGGTGCCAACATCGGCAAATTTCTGAATGATGTGGCGACTCTGGTGGAAACAAGGAAAACCACCGATATTGTGGATATTTCCAACCAGTCTTCCAAGGAGGGAATCCGTATCGTGCTGGAGCTGAAGCGGGACACGGATGTGGAAAAGCTGACCAATCTTCTTTATAAGAAGACCCGTCTGGAAGATACGTTCGGCGTCAATATGCTGGCCGTTGCGGACGGCAGACCGGAAACGTTGAGTTTGAAACAGGTGATAGAACATCACGTGGACTTCCAGTTTGAAGTGGCAACCAGAAAGTATCAGAATCTTCTGGAAAAAGACCTTTTGAAAAAGGAAGTGCAGGAAGGTCTGATCAAAGCCTGTGATGTGATCGATCTGATTATAGAGATCCTCCGGGGCAGTAAGAATCAGCAGCAGGCAAAAGACTGTCTGATCTATGGAAAGACCGATGAGATTCATTTTAAGACGGCAAAGAGCAAAAAGCAGGCATCTCAGCTTCGCTTTACAGAACGTCAGGCCACCGCGATTCTGGAGATGCGTCTCTATAAACTGATCGGTCTGGAAATTGCCGCACTCAATAAAGAATACGAGGCAACTCTGGCGAACATCGCCCGGTATGAAGATATTCTGAATAACTATGATTCCATGGCACAGGTCATAATGAAAGATCTGGATTCTATCAGGAAAGAGTTTGGCAGGCCAAGAAAAACCCTTATCGACAACGTGGAAGAAGTGGTTTACGAAGAGAAAAAGGTGGAAGAGATGGAAGTCTACTTCCTCATGGACCGTTTCGGTTATGCAAAAACCATTGATAAAGTCACTTATGAGCGAAACAAAGAGAACGTGGACCGGGAATACAAATATGTATTCGCCTGTATGAACACCGATAAAGTATGTATTTTTACCAACACCGGCAAGATGCATACCGTAAAAGTTCTGGATGTACCTCACGGGAAGATGCGTGACAAGGGTACGCCGGTGGACAATATGAGCAACTTCTCCAATGCAGTGGAAGATATGATTTACGTGGCAAGTCTGGCTCAGGTAAAAATGTCTGCACTTATGTTCATTACGAAGCAGGCTATGCTGAAACAGGTGGAAGGCGCCGAATTTGATGTTTCCAAGAGAACCATTGCAGCTACGAAGCTGAATGAGGGAGATGAAGTGATTCTGGTGACAGCGGCGGATCCCATGGAGCATGTGGTTCTGCAGAGCAAAGAGGGATATTTTATCCGTTTCTTAAAAGAAGAAGTGCCGATGAAGAAAAAAACAGCAGTCGGCGTGCGCGGTATGAAGCTTGGTGAGAGTGATCTGCTGGAAGCCGCCTATCTTCTGGAGGGGCGTACGGAATATACGATCGATTATCGTGACCGGAAACTGACCCTGAACCGCCTCAAGCTTGCAAAAAGGGACGGAAAAGGAACAAAGAGCAGGACTTAATTGAAAAAATCCTTGCATTTAACAGGAAGTGGTGCTATATTATTATTGTAGATTTAATAGTGCTGACAGAAAGAGAGTGGACGAAAGTCCACTCTTGTTGTTTGTTATCACATTTTTTGTATGTTTCCGGGAAAAGATGGAAATAAGGAGTGTATATGGGTAAAAAAGAAACTTACGAAGCAAAAGCAGAAGAGCTGCTGACACCGATTCTGGACAGTTTCGGATTTGAACTGGTGGATGTGGAGTATGTAAAAGAGGGCAGCAACTGGTATCTGCGGGGCTACATTGACAAAGAAGGCGGAATCACCGTGGAAGACTGTGTGGATGTGAGCCGGATTTTCAATGACAAACTGGATGAAGCTGATTTTATCGAGGACAGCTATATTATGGAAATCAGTTCACCGGGACTGGGCAGACCGCTGAAAAAGGAAAAAGACTATGCCCGCAGTATGGGAAAAGAACTGGAGATACGTACGTATCGGGCAGTAAACAGAGAAAAAGAATTTTATGGCATTCTGACTGCATATGATACAGACAGTGTAACCATTGAAATAGAAGACGGAAGTGAAATGACATTTCAAAAGAGCGACATCGCACTGATTCGCTTGGCTTTTGATTTTTAAGAAAAATAGGAGGATAAAGGAAAAATGAACACAGAATTAAAAGAGGCGTTAATTATTCTTGAGCAGGAAAAAGGAATCAGTCAGGATACTCTGTTAGAGGCGATTGAACAGTCTCTGATCCAGGCATGCAAAAACCATTTCGGAAAAGCAGACAACGTAACCGTGACCATCAACCCGGATACCTGCGATTTCCGTGTGCTGGCAGAAAAAACAGTTGTAGAAGAAGTGCAGGATCCGGTTCTTGAGATCAGCCTTGCAGATGCGAAAAAGAGAGATTCCTACATTCAGGTGGGAGAGAGTATTTTGATTGAAATCCAGTCAAAAGAATTCGGACGTATCGCCACCCAGAATGCAAAGAATGTAATCCTTCAGAAGATTCGTGAAGAAGAGAGAAAATCCATTTACAATCAGTACTATGGAAAAGAAAAAGATATCGTAACCGGCGTTGTTCAGAGATACGTGGGCAAAAATGTGAGCATTAACCTGGGTAAAGTAGATGCTCTTTTGAATGAAAATGAACAGGTAAAAGGTGAGGTATTCGAACCGACCGAGCGTATCAAACTGTACGTGCTGGAAGTAAAAGATACCCCGAAAGGACCGAAGGTTCTGGTATCCAGAACCCATCCGGAACTGATCAAACGCCTTTTTGAGCAGGAAGTTGCGGAAGTGCGTGAAGGTATCGTTGAGATCAAGAGTATCGCAAGAGAAGCCGGTTCCAGAACAAAGATCGCTGTATGGTCCAACGACCCGGATGTGGATCCGGTAGGTGCATGTGTAGGTATGAACGGTGCCAGAGTAAATGCCATCGTAGAAGAGCTGCGCGGAGAAAAGATCGATATCATCAATTGGGATGAAAACCCGGCATTCCTGATCGAAAATGCGCTGAGCCCGGCGAAGGTTATTTCTGTTATGGCAGATCCGGATGAGCGTACGGCTTCTGTAGTCGTTCCGGATTATCAGCTGTCCCTGGCTATCGGTAAAGAAGGCCAGAATGCAAGACTGGCAGCACGTCTGACCGGTTTCAAGATTGATATCAAGAGCGAGACGCAGGCAAGAGAGTCCGGTGAATTTGATGAATACTTTGAAGATTATGACGAGTACGAAGATGAGTACGAGTATGAAGATGAGTATGAAGAAGGTTATGAAGAAACCGACGAAGATTATGTAGAAGAGACTTGATGAAAAGACTCCGAAAGATATAAAAAGGATGTGATTGTGTGGCAACTGTAAAAAAAGTTCCCCTTAGGAAATGCACCGGATGCGGTGAGATGAAAAATAAAAAAGAGATGCTCCGTGTCTTGAAAACGACGGAGGGTGACATTGTTCTGGATGTGACCGGAAGAAAAAACGGAAGAGGTGCCTACCTTTGCCGCAGCAGAGAATGTTTTGACAGGGCTGCAAAGAGCAAAGGTCTGGAACGTTCTTTGAAATGTTCGATTCCCCAGGACGTGATCGACAGTCTGAAAAAGGAGATGGATCATCTTGAATCATAAAAAAATATTCTCCCTGATCGGGCTTGCCATGAAGGCAGGAAAAATAAAAAGTGGTGAATTTGCTACGGAACAGGCAGTGAAAGCAGGTCAGGCACATATGGTGATCGTGTCAGAGGCTGCGTCAGACAACACAAAGAAGAAATTTGGCAATATGTGTCTTTACTATGAAGTGCCCATTTATTACTTTGGTTCCAAAGAAGATCTGGGAGGGGCGATCGGAAAGGAATTCAGAGCATCACTGGCTGTGATAGATGAGAACTTCGCAAAGGCGATTACAAAACAGATGGGCAGCCCCATAGGAAAGAATGAATAACGGAGGTAGTAGAATGGCGAAAATCAGAGTGCATGAACTCGCAAAGGAATTAGATAAATCAAACAAAGAGGTAATGGATTACCTTGTGGGAAAAGGCGTTGATGTGAAAAGTCATATGAGTCAGCTTTCAGATGAGGTGGCAGACAGTACACGCAAAGCTTTTTCTGCAAAAACAGCAGAGGGTGATGCTTCTTCAGAAGAACAGGCAAAACCGAAAAAGAAAAATATTATCCGTGTATTCCGTTCTCAGAATGCAAGCGGAAGCATTCCGGAGCGCAAACAGAGAAGACCGGAAGGCCAGAGACGTGCCGATGGTCAGAGAAAGCCGGAAGGTTCAAGAAGACCGGAAGGTCAGAAACGCCCGGATGGAGCACGTCCTCAGAATGTGAAACCGGAAGCAGCAAAAACAGCAGCACCGGTACAGGAAGCGGTAAAAGCGGCACCGGCCCAGGAAGCACCGAAAGCAGCGCCGGTACAGGAGACGGTAAAAACAGTTTCCGCACAGGAAGTGGTAAAAGAGACACCGGTACAGGAAGCGGCAAAAGCAGCACCGGCTCAGGAAGCACCGAAAGCAGCACCGGTACAGGAAACTGGGAAAGCAGCATCGGCTAAGGAAACCGAAAAAACAGCTCAGGCACCGAAAAACCAGATGCCGGCAAGAAATCAGCAGGACCGTCCGAAAACACAGGGCAGCAATCAGGAGAAAGCTCCTTTTAAACAGAGAGAAAACGGTCAGGACAGAGGAAACTATCAGAACCGTGAAGGCCGTGACGGACAGAACCGCGGCGGATTCCAGAACCGTGAAGGCCGCGACGGACAGAACCGCGGCGGATTCCAGAACCGTGAAGGCCGTGATGGACAGAATCGCGGCGGATTCCAGAGACGTCAGGACGGTCAGGGCCGCGATGGACAGAACCGTGGCGGATTCCAGAACCGGGAAGGCCGCGACGGACAGAACCGGGGTGGATTCCAGAATCGCTCCGATGCACCGAGAGGATTCGGAAAAGGAGATGGCCGCGAAGGAAAAGACGGACGTGACGGAAACCGTGACAGCCGTGCACAGGGTTCACGCGGTTTTGCAGGCCGTTCACAGGGAAGACCGGCAGTAGAAGTACCGGATGCACCGCTTTTGAAGAAGCCGTCCAGAGATCCGCGTAAGGACAGCAAGGAAAAAGAAAGAGATAAAAACAGAGAACAGGCAAAAGAAAACGGAAGAAGACCAAACCAGAGCAACCGTCCGAATCAGGGCAAGAAACAGTTCAGCCGTATTCCGAAGGCTCTGGAAAAACCGACGCCGAAACAGAAACAGGAAGAAAAGAAAGAAGTAATCACAGAGGTGGTTCTGCCGGAGAAAATGACCATCCGCGAGCTGGCTGACGCCATTAAGATGCAGCCTTCCGTAATCGTGAAAAAACTGTTCATGGAAGGCATCATGGTAACTGTGAACCATGAGATTGATTTTGAAAAAGCTCAGGAAATCTGTCTGGATTATGACATTATCGCAGAACAGGAAGAAAAAGTAGACGTAATTGAGGAACTGTTAAGAGAGGAAGAAGAGGATGAAAGCCTTCTGGTTTCCCGTCCTCCGGTAGTCTGCGTCATGGGTCACGTTGACCACGGTAAAACATCCCTTCTGGATGCCATCCGTGATACACACGTAACAGACCGTGAGGCAGGCGGTATCACACAGCACATCGGTGCTTATACGGTATCCATCAATGATCAGAGAATCACATTCCTGGATACACCAGGTCATGAAGCATTTACCGCTATGCGTATGCGTGGTGCAAATTCAACGGATATCGCAATCCTGGTTGTAGCAGCAGACGACGGTGTTATGCCGCAGACCATCGAAGCAATCAACCATGCGAAAGCAGCAGGTGTGGAAATTATTGTAGCAGTCAACAAGATCGATAAGCCGAGCGCGAACATTGAACGTGTAAAACAGGAGATGACCGAGTATGGACTGATCGCAGAAGACTGGGGCGGATCTACCGCATTTGTACCGGTATCTGCAAAAACAAGAGAAGGTATCGATGACCTGCTGGAAATGGTTCTTCTGACTGCAGAAATGGCAGAACTGAAAGCAAATCCGAAACGTAAGGCAAGAGGTCTTGTTATCGAGGCTCAGCTTGACAAAGGAAAAGGTCCGGTAACGACCATCCTGGTACAGAAAGGTACACTGAAAGTCGGTGATTTTATCGCCTGCGGAGCAGCTTCCGGTAAAGTCCGCGCCATGATGGATGACAAAGGCCGCCGTGTAAAAGAGGCCGGTCCGTCCACACCGGTGGAAATCCTTGGTCTCAACGACGTGCCGAATGCGGGTGAAGTACTTGTGGCTACAAACAGCGATAAAGAGGCAAAAGAATTTGCAGCAACCTTCATTTCTGAGAATAGAAATAAATTATTGGATGAAACTAAGGGTAGAATGTCTCTGGATGATCTGTTTAACCAGATTCAGGAAGGCAATCTGAAAGAACTTCCGATTATTGTAAAAGCGGACGTTCAGGGTTCAGTAGAAGCAGTAAAACAGAGTCTTGTAAAACTGTCCAATGAAGAGGTTGTGGTAAAAGTGATCCACGGCGGTGTTGGTGCGGTCAACGAATCCGACGTTTCACTGGCTTCCGCATCCAATGCGATCATCATCGGATTTAACGTTCGTCCGGATGCGACGGCAAAAGCAATGGCAGAGCAGGAAGGCATTGACCTTCGCCTTTACAAGGTAATTTACCAGGCAATCGAAGATGTGGAAGCTGCTATGAAGGGTATGCTGGATGCCGTATACGAAGAAAAAGTAATCGGTCACGCAGTTATCCGCCAGATCTTCAAGGCTTCCGGTGTGGGCAATATTGCAGGAAGTTATGTAACAGACGGTGAATTCCAGAGAAATGCTCTGATTCGTATCCGCCGCGGCGACGAACAGATCTACGAAGGCGAACTTGCTTCGCTGAAGCGTTTCAAAGACGATGTAAAAGAAGTTAAAACCGGATATGAATGTGGTCTTGTATTTGAAGATTTCCAGGATTTCCAGGAGGACGACATCGTTGAAGCATATATTATGGTAGAGGTGCCAAGATAAATGAGAAAAAACAGCATTAAAAATACGAGAATCAATGCAGAAGTGCAGCGGGAGCTGAGTAGCATCATCCGCCAGGAACTGAAAGACCCCCGTATCGGACTGATGACTTCTGTAACTGCAGTGGAGGTGGCTCCGGACTTAAAAACCTGCAAAGCATACATCAGCGTGCTTGGGGAAACACAGTCCAAGGAAGACACCATTGCAGGTCTGAAAAGTGCAGTGGGTTTTATCCGCCGTCAGCTGGCCAAAAACCTGAATCTGCGCAACACTCCGGAGATTCGTTTTGTACTGGACGAATCCATTGAATACGGGGTGACCATGTCAAAGATGATAGCTGATGTGAACCGCGATCTTGTTCGCGATGATGATGAAAAGGATGATGAGGATGAATAAAATCGCACCGTATCTCGAGGGCGTGCGGACCGTGGGAATCGCAGGACATGTGAAACCGGACGGTGACTGTGTGGGCTCCGTGATGGGCTTATACTTATACCTTGCGGAAAATTATCCAAAACTGAATGTAGACGTGTATCTGGAGTATGTCCAGCCGGAATTTTACTATCTGAAAAAGATTGATGAGGTAAAAAACAGCTATGATGGAGAGAAAAAATATGATCTCTTCATCCTGCTGGATACCAGCACGGAAGAGCGGATCGGAGTGGCTTCCGAAGCGTTTAAAAAGGCTGACCGAACCATCGGTATCGATCATCATGTCAGCAATCCGGGATTTGCCGATGAAAACCATATTGTACCGGATGCCAGCTCAGCGAGCGAGACACTGTATGAGCTTCTGGATGAGGAAAAGATCACACTTCCGGTGGCAGAGGCCATTTATACGGGTATTATCCATGATTCCGGCGTATTCCAGCAGTCCAATACCAGGCCAAGAACCCTGGAGATTGCCGGAAAACTGATGGCAAAGGGGGTACCTTTTGCAAAGATCATAGATGAATCCTTCAACCAGAAAACCTATGAACAGCAGCAGATTCTGGGAAGAACCCTGATGGAAAGCATCCGTCTGATCGACGGAAAATGCATCGTGGGCATTGTAACCCAGAAAGAAATGGATTTTTACGGAATCAGCAAACAGGATCTGGATGGTATCGTTGGTCAGATGCGCAGGACAAAAGGGGTGGAAGTGGCCATATTCCTCTATCAGACAGGTGCACAGGAATTCAAGGTAAGCCTTCGCTCCAATTCCTATCTGGATGTGAACGAAGTGGCCTCCAAATTCGGCGGCGGCGGCCATGTCCGTGCAGCCGGATGTACAATGACGGGCAGCGTCTATGATGCAATCAACAATTTGACTTATTATATTGAGAAAATGTTAAAAGACAGCGATGATTAATGGTATTGTAAACGTATATAAAGAAAAGGGATATACTTCTCACGATGTGGTGGCAAAACTGCGCGGCATTCTGAAGCAGAAAAAGATCGGACACACGGGAACGCTGGATCCGGAAGCGGAAGGCGTTCTTCCTGTCTGTCTGGGCAAAGGCACCCGTCTGTGCGATATGCTGACGGATGAGCGCAAAACCTATGTGGCAGGGCTGTATCTTGGCATCACAACGGATACCCAGGATATGACCGGAAAAGTTCTGGAAGAGAAGTCTGTGGAAAATATCACACCGGAGCAGGCAGAAGAAGTGATCCATTCTTTTTTGGGGGATCAGATGCAGGTGCCGCCCATGTATTCCGCATTGAAAGTGAACGGCAAAAAGCTTTATGAGCTGGCCCGGGAAGGGAAAGAAGTAGAGCGAAAAGCCAGACCGGTCACTTTTTACCAGATCCGCATTCTTGAAATGGAACTGCCCCGGGTGCAGATCGAAGTGAGCTGTTCCAAAGGAACCTACATAAGGACCCTGTGCCACGATATCGGACAGAAACTGGGCTGCGGCGGCTGCATGGAAACCCTGAAGCGCACGAGAGTAGGCCGTTTTGACATTGCGGACAGTATGACACTGGATCAGATTGCCGCATCCGAAGACCGCTCTTTTGTACACAGTGTGGAAGAGATGTTTCAGAATCTTCCGGCGGTAACAGTGCCGGAAAAACTGGATAAAGCCCTGTATAACGGCAATTTTTTCCGTTATAAACAGGATCTGCAGGATCAGGAACAGGTTCGCGTCTATTCAAGCAAAAATGAATTTATCGGAATCTATCAATATGAAAAGGCAGGCAGCAGTTTTCATATGGTAAAAATGTTTTATCCCTGCCCGGTTATCAGTTAGGAGTACAGATGAGACAGATAAAAGGAACCCTTCATTTTCAGGAAGAAGCAGAATGTGTGGTTACCCTCGGAAAATTTGACGGTATACACCGGGGCCACAGAGCATTGATCGACCGGGTGCTGGCTTATGACAAAAAGCCGGCAAAAAAGGCGGTCTTTGTGTTTGATATAGCGCCGGTAAAACTGCTTTCCAGAAAAGAACGCAGACATATGCTGGAAAAACTGGGGATCGATGTTCTGATCGAATGTCCCTTTGTTCCGGAACTGATTACCATGGATCCGGAACTGTTTGTGAAAAAGATGCTGGTGGATCAGCTGCACGCGGTTCATCTGGTGGTGGGAACGGATTACCGTTTCGGATATGGAAGGAGCGGGGATGCCCGGCTGCTGAAAAAACTGGGACCCAAATATGGGTTTACCGTGGAAGTGGTTGAGAAAGTCATGGACGGAGACCGGGAGATCAGCAGCACCTATGTCCGGGAAGAACTGGCAAAAGGCAATATGGAAAAAGTAAACCAGCTGCTGGGGTATGAGTTTTTTGTGACCGGTGAGATCGTTCACGGCAGACGTGTGGGAAGAACCATCGGTGTGCCGACGACGAATCTGATACCGCCCAAAGGGAAACTTCTGCCGCCAAATGGTGTGTACACCACGCGGACAACAGCAGGGGAAAAAACATATTACGGCATGACGAACATTGGAAATAAACCCACCGTAGACGGACACTTTATAGGCGTCGAAACCTATCTGTTCGACTGCGATGAAGATCTGTACGGAGAGCAGGAAAAGGTGCGTCTGCAGCATTTTCTTCGGCCGGAGGTAAAATTCGGCAGTCTGGAAGAACTCAAAGCACAGCTTCAGAAAGATGAAGCTGCGGTTCGGGCATATTTTGAATGTTCAGAAACCTGAAAAAATCAGATTATAAAGGATAGCATCCGGTTCACACGGAATGTGAAAGCCATGTAAAAAACTTTATAAATATAAGAAAAAAGAGTTTACACTAAATATTTGGTGTGTTATACTAACAAAGTATGAGTCAACCCGGATTCAGAGATTGGACGACTCCGACCGTTTCTTAATTCGTGGGGATAAAAAATAAAAATAACAGGAGGAAATCGACATGATTTCAAAAGAAAAGAAACAGGCTATTATCGCTGAGTATGCAAGAACAGAAGGCGACACAGGTTCACCGGAAGTACAGGTTGCATTATTAACCGCAAGAATTCAGGAGCTCACTGAGCATCTGAAAACAAACCACAAAGATCATCATTCCAGAAGAGGTCTTCTGAAAATGGTAGGTCAGAGACGTGGTTTACTTGCTTATCTGAAGAAAACTGATATTGAAAGATACCGTGCTTTAATTGAAAAATTAGGAATCAGAAAATAATCAGTCAACTAAGGGGGCGGAGGAATCCGCCCCGTTTTTTCACATGTTTTGAAAAGAGTCAGCGCTTAGTTTTAAAACAGATTGATTTAGAAAAAAGGAGAGTACTATGTACAAAAGTTTTTCAATGGATTTGGCCGGCCGTAAGCTGACCGTAGACGTTGGCCGTGTTGGAAAGCAGGCCAATGGATGTGCACTTATGCACTATGGCGATACCGTAGTATTAAGTACGGCTACCGCTTCTGACAAGCCGAGAGAAGGCATCGACTTCTTTCCGCTGAGCGTTGAATACGAAGAAAAAATGTACGCAGTGGGAAAAATCCCGGGCGGTTTCAATAAAAGAGAAGGAAAGGCAAGTGAACATGCGATCCTGACTTCCCGCGTTATCGACCGTCCTATGAGACCGCTGTTTCCGAAAGATTACCGCAATGATGTAACCCTGAACAACATGGTTATGTCCGTGGATCCGCAGTGTAATCCGGAAATCGCAGCTATGCTGGGTTCTTCCATTGCAACATGTATTTCAGATATTCCGTTTGATGGTCCGTGTGCCACCACACAGATCGGTCTTGTAAACGGAGAGTTCGTGATCAACCCGTCCCTTGCCATGAAAGAAGTATCTGATCTTCAGCTGACCGTTGCTTCCACAAGAGAAAAAGTGATCATGATCGAAGCCGGTGCAAATGAAATTCCGGAAGACAAAATGATCGAAGCAATCTTTGTGGCAGATGAAGTAAACAAAGAGATCATCAAATTCATCGATACCATCGTTGCAGAATGCGGAAAACCGAAACACGCTTATGAAAGCTGTGCGATTCCGGAAGAAATGTTTGCAGCAATGAAAGAGATCGTTACTCCGGAAGAGATGGAAGAAGCTGTCTTTACCGATGAAAAACAGGTTCGCGAAGAAAACATCCGTCAGGTGACTGCGAAACTGGAAGAAGCATTTGCTGAAAAAGAAGAATGGCTGGCTGTATTGGGTGAAGCTGTTTACCAGTATCAGAAAAAGACCGTACGTAAAATGATCTTAAAAGATCACAAACGTCCGGATGGAAGAGCAATCAACCAGATTCGTCCGCTGGCAGCAGAAGTGGATCTGATTCCGCGTGTACACGGTTCCGCCATGTTCACCCGTGGACAGACACAGATCTGTACCATCACAACACTGGCTCCGCTTTCCGAAGCCCAGAGACTGGACGGACTGGATGAGTTCGAAACCAAGAAACGTTATATGCACCACTACAATTTCCCGTCCTACTCAGTCGGTGAGACAAAACCGTCCAGAGGTCCGGGACGTCGTGAGATCGGTCACGGTGCACTGGCTGAGCGTGCCCTTGTTCCGGTACTTCCCAGCGAGAGCGAGTTTCCGTATGCAATCCGTACCGTATCCGAGACTTTCGAGTCAAACGGTTCTACTTCTCAGGCAAGTATCTGTGCATCCTCCATGTCTCTGATGGCAGCGGGTGTACCGATCAAAAAACCGGTAGCAGGTATTTCTGCAGGTCTGGTAACTGGTGAGACCGACGATGATTATCTGGTACTGACTGATATTCAGGGTCTGGAAGACTTCTTTGGCGATATGGACTTCAAGGTTGCAGGTACCCGTGACGGTATCACTGCAATTCAGATGGATATTAAGATCCACGGATTGACAAGACCGATCATTGAAGAAGCAATCGCAAGAACAAAAGAAGCAAGAGAATACATTTTAACAAATGTTATGGATCCGTGCATCAGCGCACCGCGTGCAGCAGTAGGTGAATATGCTCCGAAGATCATTCAGATGCAGATTGACCCGGCTAAGATCGGTGATGTAGTAGGTCAGAGAGGAAAAACAATCAACGCTCTGATCGAGATGTATGACGTTAAGATCGATATCGATGATGAAGGCGGCGTATCCATCTGCGGTACAAACGCTGACAACATGGCAAAAGTTGCAAAAGCCATCAAGATCATCGTTACAGAATTTGAAAAAGATATGATTCTGACCGGTAAAGTAATCAGCATCAAAGAATTTGGTGCATTCCTTGAGTTTGCTCCGGGCAAAGAAGGTATGGTTCATATTTCCAAGATTTCCAAAGCCCGCATCGACCGCGTGGAAGATGTTCTGAGCCTTGGAGATGTGGTTCAGGTTATCTGTCTTGGAAAAGACAAGATGGGCCGTCTGAGCTTCAGCATCAAAGATGTTCCGGCTGGGGCAGAGGACCGACTGGAAGCAGCAAAATCTGAGCCGGAAGAGGCAGAAGAATAAAGATTAAACATGACACCTATGCACCTTCAGCATCATCCGGAGCGATCCGGTATGCTGAGGGTGTAATTGTTTTTGGCAGCAGTCTGGTTTTTTCTGGAAGAAAGCCAAAACAGAGTACAGTTTCTGGAAAAGGAGGCAGCAGTATGCGGTTTCACAATATAACAAAAGATGATATGTTAAATGGAGATGGACTGCGGGTCGTACTTTGGGTGGCAGGGTGTTCGCATCACTGTAAAGAGTGCCAGAACCCGATTACCTGGGATCCAAATGGGGGGATTCCCTTTGAAGAAGAAAATAAGCAGGAAATTTTCGCAGAGCTGGAGCACGATTATATCGATGGCATCACATTCAGCGGCGGTGACCCCCTTCATGAGTCGAACCGGAAAGAGGTGGAAGCTCTGGCAAAGGAGATCAAAGCAAAATATCCGAAAAAGACCATATGGTTATACACCGGTTATGAGTGGGAGGATATCTGTGACTGGCCTGTCATGAAGTATGTGGATGTCTGCGTGGACGGCAGATTTGAAATTGACCGCAGGGATGTTCAGCTTCCGTGGAGAGGCAGCCCGAACCAGAGAGTCATCGACGTGCCGGATACACTGAGAATGAAAAAAGTGGTTCTGCATGTATAATACATTAAAAATCAGGAGATTTCGCATATGAAAAGAATTGCAAAATTTCATAAGGTAAGTTTTGAACAGTTTTCGGCCGGATGGATCGACACCTTCGGCGAAACAGAAGAGACAGTATTAAAAGAAAAATATGAAAATATAAAATTGCCCCGCCGGGCCACCAGCGGAAGTGCCGGATACGATTTTTTCAGCACAGTGGCATGTGAAGTAAGGCCAGGTGAAACCATCAAAGTCCCCACCGGCATCCGTGTGGAGATGGAAGAGGACTGGGTGTTAAAGCTGTATCCGCGAAGCGGACTGGGATTCAAATACCGTCTGCAGCTGAATAATACAGTAGGTATCATTGACAGCGATTATTTTTATTCGGATAATGAAGGTCACATATTTGCAAAAGTAACCAATGACAGCAGGGAAGGAAAGACCATTGCGTTTACCGAAGGCATGGGCTTTATGCAGGGAATTTTTGTGGAATATGGAATCACAGTGGATGACGATGCGGACGGAGTGCGCAACGGCGGATTCGGAAGTACGTCAAAATAAGGAGTCAGTATGGGAAAATATGTCCTGGAAGCATGCGTCGATTCGGTGCAGTCTGCTTTGGCGGCAGAACGCGGGGGTGCGGATCGGATTGAACTGTGCGCAAATCTTGTCATTGGGGGAACCACACCGGATATCAATCTGTTTCATGAGATAAGAAAGCATACACAGATTCCGGCAAGGGTGCTTTTAAGGCCCCGCTTTGGTGATTTTTGCTATGATGAGCATGAATATGAGATTTTGCTGGAAGATATCCGCATGTTCCGGGAGGCCGGTGCAGAGGGGATTGTGGTGGGCAGTCTGAATCCGGATGGGACACTGAATGAACATCATATGGAAGGGTTTAAGAGGGCTGCTGGAAATATGGGCGTAACGCTTCACCGCGCATTTGACATGTGTGCAGATCCGATGAAAACCTTTGAAAAGGCAAGATCCATGGGGATTGATACCATACTGACGTCCGGTCAGGCTCCGGACTGCTTAGCAGGCAGTGGGCTGATTGCAGATCTGGTTTCGCTGGCCGGCCAGGACATGACGATTCTGGTGGGCGCAGGCGTCAGTGCACCGGTGATTGAACAGATGCACCGTCTGACAAGGGCAAAAGCCTACCATATGTCCGGAAAAATCACCATGAACAGCCGAATGGCCTTTCGCAGGGAGACGGTTCATATGGGGCTGCCGGGATTGAGTGAATATGAGATCTGGCAGACCGGTGAAGAAAATATCCGGAAAGCCCGGGAAGTGCTGGATCGGCTGGTGTAACAGATAAAAATGAAAAATAAAAGAGGGTATTCCAGAAGGCGCGGATCAGTCACAAGCCATAAGGAATACCCTTTTTCTTTTTTATTCTTCTATTTCGTCTTCGTCGAATTCTGCGTTGTCCAGCAGTTCATCAAAAGCGTCAGCGGCAGCTTCGTATTCATCATCATCAATGATGTTTTCAAGTGCCGGGCCGTCTTCGCCTTCCTGGAAACGGTAAAGATATACGTCTCCATCCTGATTTTCTCCGTTTTCATCAAGCGGAAGAAGTGCAATATATTCTCTGCCGCCTGCCGGATATACAGTCAGGATCGCGCATTCCACGGTGCTGTCATCTTCCAGGGTCAGGGTAACGGTTGCTCCGTTTAAATTGCAGTCATCTCCGCAGCTTGTGCAGTTGCCGTTGCAATCATGTTCATGCTTTAATTCGCTCATAATACAGACCTCCTTGTATTCTCCCACTACTTTACCACAAGTATATACAAAAACACAAGGCTTTCGCCAAAAAATGTCTGGTAATCAGATATATAGTTAGGTTATAATAAATCTGACATATTATCTGATGCAGGTCATATTGCCAAAAATAATCTGTATTCATTCGTCCGTTTTTTGTCATATAGGAACGGTTCAGAAGATGCCATTTACAAAATGTCAGAATATATTTATTCGCTAAGACCAAAAACAAATGAAAGGTGGCAAGCAAATTTGAAACAAATAATAAAACCCCAGATTAAAAAAGGAAATCCGGAATGGATGGGAGCCGTTGCCTGCGCAAAAGGCGTGAATTTTACCGTTGATATTGCCGGTGCGAAAGAAGTAAGTCTGCTGATTTATGAGAAAAAAGGGGAAGAACCGGTACTGGAGATCCCGATTACGGAAGCGTTTTGTGTGGGAGAAGTGGGAAGTGTATTTCTTGAGGGCTTTTCTGCAAGAGGATACGAGTATGCGTATCGCGTTGATGATGTGATCAAGGCAGATCCCTATGCCCGCATGATAACAGGAAAGCGCTGCACGGTTGTTCCGGATAGGAGCAGTCAGATATGTGCTTCAAACAGCCAGCCCTGGATCCCGTTTGAAGAACTGATTTTATATAAGCTGCACGTAAAAGGTTTTACAAAGCTGGCAAAAGTAAGAAAAAAAGGTACTTTTGCAGGTGTGGAATCCCGAATCCCCTATTTGAAAGAACTCGGGATCAATGCGGTTGAGATCATGCCCATGTATGAATGGAATGATTCCCTCAGACCGGTCAGCAAAATGCCGGCCATTTATGCATGCCTGGAACCGGAGAATGAAAAAAAGAATTACTGGGGATATGCGCAGGAAAATTACTATTTTGCGCCGAAGGCATCCTATGCGGCGACCAGTGACCCGGTAAAAGAATGTGCACAGATGATCGCTGCATTGCATGAGGCGGGAATCGAGTGCATTATGGAAATTTATTTTCCGTACGGAACAAATCCCACATTGGCATTTGATGCACTCCGTTACTGGAAAATGAATTATGGTGTAGATGGATTCCATCTCATTGGCGACGGAATACCGGTGGAGGCAATTGTGAGACATCCCCTGTTCAAACGCACCAAACTGTTTTTTGACCGTGTGGACGACCAGTGGATTTACGGCAAAAATGTGCCCGCATACCGGAATATAGCCGAATACAATAACGATTTCATGAACTGTGCAAGACACCTTTTAAAAGGCGATGACAGCCAGATCGGCAACTTTGTATATCAGAGCCGGAAGAATCCGGAAAAGCATGGTGCAGTCAATTATATGGCCAATGCAAACGGATTTACCCTGATGGATATGCTTTCCTATAATGAGAAACACAATGAAGAAAACGGGGAAGAAAACCAGGACGGCATGCCGGCCGATGATGTCTGGAACTGCGGTGCGGAAGGTCCAAGCAGAAAAGCGGGGGTGCGTGCTCTGCGCAGAAAACAGCTGAAAAATGCCATACTGTATGTGCTGCTTGCACAGGGAATTCCGCTGATTTATCAGGGGGATGAATGGGGCAACTCCCAGGAGGGCAATAATAATGCATATGCCTGCGACAACGAAATCGGCTGGGTAAACTGGAAAAAGAATCCATACAGCGAAGAACTGCTTGCTTTTGTAAAAGAGGCAATTGCGTTCCGTAAGGCCCACCCGATTCTTCGTATGGATAAGGAAATGCGTCTGATGGACTATCACGCATACGGGTATCCGGATCTGTCCTATCATGATGAGAGAGCCTGGTATACACAGTTTGAGAGAACCAACCGGTATGTTGGCGCTATGTACTGTGGTATGTATACTTCAACAAAAGAAGAAGAGCAGGATGATTTTATTTATGTAGCATATAATGCATATTGGGAGCCGCATGAATTTGCCCTTCCAAAACTGCCGGGCGGCATGAAATGGCAGATCGCCATTCACACAGAAGAGATGGATGCGGAAAAATATCCGGTGGGAGAGCCGCTTCCGAAGCAGCGAAACATTGATGTGCCGGCCAGATCCGTTGTAGTATTACTTGGAAAACAGGAGCTTGAAGAATGAATCAAAAGGCATGGGGCCATTTTAAGACCATAACAAAACATAAACTGATGGTTATGAAGTATTGTTTCCGTATTGGATTATACAAACAGGGACTTTTGCATGACCTGTCAAAATACAGTCCCACGGAATTTTTACAGGGATGCAGATATTACCAGGGAAACCGCAGTCCAAACAATGCGGAGCGGGAGGAGACCGGGCTGTCAAAGGCCTGGCTGCACCACAAAGGCAGAAATAAGCATCATTTTGAATACTGGATTGACTATGCGGCCAAACCATGTGATACAGTCATAGAGGGGATTCAGATGCCCCGGAACTATGTGGCAGAGATGATCATGGATCGCATCTGCGCATCGAGAGTGTACAACGGGAAAAATTATACGGATGAATACCCGCTGCAGTATTATCTGAAAAGCAAAGACAGAATGTGGTTTATCCACAAAGAGACAAAACGGCAGATGGAGTTTCTGCTGACCATGCTTGCCGAAAAGGGAGAGCGCAAGACGCTGGCCTATATAAAGCATGTTTTTTTACAGAAGGAGAATTAGAAAAATGAAGTTTTCAAAACGGATGGAATGTTTTGGGGAAAGCGTATTTACAACCCTTGCAAAGATGAAACAGGAAAAAGAGGCAGCAGGGGAGCGGGTGATCGATTTCAGCATTGGTGCACCCAATATTCCGCCGGCGGATCACATTCTGGAAGCCATGAAAGAGGCTGTTCTGGATAAGGGAAACTATATTTATGCAATTTCGGACCTGAAAGAGCTGGATGAAGCTGTGGCCGGATGGTATGAAAGAAGATATGGTGTGGAGATTGATCCGAAGACGGAAGTCGTGTCACTGCTTGGTTCACAGGAGGGGCTGTCCCATATCGCACTTTCGATTGTTGATCCGGGTGAAGTGGTACTGGTTCCGGATCCCTGTTACCCGGTTTTTGCGGACGGACCGGTTCTGGCGGGGGCAAAGCTTCATTATATGCCGCTGAGAAAAGAAAATGACTTTTTGATTGATTTTGATGAAATCCCGGAAGAAACGGCAAGGGCTGCCAGACTTATGATCGTTTCTTATCCCAACAATCCCACAGCCGCCATTGCCACACCGGAGTTTTATGGTGATCTGATCGCATTTGCGAAAAAATATGATATTATCGTACTTCATGACAATGCTTACAGCGAGCTGGTCTTTGATCAGGAACCGACCGGAAGCTTTTTAAGCTATGAAGGCGCAAAAGACGTGGGGGTTGAGTTCAATTCCCTGTCAAAAACATACGGTATGGCCGGTGCCAGAGTGGGCTTTTGCATCGGAAATGCACAGGTGGTTTCCAATCTGAAACAGCTTAAGTCCAATATGGATTACGGTATGTTCCTGCCGGTTCAGAAAGCTGCCATTGCAGCGATTACGGGTCCCCAGGAATGTGTGGAGACAGTAAGAGAGGCATATCGCAGAAGAAGAGATGTGCTCTGTGACGGTTTTACAGAGATCGGATGGAATATGGAGCGCTGTCCGGCAACCATGTTTGTCTGGGCGAAAATACCGGAAAAATATGAGACATCCCGGCAGTTTGTGGAGACCATGCTTCAGAAGGCAGGCGTGATGGTGACACCGGGAAGCGCGTTCGGGCCGTCAGGAGAAGGATTTGTGCGGATGGCGCTGGTGCAGGATGAAGCGGATATCCGGCTGGCAATTGAAAAAGTAAAAGAGAGCGGAATATTGTAAGATAAAAAAGATGCATGGAAAATGGGCTGTAACGAAGCTGATTTTCCATGTATTTCTTTTTCTGCCTGATGAACTTGCAATTGAACCGGATTCATAGTAAAGTATAGAAAGATGTGTTTTGGCATAGGATAAATGTCAGAAATACAAGGATGGGATATACTGTTATTTTATGGGAAAACATAAAATTAAGAAAAAGCAAAAAGATCAGGACAAAAATACAGATATATTGTTTCAAAGACTGCAGTGTCTGGCTGTTTTTGGCACACTTTTTTTCGTACTGGCAGGATATTTGGGCTACATCCTGATTTACCGGACCAGAACGGAACCTGAAACCACGGCCGGGGAGACAAGTACAGAGCCTGCCCTTTACACAATGGAAGAGCAGAAGGCGGCAGTACGTCTTTTTGAAGAATTTTATGGACTGGCCTTTCAGGGGGAGGCTGTGGAAGCGGATTATGGCACCATACCGGTTCCGGGGCTGGAGGCAACCAGAACATTATCATCCAATCAGGGCGGAAATATTCAAATGTGCACATCTATGACGCCCCAGGGTCTTGCCGTTGCAGATGGTTATCTGCTGATCAGCGCTTATTGCCATACACATGAGCACAATTCTGTGGTGTATGTGCTGGATAAGAATACCCACGAATTTGTAAAAGAAATCGTATTGATGAATAAGGACCATGCCGGTGGACTGGCATATGATGTGAAACATCAGATGATCTGGGTTTCCACCAGCCATGACGGGCGTGCGGCGGCGTCTGCCTTTTCCCTGGAAAATCTAAAGGCCTATGATCTGGATCAGATGCAGGAGCCGATAGCCTATACTTATGATTATGAACTTTATACGCTGGAAAAAGATTCCTTTATGACGTATGCGGATGGGAGTCTGTATATCGGTCATTTTTCAGAGCATGATACCAGCGTGCTCCACAAATATGAGATTGATGATAATGGGGGGCTTAAAACCCGTTTTGGCGGTGAATTTGGAATAAATCAGGAAATCGCCGTACCGGCGGAGGTAAAAGAGATTCCCAAATATGTTCAGGGGTTTGCGGTCTATGAGGGCAGGGCTATTTTAACGCAGTCTTACGGAATCCGCACATCGTCACTTCTGGTTTATAATTACGATGAGGGCATATCCCGGACTCAGAAGCAATATACCATCAATAAAATTACGCTGCCCCAGAAACTGCAGCAGATCTATATTGATGGAACAGACCTGTATCTGTTGTTCGAGTCGGCGGCTTATGCATATTCTGCACAGCCGCTGCCGAAAGTTGACCGTATTATCAAATTGAATCTGAGTGATGTGATAAAAGTTGATATCGAAGATCTGATGTCAGAAAAAGATGCCATTGAGGCAGAAGAAGGAAAAGAAGAACGGTTTCAGGATGGAGGAACAAAGGGATTGGCTGCGATTCACCTGCCGGAACCGATGCAGTTTTTGGAGAGTAAGGAGAACAGAATGAAAAGAGTACAGGACATGCCGGCAGGCGCAATTGTAACAAAGGAACAGCTGGAGCTGGAAGGCATAGACAATCTGTTTTATGCAGAGGATATTTCTGATGAGATTTTTGCCAGAATGGAGGGGAAAACCTATAAGGACAACTGTACAGTTCCAAGGGAGAAACTTCGGTACGTGCGTGTTCTGCACGTGGGCTTTGACGGAGAAACCCATGTTGGTGAACTGGTGGTAAATGAAAAAATTGCGGATGAGGTTACGGCCATTTTCAGGGAATTGTACAGTATATCCTATCCCATCGAGAAAATCCATCTGATCGATGATTACGATGCCAATGATGAGGCGTCTATGGCAGATAATAACTGTTCTGCATTCAATTTCCGGACCATATCTTTTACCAACTGTCTGTCCAACCATGCAAAGGGAATGGCGGTTGATATTAATCCGCTTTATAATCCATATATTAAAACGGTGGACGGAAGGCTGAACTGTGAGCCGGCCAATGCATGGGAATATTCAGACCGGACCAAAGAGTTTGATCATAAAATTGACCATGAGGATCCGTGTTATCAGATCTTTACACAGCATGGTTTTTCATGGGGCGGAGACTGGGAAGACCGGAAAGATTATCAGCATTTTGAAATGCTGGAAAAATAGGAGAATTGTTTTGGTAAAAAAGGGGCGCTGCGTTTTGCAGCGCCTTTTTAGAATTTTTTCCAGGTTTCCGGAACGAAGAGCAGCAGCAGCGGGAAAATCTCCAGTCGGCCGGCCAGCATGTCAAAAATAAGGACCGCTTTGGCTCCGGTGGAAAAGAATCCGAAGTTTCCGGTTGGTCCCACCATTTCAAGACCGGGACCAATGTTGTTCAGGGTTGCCGCAACTGCGGTAAAGTTGGTCGTCAGATCAT
This sequence comes from Lachnospiraceae bacterium, assembly GCA_036310185.1. Taxonomy (GTDB): domain Bacteria; phylum Bacillota; class Clostridia; order Lachnospirales; family Lachnospiraceae; genus JALENY01. The sequence continues at coordinate 17,769 of JAXJSH010000130.1, read as the reverse complement.
GTCCGTCAAAGGAGATGATAAGAACGGAAAATGCAAAAATCAGAAGGTATGCGATCAGGAAAACGTTGGTAGAACGTACGGTTTCGTGTTCGATCGGTTTTCCATCCATACTGACTTTTTTTACGCTCCGGGGATGAATGTAGAGCATCAGTTCCTTTTTTACGGATTTCATTGCGATCATAATACGTGAGACCTTGATTCCGCCGCCGGTACTTCCGGCACATGCGCCGATCAGCATAAGAAGGACCAGAATCGAGCGGGACAGGGGGTGCCACAGGTTAAAATCAGTGGTGGCAAATCCGGTGGTCGTTATGATGGAGCCCACCTGAAATGAAGCATGATTCAAAGCCTCTCCAAATGAGGAATACAGATCACGTATATTAAACGTAATGACCAGAATTGATACCAGAATAATGCCAAGGTACCAGTGAACCTCTTCCAGTTTGAAAGCCTGCCACACCTTTTTATTGAGGAGCAGGAAGTACATGCTGAAGTTGATTCCGAATAAAATCATAAATACGGTGACAACAACCTGTATGTAGGTGGAATAACCGGCCATGCTGTCGTTTTTTATGCCGAAGCCGCCGGTGCCGGCTGTTCCGAAAGCAGTGGTGATCGCGTCAAATACCGGCATCTTTCCAATCAGCAGAAAGATGATCTGAATGATGGTCATGCAAAAATAAATCACATAAAGGATCTTTGCGGTTGACTGAACACGGGGTACCAGCTTGGAGACGGATGGTCCCGGGCTTTCCGCCTTCATAAGGCTCATCTGGGAGCCGCCGGTCATGGGCAGAATGGCAAGGATAAATACCAGTACCCCCATACCGCCGATCCAGTGGGTAAAACTGCGCCAGAATAAGATTGACTGGGGCAGGGATTCCACTTCCGGCAATATACTGGCACCGGTTGTTGTGAATCCGGATACCGTTTCGAACAATGCATCGATCACACTTGGGATCGTGCCGCTCAGGATAAAAGGCAGAGATCCCATAATGGAAAGTACGATCCAGCTCAGTGCGACGGCAACAAAACCTTCACGGACAAAGAAAAAGCGGTTTTTCGGACCTTTTACCACCAGCGGAATGCCGATGGCAAGGCAGATCCCCATGGTAATGACAAAGGACCACAGTTCGGATTCTCCGTAAACGATTGCCGTTATGCAGGGCAAAACCATGATAGCGGCTTCGCAGTTCAGAATCCAGCCAATAATGTATGCAATGATTGAAATATTCATAATTTCCTCTCAGGTAATCTGTTATTTTTTGAATGCTATATTCTGAATAATTACTATTTTTTCACAATGTCGCGGATGTCGTTGAGCCCTTTTGCAGTGGTGACGACAACGACCGTATCCCCGACCTGAATGCTGTCCTGACCGCGGGGAATGCGGATCGTTCCGTTTCGCATGATACAGCTGATCAGCAGGTTGTCTTTTGTATTCAGCTCGGAAAGAGGAATATTGGTAACTGCAGATTCTTCCCGGACGATGAACTCAAGTGCTTCTGCACGGTTGTCCAGAATACGGTAAAGGGTTTCCACATTGCTGCCGATGGTATTCTGCATGGCGCGCACATAGCGGGTGATGTGGTCTGCCGTTATGTATTTTGGATAGATGATCGAGTCAATATCCAGCTCATCGATAATGTCATCGAATGTGATCCGGTTTACTTTTGCAATTAATTTGGCACTGGAATGTTTTTTTGCATACAGGGCTAAAAACAGGTTTTCCTCGTCCAGATTGGTCAGGCAGACAAAGGATTCCGCCTGTTCCAGCCCTTCTTCCAGAAGAAGCTGCTTGTCTGTGGCGTCGCCGTGGATGATGGTCGCCTCCGGGAGCAGTTCGGTGAGTTCTTCGCAGCGCTCCTTGCTGGATTCGATCAGATGGACTTTTATGTTCATCTCGGTCAGGCGTTTTGCCAGGTAAAAACCAATGGTTCCGCCGCCCACGATCATACAGTTTTTTACCTGATTTGTTTTTATGCCGATGCGGTTAAAGAGCCCCATGGAGTTCTGGGGGGTTGCCATGATGGAAACCAGGTCGTTGGTCTGAAGCACAAAATCACCGTTGGGAATGTAGACGTGGTCCCCGCGTTCCACGGCGCATACCAGAACATCATATTTCATGCGGCTGATGATGTCTGCCACACGAAAATCGTGCAGCTTGAATTCCGGGCGAACCCGGAATTTTACCAGTTCCACTTTTCCCTTCGCAAAGCGGTCGATCTTGTTTGCGGAAGGAAAGCGGAGAATGCTGGATATTTCGGTGGCTGCGGCCAGTTCCGGATTGACGATCATGGAAATGCCAAGCTGTTCTTTGATAAAGGAAATTTCTTTGTTGTAAAGCGGATTGCGGACGCGGGCGATGGTCTGACAATGCCCGGTCTTTTTTGCAATCAGGCAGCACAGAAGGTTCAGTTCATCGGAACCGGTCACGGCGATCAGAAGATCTGCCTGATCCACGTTTGCCTCGGAAAGAACGGTGAAACTGGAACCATTTCCCACGATGCCCATAACGTCATAATTTTCAACGGCTTCCTGAATTTTTTTGGAATCCAGATCCACCAGAACCAGATTATGACCTTCATTTGTTAATTGTTCTGCAAGTGTGAGGCCGACTTTTCCGCAGCCTACAATAATTATCTGCATAATATCCCCCTGAATTTTGTTATCTGAAATAGAAAAGATGTTGGGATCAAAAGGTATTTTGACCCCTTGATACCTGCGGATTACTCCGCATTTTATGCGCTTGTAATCCGAAAAACAGTATAGTAAAAATATAATTTTATCTTTGACTATTATAACATGTATAAAATCATAAGCAACCGGTATTTACTGGCGGCAGAAAACATGAGCCGGATCATAGGAATTGAGGATATTTACGCCTGAATGACCTGACTGATCCGGCAGATGCCAAAAAGAATGCCAATCTGTTGTATGATTTTCATGACAGTCTCCCTGTAAAAATATAGGTTTATCTTTTGATTATTAATAAAAATCAGCATACACCGGTTGTCATGCACTGTCAAGAGAAGGGATTGTCAAAAAAATTTTCGAATATGCCCGCTTGACAGAAAAAAAGCACAAATTTATACTGGCTATATATTGCTGAAGTGCTGTTAACCGGCATATTTTGCCGGACAGAGGCGGAAAAGCGGGAATGGATGAGCCGCCGGGTTTTAAGCAGTATGAAAGGAAAGTAGACAGGAGGTTTGCGCGGAAAAATTTATTGAAAGATATTGCGCGGAGGAAAATGAAAGAGAACAATTTGAGACGTTTATCACATTATTATAAACCATATAAAGGATTATTTTTTGCAGACCTGTTTTTTGCCATACTGGGTGCTGGGGTAACACTGGCAATTCCCCTTCTGGTCCGCTATATTACCGGGACCGTTGTGGTGGTTTTTCAGGATGCCACAGGGATGATTCTGCAGATTGGACTGGGAATGATTCTTCTTGTGCTGGTGGAATTGTGTTCCAACTATTTTATTACCTATTATGGACATCTGATGGGAACCTATATTGAACATGATATGCGAAATGAGATTTTTCAGCATTACCAGAAGCTGTCCTTTACTTTTTATGACAATCAGAAGGTGGGACACCTGCTGTCACGAATCACCAGTGATCTTTTTGACATCAGTGAGCTTCTGCATCATGGTCCGGAGGATCTGATCATTTCCACCATTAAGCTGGCGGGTGCCTTTGTGATCCTGCTTGGCGTGAACTGGAAGCTGGCGGTCATCGCCTTTTCTATCGTTGTCCTTATGCTGTTTTATGCCGTTTTCTTTAACCGGAAAATGAAAAACGCATTTAAGGAAAACCGTGCCCGCATTGCAGATATCAACAGCCAGATTGAAGACAGTCTTGCGGGAATCCGTGTGGTAAAATCCTTTGGAAACGAAGACCGGGAGATGGAGAAATTCGCAAAGGGAAACGAGCGTTTTGTGGCTTCCAAGCGCAGAACCTATCGCTATATGGCCGGTTATCATTCCGGTATGAATGCCTTTTCGACCCTGATTACGGTGGTTTCGCTGATCGCAGGGGCACTGTTCATGAATGATGGAAGCCTGTCGGCGGCAGATCTTGTAACATTTCTTCTTTATATTAATAACTTTACAGAACCGGTGAAAAAACTGGTGAACTTCACGGAACAGTTCCAGAACGGGTACAGTGGATATGAGCGTTTTCTTGAGATCATGAATGTGGCACCGGATATTCAGGATGAGCCGGATGCGGTTTCCATGGAATCAGCCCGCGGGGAAATTGCTTTTGAAGATGTGACTTTTCATTATCAGGACCATCAGGAAAATGTGCTGTCACAGGTGAATCTGCATGTGCAGGCAGGTGAGTACGTGGCACTGGTGGGAACCAGCGGGGCCGGAAAGACCACCCTTTGCAGTCTGATCCCAAGATTCTATGATGTGACCGGGGGAACGATCACACTGGATGGAATCGATATCCGGAAGATTAAACTGGATGATCTGCGCCGTCAGATTGGTATTGTACAGCAGGATGTGTATCTTTTTGCAGGAACCATCATGGAAAACATCCGCTACGGAAAGCCGGATGCCACCGATGAGGAAGTTATCCGGGCGGCAAAGGCGGCCAATGCCCATGATTTTATTATGGAAATGGAAAATTATTATGATACGGATATCGGCCAGAGAGGGGTAAAGCTGTCCGGAGGCCAGAAACAGAGACTGTCCATTGCCAGAGCCTTTTTGAAAAATCCGCCGATTCTCATTTTTGACGAGGCAACTTCGGCGCTGGACAATGAAAGTGAAAAAGTGGTCCAGGATTCGCTGGAAAAGCTGGCGAAAAACAGAACCACTTTTGTGATAGCACACAGACTGTCAACCATCAGAAATGCCAGAAGAATTCTGGTTTTGACAGAAGACGGCATTGCTGAGGAAGGTACACACCGGGAACTGCTGGAAAAAGACGGTGTGTATGCCCGGTTGTGTGAGGCCGGACTGTAAAAACAGAAACAGATGGCAGAAAAATAACAGACAACGCACTTTTTTACTGTTTTTCGTTACAGAGCTTTGCCTTAATCCGTGCTCTGCATTATTCTTTATGTGTCTGTGTACATTGTTTTACCAGCAACTCATGCATGACAAACATCAGAATCAGAAGAATCAGAAGATATACCGGAAGCAGACCGATATCAATATGATTTGCAATCAGTCCGAACAGGGACGGCATCAGCATGGTTCCAACGTAGGCACTGGCCATCTGGACGCCTACTACAGCCTGTGACTTATCTGCACCAAAGTGTTCCGGTGTGGAGTGGATGATGCAGGGATAAACCGGGGCGCAGCCAAGGCCGATGATGATCAGGCCGGTCATAGCCGGGATAACGCCAAGGGGCAGCAGTACCAGCAGAATGCCAATGAGAATAAGAGACATTCCCAGACGGATCATCTGTGTGTCATTCAGTTTCATGGTGATAAAACCGCTGATGGCCCGTCCGACGGTAATTCCGATCAGAAACAGGCATGCGAATTCGGCAGCGGTTTCTTCGGGCAGGCCATGATGCAGTGCGAGATAGCTGCTGGACCATAAAATAGAAGTCTGTTCGATGGCACAATAGCAGAAAAAAGTGATCATAAGGGCTTTTGCACCGGGGATGGAAAAAATTTCTTTTAAAGTAAGCGGTTTATCGCTGTCATTTTGCCCGGTTTCATCGGTCGGTTTTCCGTTTCTCTCTTTCCAGAGCGGAAGGCTGAAAATCAAAATGGCAGTCAGGAAAATCTGAATAACAGAAATGTAGCGGTAACCCATAGGCCAGCTCTGTCCTTTTGTCAGTGCGTAACTCATAATATAAGGGCCGATGGATGCGCCGATTCCCCACATACAGTGCAGCCAGCTCATGTGGCGGCTGGAATAGTGAACAGCCGCATAATTGTTGATGGAGGCGTCCACGCCGCCGGCTCCAAGGCCATACGGAACAGCCCACAGGCACAGCATCCAGAAAGAGTTGCTGACAGAAAAACCGAACAGGGCCACCGCAGTCATGCCCACACTGAAAGCAGTAACTTTTCCGGTTCCCAGTTTTTTGGTCAGACGGTCACTCTGCAGACTGGAGAAGATGGTACCGGCTGAAATAATGATGGAAATAATTCCGGCGTAAGACACCGGAACGTTAAATTCCTGATACATGATGGGCCAGGCGGAGCCGAGAAGGGAATCCGGCAGCCCAAGGCTGATAAAAGAAAGATAAATAATCGCTAATAATAAATGAAACATTATTGCCCTCCTTTGTTTATTATGGTAGGATTATATCATCAATAAAACCGTGAGAGTAGGATATAATCTACAGAAATATAAGACAAAATCGTCAAAGGAGGAATTTATGGCATTATCACCCTGCAGCACCGCAACAGACAAAAGCGGAAAAGAACTGGTCAATCACGGAACAACCGCATTTCCCATCGGATGTTATCACGATGACCTTCAGCGGCAGTATGTGCCCTGGCACTGGCATGAGGAACTGGAAGCGGCTGTTGTGACAGAAGGAGAAGCGATTGTTTCCGCAGATTCCGAGCGGTTTTATGTAAAACAGGGCGATGCCTTTTTTGTGAATACGGGTGTGCTGCACGGCTGCTGGAATGTGGATGACTCAAGCTGCCGTTTTCATTCGATTGTATTTCATCCACGTCTGGTTGGAGGCAGTGTAGACTGTGTGATCTGGCAGAATTATCTTCAGCCTATTTTGGAAGATGTTTCTTTTAAGGGCATTCATCTGGATCACCGGATTGCCTGGCAAAAAGAAGTGATCGATGCGGTGGAGGATGCATGGAGCAGCTGTGTATATGAAACGCCGGGGTATGAATTTCAGGTTCGAACTGCTCTGTCACGGCTGATCTATCTTTTGGCAGCCCACAAAAATAATATGGTAAAGCCATTGTCGGCAAAGACGCTTCGGGATGGAACACGGATTAAAATGATGCTGGAATATGTACAGAAACATTTTTATGAGGATATTACCATAGATAAAATTGCCAGGTGCGCGGATATCAGTGAAAGTGAGTGCCTGCGGTGTTTTAAAAAGACCATTGGGACTACTCCCATACAGTATCTGAAGTCCTTTCGGATTCAGAAAGCCGCGGAGCTTCTGGAAAATACGGATGAGAAGATAGTGGATATTGGGATTCAGTGCGGATTTCAGGATATGAGCTATTTTTCCAGAAGTTTCCGGGCGGCACGGGGGTGCACACCGTCGGAGTACCGAAAACAGATTTCTTTGAATTGAATACGAAAGAATGGCGCTGCCGCACTCACAGCTGTGATATGCAGCGGCGCCATATTTTAAGACAGTGGGTTAAAATGACTGGCCAAAATTGTTGATTTTAGGAGATTGCGATCAGGTCTGCCCACATTTTTTTACCGCAGATGCCGTCGTTTTTGCCGCCTGTGCCCAGTTCCACACCCTGCGTGCGCCGTTCCTTCTGATAGGAATTGATCGCGTAAATGGTATTGTCACCGGCATCCTGATCAAGTTTCAGTTCTTTGCCGTCTGCGCCTTTAAAGCCCCTTGCTTTTAAGATTTCCTGACATAATAATACGGAAGTTCCCTTGCTTCCTTTTTTCACTGACAATGGTTCAAACATATAGCCACTTCCTTTCTCAGCAGTTGCTGCGTTTACACTGGTGCCTGAATTTGCAGTGCTCCAGGTAGCTTTAAAGTTTTCAAAAGTTCCATACCTTTCTTTTAATATAGAAACCGTATCGCCCCAATCCGGCAGATACAGATGGGACCTGTCGACGAATCCGGACCAGTCTCCGCCCCATGCAAGTCCGATTGACTTTGCAAGTTCTGCCACACTGGTAAAAAACAGGGAATCGCTGAACTCCTGTCCTTTCATATTTTTGAAAAAGTCAAAGGCAATGCCCCATTGATGCTGTGAGGAATAGGAATTGCCTCTTGCGTTGGTTATAATGTTTCCGGCTGTTGTTCGGCCTTGTGCATACAGGGCTTCCTGTTCTGCAGCAGATCGGAAACATTCTCCGATACCAAGGTTAAGTCCGTCTCTTTGGCATAAAATTTTCAGCTGTGTGATTTTTGCCTGGAGCCTGGGATGCAGCTGTGAGATATCTCTTGCCATTTCTATTTCCTTTCATAGATATGACTGCCTTTTGGCAGTCTGTTTTCTTATTCTATTTTATTCGCCTGCTTAATCAACTGGTTCACGTATGTGCTCAATCCGGCAACGAGAATGCCCTGTACAAGCGCTGTAAATATGGCCATGGCAATTTCCTGTACGGTGCCCAGGGGACTGGTGGCGATCACATAGACCGCACACAGGAAAATTCCGAGAACGCCCAGAAACAGCGGGATATTTTTGTCTTTCACTTTTTCGGATTTTTTCATTCCCATGCCAATGAGGTAAAGGGCGATTGCTACGGCAATAAGTTCTGGTTTGACGTAGTTCATAATCTGTTCCATAACATAATTCTTTCTGCTTTTATATGTTTTCTTTGAATCTTATGTAGAACTGGTTGTACTTGATGCTTGTTCTGCGGAGCTCTTTTTATTCATTATGGTAACGGGCCGGAAAGTGCCATTCACGTTTTTTGCTTTGCTACATATTTTAATAAAGAAATATGCTTTCTTGAGAGGATTCTATGGACAGTAATTTTATGAATAACGGACGGATGAATGCATGTCCTTACCGTTCCTGTTATCCGCCCAGACGTATGGAGGAAATGCGTCGTCCGGAAATGTCCTGCCGAAAAGAAGAGGCGCGCCAGGAGGAATGTTCCTGCCAGATGAGAGAGAATCGTCGGATGGAAGATGGACGTCAAATGAGAGAATCTGGCCGGATGGAAGACGGACGTCAGATGAGAGAAAATCGCCGGATGGAAGACGGATGTCAGATGCGAGAAAATCGCCGGATGGAAGACGGATGTCAGATGCGAGAAAATCGCCGGATGGAAGATGGGTGTCGGATGAAAGAATCTCGTCAGATGGAAGATGGACGTCAGATGCGAGAAAATCGCCGGATGGAAGACGGATGTCAGATGCGAGAAAATCGCCGGATGGAAGACGGATGCCAGATGAGAGAAAATCGCCGGATGGAAGACGGATGCCGGATGAAAGAAAATCGTCAGATGAAAGATGGACGTCAGATGCGAGAAAATCGCCGGATGGAAGACGGATGCCGGATGAAAGAATCTCGTCAAATGGATGATTCCTGTCGTATGAAAGAGCCGGAAAAACCAAAATGTCAGGAAAATACGGACCGCATGGGTATGGGGAAGCCGGAAATGTGCGAAGACACAGATGGTTTCGCACTTGCTATGGGTTATGTGCCCTGGCAGTTTTATCAGGATACCTTCGATCTGGCCAAAGGTCTGCAGATGGGAACCATCTTCCCGGAACTGTGCAAACCGTTTTGCGGAAAGAGAGGTGTCTGCCGATGTTAAATAATACGCAGCCTTGTCAGGAAGAGCTTTTTAACAGAATCAATGAAGTGAGCTTTGCCATCAATGATATGGTACTGTATCTGGATACCCATCCCTGCGATCAGAAAGCGCTGGATGACACCCGGAAACTGGTGGAGGAACGAAAAGAACTTCTGGAATCCTATGCAAAATTTTTCGGGCCGCTGAACATTGATCACACGGCAGAATCATGCAGCGACTCATGGATCTGGGCGACACAGCCATGGCCATGGGAAATCCCGGGAAAGAAAGGCAGGTGTTAGTGTATGTGGAATTATGAAAAGAGACTTCAGTATCCGATAAAAATTACAACACCAAATGCGAAGCTGGCCCAGTTCATCATGAGTCAGTACGGCGGCCCGGATGGGGAAATCAATGCGTCATTGCGCTATCTGTCTCAGCGGTTTGCGATGCCGAACCGGAAAGCGATGGCCGTACTGACCGATATCGGCACCGAAGAGTTGGCACACCTTGAAATGGTATCCACAATCGTACATCAGCTGACCGCCGACCTTTCCATGGAAGAAATCGAAGAGAGCGGCTTTGGCAATTACTACATTGATCACACGACCGGTGTCTGGGCCCAGGCAGCAGGCGGTGTGCCGCAGAATGCCTGCGAATTCCAGTCTAAAGGGGATCCGATCACAGATCTGTTCGAGGACCTGGCCGCGGAACAGAAGGCCAGAAGCACCTATGACAATATCCTGCGCGTGGTAAAAGATATCCCGGAAGTGGCCGATCCCATCCGTTTCCTGCGTGCCCGCGAAGTGGTTCATTTCCAGCGTTTCGGTGAAGCACTGCGCACCGTTCAGGAAGATCTGGACAGCAGAAACTTCTATGCCTTTAACCCAAGTTTTGATATGCCCGCATTCTGTTCCTGTGAAAAAGAATGTGAAAGCGGAAAGTAGGCGTGTATGCGGAAAGAATTATTTGAGACCCTTCAGAACATGATGCAGATGAAGCCGGCCTGTCGGGCAGAAGTACGCGGAAGTCAGGAATACCCGGATCTGGAAGGCAATGTGTGGTTTTATCCTTTCTGGGACGGCGCTTTTGTGATCGCGGAGGTGTGGGGACTTCCGTCCACCGGAAAGGCCTGTCAGGAAAAAGTGTTTGGTTTTCATATTCATGAGGGCGCATCCTGTACGGGAAATGCAACCGATCCTTTTGCAGATACCGGAAGCCATTATAATCCGGGTGGCTGCGAACACCCGCAGCATGCAGGAGATTTTCCGCCCCTGTTTGAAAATGACGGCTATGCGCTGACCATGTTTTACACAAACCGGTTCGTGCCGGAAGAAGTGGAGGGCCGCTGTGTGGTGATTCATGCTATGCCGGATGATTTCCGCACGCAGCCATCCGGAGATTCCGGAATGAAGATCGCCTGTGGTGTGATCGTGGCAGAATAAATGCAGAATGTCTGCTTAAAAGGAAACTTTTTGCAGGTTTGAAAAATGAGACATAACAAAATGATTTCCCGAAGGATTTCTCAAGAGAGATGTCCTTCGGGAAATTTTTGCTGGATTTGTATCCGGTCAGATAAGAAAGAGATTTTTTGTACAGAATCCGAAACAGGAATTGTCACGAAAAAAATCTTGTGCTACAATAAGCGCGAAAAATTACATATGATGGGGGAAACTTAAAAATGAACGAATTCAAACCAATGCTCTTTACGTGTCTGAAAAAGTATAACAAAGAGCAGTTTGTAAAGGATGTGGTTGCCGGCATTATTGTGGCGATCATTGCACTGCCGCTGTCCATTGCACTGGCACTGGCATCCGGTGTCGGTCCGGAAGAGGGTCTTTATACGGCCATTATTGCGGGCTTTCTGATCTCATTTCTGGGCGGCAGTACCGTACAGATCGCAGGACCGACCGCTGCATTTGCGACGATCGTTGCAGGAATTGTGGCAGAAAACGGAATGGAAGGTCTGGCACTTGCAACTGTAATGGCGGGCATAATTTTGATCATCATGGGTATTTTCCGTTTTGGAAATCTGATCAAATTTATTCCGTATACGATTACGACCGGATTCACTGCCGGTATCGCAGTGACCATTTTGATCGGTCAGTTAAAAGATTTCTTTGGTCTTACCTATCCGGAGGGATTAAAACCGGTGGAGACCATGGAAAAAGTGGAGGCTGTAGCTGCCAACTTCGGCACAGTTAACTGGTATGCAGTTCTTGTTGGCGTGGTATGTCTCGCAATTTTGATCGTATGGCCGAAGATCAGCAAAAAAATCCCGGGTTCTCTGATTGCGGTTCTGGCCGGTATTGCAATGGTAAAACTGTTAAAACTTCCGGTAAATACCATCGGAGATCTGTATGAAGTAAGCAGCAAACTGCCCACATTCCGCATGCCGGCATTCAGTCTGGAAATGGCAAAAACAGTGCTTCCGGATGCCGTTGTCATTGCGGTTCTGGCCGGTATTGAATCACTTTTATCCTGTGTGGTCGCAGATGGAATGACCAACACAAAACATCGTTCCAACATGGAACTGGTAGCCCAGGGTGTCGGCAACATGGGTTCTGCGCTGTTTGGCGGTATTCCGGCAACAGGTGCCATTGCACGTACGGCAGCCAACATTAAAAACGGCGGAAAAAGCCCGGTTTCCGGTATGGTACATTCTCTGGTACTTCTTCTGATCCTGGTTATTCTCATGCCCTATGCGGCATTGATCCCGATGCCGACCATTGCGGCGATTCTGTTTACGGTTGCCTATAATATGTGTCAGTGGAGACCGTTTGTTGGTCTTGTAAAAACAGCACCGAAGAGCGATATTCTTGTGCTTGTGCTGACTTTCGTTCTTACGGTTGTATTTGACCTGGTGGTGGCAATCGAAGTTGGTATGGTGCTTGCATGTCTGCTTTTCATGAAGCGTATGAGCGAAGAAACCAATGTGCGCGGCTGGACATACCGCGAGCAGGCCAGCGACGAAGATATTGAAAATCTGCGTGCGCTTCCGAATGGTGTGCGTGTGTATGAGATCAACGGGCCAATGTTCTTTGGCGTAGCTGGAAGAATTGCAGATATTACTACAAAAAGTTACACAAAATGCCTTGTACTCCGTATGAGCGGTGTGCCGGCCATTGATGCCACAGCCATGAATGCGCTGGAAGGGCTGCAGGCAAGATGTGCAAAAAACAATATTTCCATCGTGTTTGCCCATGTGAACGAACAGCCTATGCGTTCCATGGAAAAAGCGGGATTTGTGGAGAAAATAGGGAAAGATCATTTCTGCGCAAGTCTGGAAGACGCCCTTGAGCTGGCGACCAGACTGGCTCAATAACCATTTTTTATTTGACTATAGCGTAAAAAATGATATACTTAACATAGTTTTACGTTGTTTTCAAGTAATAAAGTGAGGCATATGAATGAGTAGTAATGTAAGAGATGCGGTATCCCGGGTCAGAAACAAAAGTGATTATTACGATTATAATCTGCTGGCCGCGGTGATTCTGCTTACCTGCTTTGGCCTGGTCATGCTGTACAGCACCAGTGCCTATATGGCAGAATTAAAATTTGGCAATGATATGTATTATTTCAAAAAACAGGCATTGATCAGTCTGGCCTGCATTTTGCTGGCCATCCTTGTTTCATTTGTGGACTATCATGTCCTGTCTCCGCTGGGAGGCGTTATATTTCTTGCGGCTTTCATATTGATGGCACTGGTGCAGACTCCGCTCGGTGTTGAAGTAAATGGAGCAAGAAGATGGCTGAATCTGGGCATTCAGTTCCAGCCTTCCGAGGTTGCAAAAATTGCAGTTATTGTGTTTGTGCCGATTGTGATTGTGAGAATGGGCAGACGGTTTCAGGGGTTAAAGGCCTGTATATTTCCGCTGGCACTGGGACTGGTTCTTGGTTTTGGCGCATACAAATTTACGGAAAACTTAAGTACGGCTATTATTATTGTGGGAATCGCATGCGTAATCGTATTCATAGCCCATCCCAGAACGGCGCCTTTTGTTTTGATTATGGTAGCTGCTGTTGTTGTGGTGGGAGCTGCGATTTTTATTCTGAGCCAGACTATGGAGAGCAGTGACAGTTTCCGTCTGCGCCGTGTTCTGGTGTGGCTCGATCCGGAGAAATACTCGGAGGAGGGCGGTTACCAGATTCTTCAGGCGCTGTATGCACTGGGTTCCGGCGGCTTTTTTGGAAAGGGTCTTGGAAACAGCACGCAGAAGCTTGGTTCCGTTCCGGAAGCTCAGAATGATATGATTTTTTCCATTGTCTGTGAGGAACTTGGGATTTTCGGAGGCGCGATCGTACTGCTTTTGTTCGGATATCTGATCTACCGTCTGTTTTTTATCGCCCAGAATGCACCGGATCTGTTCGGTTCGCTGATGGTAGTGGGGATCATGGCGCACATATCCCTTCAGGTCATTCTGAATATCTGTGTTGTCATCAATCTGGTTCCGACCACAGGTATCACATTGCCCTTCATCAGTTACGGAGGTACGTCCGTATTTTTCCTGATGATGGAGATGGCCCTGGCCCTGAGTGTGTCCAGAAAGATCAAATTTCAGAAAGAAGAAAGAGATCTCTGGGGCGAGGTTGTGTAAAAATATTGACATTTCGTTCAGAAATGCATATACTTTGAGTACCTAAATATGATATTAAAAATGAATATATAAAAGGAGATTAGTACCATGTTAGAAAAAATGAGAGAAATGATAGCAGAACAGCTGAACTGTGACGCAAGCGAGATTACCGCAGAAACAGATCTGAAAGAGGACCTTGGAGCCGATTCTCTGGATTTGTTCGAACTGGTAATGGCGCTTGAGGAAGAGTACGATGTGGAGATTCCGACAGAGGAGCTGGAAAATCTGACAACCGTTGGCGGCGTAATCGATTATTTGAAGGAGCAGGGTGTGGAGGACTAAACCACACCTTTTCCTTTGCAAAATTTAAAGTATTGAAAAATATAGATGAGGAGACGAAAAAATGAGTAAAGTAAAAACAAGATTCGCTCCGAGCCCGACCGGAAGAATGCACGTGGGTAATCTTCGTACGGCTCTGTATGCCTATTTGATTGCAAAACATGAAGACGGAAGTTTTATGCTTCGTATTGAGGATACCGATCAGGAGCGCTTTATGGAAGGCGCACTTGATATTATTTATCGTACTCTGGAGCAGACCGGTCTGAAACATGATGAAGGTCCGGACAAAGACGGCGGTGTAGGCCCGTATGTTCAGAGTGAGCGTAATGCAGAAGGCATTTATCTGAAGTATGCGGAAAAACTGATTGAACAGGGTGACGCATATTACTGCTTCTGTGACAAAGAGCGTCTGGAGTCCTTAAAACAGGAAGGCAGCGACAAAGAATTTGTTGTTTATGACAAACACTGTCTGCATCTGTCAAAAGAAGAGATTCAGGCCAATCTGGATGCAGGAAAACCGTATGTCATCCGCTTTAATATGCCGACAGAGGGCGAGACCACATTCCATGATGAGATTTACGGTGACATCACCGTTCCGAATAACGAGCTGGATGATCTGATCCTGATCAAGTCTGACGGATATCCGACCTACAATTTTGCAAATGTAGTGGATGATCATTTAATGGGAATCACACATGTGGTAAGAGGAAACGAATATCTGTCATCCGCACCGAAATACAATCGCATCTATGAAGCATTCGGATGGGAAGTGCCGGTATATGTGCATTGTCCGCTGATCACCGACGAAAATCATAAAAAACTTTCCAAAAGATGTGGACATTCTTCTTTCGAAGACCTGATCGAACAGGGCTTTTTAAAAGAGGCCGTTGTAAACTATGTGGCACTGCTTGGCTGGAGTCCGCAGGAAAACCGGGAAATCTACACACTGGAAGAACTGGTACAGGCATTCGATTACCGTCATATCAGCAAATCACCGGCCGTATTTGACATGGGCAAGCTGAAATGGATGAACGGGGAGTACATGAAAAAACTGGATTTTGAGAAATTCTATGAGATGGCTCTTCCGTACATCAAACAGGTGATCACAAAAGATATGGATCTGCGCCACATTGCACAGCTGGTTCAGACACGTATCGAGATCTTCCCGGATATCCCGGAACTGGTCGATTTCTTTGAGGCGGTGCCGGAATATGACAATGCCATGTACACACACAAGAAAATGAAGACAAACGAAGAAACTTCTCTTGTTGTACTCAAAGAAGTACTTCCGATTCTGGAAGAGCAGGAAGATTACTCAAATGATGCGCTCTACGCAAGACTGAGCGATTTTGTAAAAGAAAAAGGCTATAAAAACGGCTATGTTATGTGGCCCATTCGTACTGCATTGTCCGGAAAACAGATGACTCCGGCAGGGGCTACCGAGATTATGGAAATCATCGGAAAAGAAGAATCGCTGCTTCGTATCCGTGCTGCCATTGAAAAGCTGGGGTAAGTATGCATACAGATAAATCGAAAAATTCCGTATATGTGTACTATACCAGAATTTCCGACCGCTTAAGCTACAGCAGTGCCGATGCCAGTGAACTGGCAGAAAATCTGCTGGCACGCGGTCTGGACGAGCTGTATGGTATTGCGCTTTCAAAAGAGGAACGTTCCAAAGGGCCTCATGGAAAGCCTTATCTGGTCAACCATCCCAAGATTCATTACAACATCAGTCATTCGGGCCGTTTTGTTTTGTGTGCCATTTCCGGTGTGCCGGTAGGTATTGATATTCAGCAGAAAAGAATTGTGGATGTGGCGAAGGTTGGAAAGAAGATTTTCCCGGATGAGGAATACCGCAGATTTCTGAAATCAGAGACCATGCAGGAAGATTTTTTCCGTCAGTGGGTTTTAAGAGAAAGCTATCTTAAATGGACCGGCGAGGGACTTACAAAAGATCTGCGGGATCTGAAGACGGAAGGCTGGCATCAGTTTATTCATCTGCACAGGGATTACATGTGCGCTTTGTGGGCCGGAAAACCCTTGGAGATACATATCAAAGAAGTGTCATAAAAACAGATTGTCCTCATATAAATAGTGTAAGAGGTGAGGACATGAGAAGAGATGAAATACAGAGACTTTTTGCCGGAAGGATCCGGAATGTGCTGGAACGCAGCTGTCTGGATTTTGAAAAACTGCAGGAAATCCGTCTGAGGGTGGATCAGCCGCTGATTTTGATATATGAAGGGCAGGAATTATTTCTGGATAGAACGGGCAGCCGGACCGAGGAAGTCTCAAAGGCCATTGTGGTCAGTCAACAGGATCTGAAAGAATCATTAGAATATATTGCCAATTATTCGATTTACGCGTATGAAGAAGAGCTGAAACAGGGGTTCATTACCGTTCAGGGCGGACACCGTGTGGGCGTAGCGGGAAAAATACTGGCAGATGGGGAACGAATCCGGGGCATGAAATACATTTCCTGCCTGAATGTTCGCGTTTCCCATCAGATAAAAGGGTGTGCTACGGAAGTGCTCCCTTTTTTATTTGGAAAAGAGGGAGTCTGTCATACGCTGATCATATCGGCACCCCGATGTGGAAAGACCACGATTTTGCGGGATCTGGTGCGGCAGCTCTCCGATGGGACAGAAGGCCGCAGGGGATATACGGTGGGCGTGGTGGATGAGCGGTCCGAAATAGGCGGCTGCTATATGGGCGTTCCGCAGAATGACCTTGGTATGCGGACCGATCTGCTGGATTGCTGCCCGAAAGCAGAAGGAATGATGATGCTGATCCGTTCCATGGCACCCGGTGTGATAGCGGTGGATGAGCTGGGCAGTTATAGTGATATACATGCCATTGAATCCGTAATTCACTGCGGATGCAAGCTGCTGGCCACCGTTCACGGAACATCGATTGAAGATATTCAGAAAAAACCCCTGTTTCAGAAGCTGATTCAGGAGCATGTGTTTGAGCGCTATATCGTGCTTCACAATCGGGAACATATCGGAAAGGTAAAAGCCGTTTTTGATGGAAGGGGAACCTGCATCATGGAAAATTCGGCAGGATAGAGAAGATATGATTCGTGTCATAGGTGCCATATTTGTATTGGGATCAAGCAGCATATTTGGTTTTCTGAAAGGGCAGCAGCTTCAGGAAAGAATGGATGCACTAAGGGAAATTCAGAAGATGTTTCTGGCTATATCAAACGACATCTGTTTTGGACAGATATCCCTGCCGGAATCGCTGGAACGGATATCCGGGCAGGTGCGTGATCCCTTTTCCAGAATGCTGAAAAATATCTGTGGAGAGATGCGCTGGCGAGGGGGAAAAACCATGGCCAGGATCTGGGCGGATGAGACGGAACAGTGCCTGAAAAAGAGTGCGTTAAAGCAAAAAGACCGGGACGGGCTGGCACAGATGGGACAGTATCTTGGAAG
>JAXJSH010000129.1:0-11138 GCA_036310185.1 Lachnospiraceae bacterium | reverse complement strand
TGTTTAAGAAATAAAAATCGCTTTCCCTTGACATTTCTTCTGTGCCTGTTTTATAATTACTGAAAATAAGCAAAGGCTATGATAAGAATAAGTACCGTATGAGGGAACAGACAGAAAGCTGCCGGCTGATGAGAGGCGCGTGGGAAATCATATGGGAATACCTCTTTGAGCTGCGCACCGAACGGATGACCAGTAGGCTGCGACGGGGTGGGCACACGTTATCGTGTCAGAGTACGGTTGATGGACCGGACTTGTTGAGGCAGCCGGATGTGAGTCCGCTGTGAACGAAGGTGGTAACACGGGATCATACTCCCGTCCTTTTAGGGACGGGAGTTTTTTTATGCATAAAAACCGGCATGTGCAGATGCTTTGAAAAAGAAGAACTGCCGGTTTACTCACAGACAAAAATGAATTTCCGTCAGCAAAAGAGCCGAAAATCCAGGTTCTTTTTACAGGTAAATATATGGAAAAAGGAGATTGAAAAAATGCAGATTTATGAAGAACTTCAGGCCAGAGGCCTGATTGCTCAGGTAACGGACGAAGAATTGATCCGTGATCTTGTGAACAACGGAAAAGCAACTTTTTACATTGGTTTTGACCCGACTGCAGACAGCCTTCATGTGGGACATTTTATGGCTCTGTGCCTGATGAAACGTCTTCAGATGGCTGGAAACAAACCGATTGCCCTGATCGGCGGCGGTACCGCTATGATCGGTGACCCGTCCGGAAGATCCGATATGCGTCAGATGATGACAAGAGAAACCATCCAGCACAACTGTGACTGCTTTAAAGAACAGATGAGCAAATTTATTGATTTTTCTGATGGAAAAGCATTGATGGTCAACAATGCTGACTGGCTGCTGGATCTGAACTACGTAGACGTTTTGCGTGAAGTCGGTCCGCACTTCTCCGTTAACCGTATGCTGACAGCTGAGTGCTACAAACAGCGTATGGAAAAGGGATTAAGTTTCCTTGAATTCAACTACATGATCATGCAGAGCTACGACTTCTATGAATTATTCCAGAAATATGGATGTAATCTTCAGTTTGGCGGTGACGATCAGTGGAGCAACATGCTGGGTGGTACGGAACTGATTCGTCGTAAACTTGGAAAAGACGCTTCCGCTATGACCATCACGCTGCTTCTGAATTCCGAAGGCAAAAAGATGGGTAAAACCCAGTCCGGTGCTGTATGGCTGGATCCGAATAAGACTTCACCGTTTGATTTCTACCAGTACTGGAGAAATGTTGCAGATGCAGATGTGCTGAAATGCATCCGTATGCTGACTTTCCTGCCGCTGGAAGAAATCGATACAATGGATAAATGGGAAGGCAGCCAGCTGAACAAAGCAAAAGAGATTCTGGCTTATGAACTGACCAGTCTGGTACACGGCGAGGAAGAAGCGAAAAAAGCACAGGATTCCGCAAGAGCACTGTTTTCAACCGGTGGTGCTGCAAATATGCCGACCACAGAACTGACGGCAGAAGATTTTGCTGATGGAAAGATTGATATTCTGACCCTTCTGGTGAAATCCGGCCTTGTTCCGTCCAAATCTGAGGCGAGACGTGCTGTACAGCAGGGCGGAGTAGCTGTGGATGGTGAAAAAGTGGCAGATATCGCGTTTGCGTTTACCATGGAAGAAATTCAGACCGGCGAGAAAATTCTCAAAAGAGGCAAAAAGAATTTCCGCAAAATTGTTATGCAGTAATCGGAACTATAATTTTACAAAAACTTAAAAATGGTTTAACGGCCCCTTGCTTGCTGCGAGGGGTCTTTTTTTGCTAGACTGGCGATGTTGAAAAAAGAAAGAAAAATGAACAGAGGAGTTTATCGAAAATGAAAAGAAAATCAGTTATGGCAATGCTTATGGCAACCACATTGCTGGCAGGAACTTTCGCAGGATGTCAGAGCAGTGATACCGAATCTTCTGCAGATACTGCACAGACCGAAACGCAGGAGAATGAAACAGCAGAAGCAGATACAGCTGCTGATGCAGAAGATGAAGGAAAAGCACCGAAATATGTATTCCTTTTTATCGGTGATGGTATGAGTTATCCCCAGTTTCAGGCTGCATCCGATTACCTTGGAGCACTGGCAGACGATGATGACGGAATTGTAGACGGCAATGTAAATCTTTCCTTTATGGATTTTGAAGTTGCAGGTTCTGCTACAACATTTGATTCCACAAGCTTTTGTCCGGATTCTGCTTCTACAGCAACATCCATTTCCACCGGTCACAAAACACACAGTGGTGTAATCAACATGGATGAAACCAAGACAGAGGCGTATGAGACAATCGCAGAAAAGCTGAAAGACCAGAAAGATTACAAAATTGGTATCATTTCCAGCGTTAACCTGAACCATGCAACACCGGCTGCATTTTATGCACATCAGGCAAGCCGTAATGATTACTATGAAATCGGCCTTGAACTGATCGAAAGCGATTTTGATTACTTTGCAGGCGGCGGTCTGAAGAAAGTAAATGGTGCAGACGGCGATAAAGAAAGTCTTTATACTCTGGCTGAAGAAGCTGGTTACAACGTACTGATGACCCAGGAAGAGGCGGAAGCGCTGACTGCTGAAGATGGAAAATCAATTATCATCGGTGAGACACTGGCAGATGAGGATGCACTTTCCTATGATAATGACCGTGCAGAGGAAGAATGGTCTCTGGCAGATTACGTAGAAAAAGGAATCGAAGTTCTGGACAATGAAAACGGATTTTTCATGATGACAGAAGGCGGTAAAATCGACTGGGCATGTCATGCAAACGATGCCGGCTCTACTGTAGCAGATACCCTGGCTCTGGCAGATGCTGTACAGGTAGCAGTTGATTTTGCAAAAGAACATGCAGATGAAACACTGATCATTGTAACCGGTGACCATGAGACAGGCGGCCTGACCATCGGTTATGCAGGAACAGACTATGATACATTCCTTACAAATCTGGAAAATCAGGAAATTTCCTATGCAAAATATGACAGCGATTATGTTGCCGGTTATGTTGAAAATCAGACAGGCTTTGAAGATGCTATGAAAGATGTAGAAGAACTGTTTGGTCTGGTCATGCCGGAAAACGAAGCAAACGCAGCAGACGAAACGCTGGTATTGACGGACTATGAAGTAGAGCGTCTGAAAGAAGCATACGAACTGACTCTGGCAGGGGGACTTGGTGATGAGCCGACTCAGGAAGAATATGTAAAATACGGCAGCTATGAACCGTTCAGCGTAACCGTAACACATATCCTGAACAACAAATCCGGTATCAACTTCTCATCCTATGCACATACTGGACTTCCGGTAGCGGTATTTGCAGAAGGCGTGGGCGCAGAAGAATTCAGCGGATCTTATGATAACACGGACATCTACAACAAAATGGCAGATCTGCTTGGTGTAGAATAAATGACAAAAAACAGAAAGACAAATCTGATCTCTGTGGCAGTATGTGCAGTGCTTACCCTGGCGCTGCTCATGCTGCCTACAGGCTTTGAAGGGGCGGTGAAAAAAGACAATTCCCAGCGTGTAAAAGCGGAGGTATTGTCAGTTGATAACAGCAATATTATTGATACCGGTCTTGTACAGTCCGGTGAACAGAGCTGCCAGGTCAGAATCTTACAGGGGGATTTTAAAGGAGAAGAGCATACCTGTGTGAACACGCTGACAGGTTCTCTTGAGCAGGATAAAATATTTGAGCCGGGGGATATGGCTCTTGTCATGGTAAGCCAGTCGGATGGAGAAGTAAAGGCAGTCAGCGCCATCGATCATTATCGTATTAATTGGGAAATTGGTCTTGGAATTGCCTTTTTTGCCTTTTTGGTTGCTTTTGCCGGATGGACAGGTGTGCGGGCCATGCTTTCTTTTGTCATATCAATACTGATGATTTGGAAAGTGCTGGTTCCATCCTGTTTGAAAGGTTATAATGCGATTCTGGTGGGAGGTATCGTAACCGTCGCGTTAACTGTTTTGATTATTATGCTGGTATATGGTTTTGACAAACGAAGTCTGTCTGCCATTGCAGGATCTGTGGCAGGCTTGATTGTGACCTGTATTATGGGTATTATCTGCACAAAGGGGTTTAAAATTCATGGTGCGGTTATGGCTTATTCCGAAAGCCTGCTGTACAGCGGGTATCAGAATCTGGATCTGACCCAGATTTTTATGGCCAGTATTTTTATCGGTTCTTCGGGGGCTATGATGGATCTGACAGTCGATATTACGTCGGCGGTCTATGAAGTTGTACAAAAAAGACCGGATCTTTCCAGAAAAGAGGCGGTTAAGTCCGGGATTAACGTGGGCCGTGCGGCGATGGGAACTATGACTACCACCCTTTTGCTGGCATATTCCGGGGGATTTATTGCGCTGATGATGGTATTTATGGCGCAGGGAACACCTATTATCAATATTTTTAATTACAAATATGTGGCTTCTGAGTTGATACATACGATAGTTGGTTCTTTTGGTCTTGTTACGGCGGCGCCGCTCACTGCGCTTGCGGCTGGCTGTATTCTGGGCGGTCAGAAAACACATCTGCAGGAAAATGAGGGGTGTGCTGCAGTTCCGGAACTTGAGGCATTGCTGGAAGAGGAAAGAACGGAATAAGCTGGGATTTTTTGAATCTGCATTCCTCTTAACACATATATTATTGTATGGAAAATCAAAAAGTAGATAATATCTTAAACCTGGCAGTGGATGCCACACCCGAAGAGCGGGAAAAATCCCTGGAACTGAACGTGGGGTACGACTCTGCAGATCGTGAATGGGATGTGATTGTAAAATACTCCGGAGATATTGAGGAACTTCGAAGCATGACCACAAGGATTACGCCGCTTTTAAACGGATATGCGGTGGTGCGGATTCCCCAGAGCAGATTGGACGCTTTTGCAAATTTACCACAGATTGAGTATGTGGAAAAGCCAAAGCGTCTTTTTTTTGCGCTCAGCCAGGCGCGGGCAGTATCATGCATTAATCCGGTGCAGGCACCACCCTTTGATCTGCATGGAAAAGGAATTCTGGTGGCATGTGTGGATTCAGGCATTGATTACGGACATATGGATTTTCGCAATCCGGATGGAACCACACGCATTGTCAGTCTCTGGGATCAGACCATTGAGGGTGCACCGCCGGAAGGATATTTTCTTGGGTCGGAGTATACGGCGGAGCAGATTAATGAGGCGTTGGGAAAAAATACTTTGATGGAGCGGTATGAGGTGGTGCCAAGCCGTGACCTAAGCGGACATGGAACGGCAGTTATGGGAATTGCGGCAGGAAATGGACGGGAGAGCAATGGTGTGCTGCGCGGCGTAGCGGATGAGAGCCCGCTGATTGTGGTAAAGCTGGGAAATCCGCTGGAGGATTCTTTCCCAAGGACCACAGAGCTGATACAGGGAATCGATTATTGTATTCGACAGGCCATAGCGCGGAATCAGCCGCTGGCATTGAATCTTAGTTTTGGCAATTCTTATGGATCCCATGAAGGTAATTCACTTCTGGAAACTTATCTGAACCAGGTGTCGGGAATGGGTCGGACGACGATCTGTGTGGGGATGGGAAATGAAGGCAGCAGCCGGGGGCATACATCGGTCAATTTCCGTAGTCAAATGAACATAGAGAGCCAGACCGCATACGCAGCACAGTCTGTTGACCGAAATCGAAACAGGAAAAATGGCCAGATAATAAAGACAATGCAGGTTTCGGGGGTGGGGAATACCAGGGATGTGGAAATCAGTGTGGGAACTTATCAGACTTCATTCAATGTACAGATATGGAAAAATTATGTGGATGAAATAGCCATCTCTGTAATAAGTCCCAGTGGACAGATAATTGGCCCCTTTCGTTCTGAGCAGGGTCCCCAGAGGTATCGGCTGGAAAATACAAATCTGCTGATTTATTATGGCATACCCAGTCCGTATAGTGCGGCCCAGGAAATATATGTGGATTTTCTTCCTGCGGATTCTTATGTAGATACGGGTATCTGGAGCCTGCGGTTTGAAGCAGGACAGATTGTGGATGGACAGGTGGATTTGTGGTTGCCCGGTGGAAATGTTCTGAATGAAGATACGCATTTTTATACTCCGACACCGAATCGGACACTGACGATACCTGCCGCCGCAGCCGGTGTGATTTCAGTGGGGGCATATGATTCCCGTCTGCAGTCTTATGCAGACTTTTCCGGCCGTGGATACACAAGGGTGACCAATCAGGTAAAACCGGATCTGGCTGCTCCGGGGGTGCGGATTCGGACAACAAGAGCCGGGGGCGGTTATGGAGAATTTACCGGTACTTCCTTTGCAGCGCCTTTTGTGACCGGGTCAGCAGCACTTATGATGGAATGGGGAATTCTGAAGGGAAACAGTCCGTACCTTTATGGGGAAGCTGTAAAAGCCAATCTGCGGCGCGGGGCGAGACGATTGCCGGGAATCACACAGTGGCCGAATCCGGAATTGGGGTATGGGGTATTGTGTCTGCGTGACAGTCTGCCGGAATAATACTGTGATATATGTTAGATGGCAAATCCTGAAAAACAAAAAAGGATAAAAATATACTGCAAATTCGTTGTGGCATATTTTTTACAGATATAATGAAAATAATTAAAAATACAGAAGGAATATATACAAAAGATAACTGTAAAAAGGAATGGAACAAAGTAAAACAGAAAAATTCCAGGAGGCAGTTACGGGAAGAACAGTAGGGAACGGAAACTTGAGTATGACTCTGATTGAAAAGCAGAAACGGAAATGTTATACTTGTGAGAAAGAAATTTTTGATTTTGACTTTTGATTGATGTGAAAATAAAAACTGGTTTGATTGGTATAAGGAGAGAATAATCAATTAACAGTAGAAGAGGTTATGGATGCATTAAATGTATCAAGAGCAACGGTATTTCGTGATTATGCCAAAATTCGTAAAAAATGCGGAGCAGCATATGATAAAAAAACAGGAGAATGGTATTTGCCAGTCTCAAATGAAAAATGAGACTGTAAACAAATAGATATGTCTGATTTGGACTAAATAATGGTTTTAGGCGCAAAATCTCAAGAAAAAGTCTCATAGTCTCAAGTAGAAAGTGAGACTATGAGACTTTAGAGTGCTGAAGCAAAAAAGAATAGACTTATTAGTTTTAGGTAGTTGTATTGATCTGTGGGTATGGATTATGGTATTAATAGGTCATTTTTTTGTAACAATACCTTGACACCAGAGGGAATTCTGAAGGGAAACAGTCCGTACCTTTATGGGGAAGCTGTAAAAGCCAATCTGAGGCGCGGGGCGAGGAGACTGCCGGGAATCACACAGTGGCCGAATCCGGAACTGGGGTATGAGGTATTACATTTAAGTATTGTGTCTGCGCGACAGCATACCAAAATATGATTAAAATTGGGTACCTATGGGGTCATTATATGGCAAAAATATGAAATTGTTAAGGTGCAAAATAGAATTTAATCCCGCAAATTTACTGGGATATTCTACAACTGGAATTTAGTTTTCATTTAAGTTGCTGAATTAAGTCTTTTCAATGCCACATTTAAGACGAATCCATGGTTGGAACGTGCGATTATGACAGGGATAACGAGGGTGAGTCGGGAATCAATTTTTTCAGATCTGAATCTTTGAAAAACTTCTGGCAGGGGGAGCATTTATTTACTCTGATTGATGAGCAGATTGTTTATAATCAGTTGGAGGGAGATGAAAAGGGCATCTGGAGGCTTTTGGTAGCAAGCGGCTATCTGAAAGTTATCAGTTATGAGGAATATGGTTCGGAGGACATTATAGAGCCAAAGTATGAACTGGCATTGACGAATCTGGAAGTAAAAATTATGTTCCGGAATATGATACGGACGTGGTTCAGAGGAGTACTGGCAGATTATAACGATTTTGTGCAGGCCCTTCCTCCTGGTGATGTGAAAGCTGTGAACAATTTTATGAATTCCGTGACAGTGGAGATATTCAGCTATTTTGATATTAGAAAGCGTCGTTCTAAGAAAACAGATCCGGAGCGCTTTTATTACAGTTTCGTCCTTGGGTTGATCGTGGAACTGACTGGAAGATATGTGATCACTTCTAATAGAAAAAGTGGTTTCGGCAGAGCAAATCAGGAAATATGGATTTGCATTTGAAGGAAAGAAAGTATAGATAGGATAAAAAGAATTTGGAGTAAAGAGTAATATGGTGAATTTGCGATTAAAAAAATTAATTCTGGAAGTAGTGAATAATCAGTTAAAAGATAATGATCCTCCGGTTACAAAACAGGCATATGAGAAACTGCTTGGCGCAGGATATTCCGCAAGTGAGGCAAAAGAGAAAATAGGAGCTGTGGTGCTGACAGAAATCTATGATGTAATGAAAGAAAATCAGCCGTATGATGAAAAGAAATATGCAGAAGCGTTGAATGAAATGGTTCAGCAGAGTATTGATTTTGAAGATACACATAGAATTCGGACCGAATGGGATGATTGGGATGAACTGGCACAGCGTGGATACGACGCACAGGAAAAACGCAATGAAGCAGAAATGATTTCCAACTGGTGGAAAGCATGGTCTGTATTTCAGGAGATCATGAAATCAGCAGAAATGAAAATGAGCGTAAGTGGTGTGATGGAATCACAGGATTATCAGTATCCTGTGGATGCGTGGCTGCAGGATCTGGAAATGGAACTTGGCAATACAGGAGAGCATGAAAAACGTATGGAATTCTGTCAGAGAATTCTGGAAATGTTCGACTGGACTTATGATGACGCAGATGGTTTTCGCTGTGCAATCGGCGAAGAACTGTATGCGACAGGAAAAGTAAAAGAAGGCAAGGCGTGGTTTGAAAACTGGCTGAAGAAAGAACCGGATAACAGCAGTGCATTAAATGTATACAGTTGGTGTATTCAGGAACAGGAAGGTGCAGAAAAGGCATGGCTGCTTGTGCGTAAAAAGGTAATTGGAACTGCCTGTACCATACATAACTATATGCTTTTTGAACGAGCGAAGCTTCTGGCAGGGCATCTGGAAAAGGAAAAAGATCTGGAATGGATCGAAATGCAATTGACTTTATTTAATGATTCTGTGGAGCAGGCTGATTATTATAATGATCTGTACGATGATTTTCGTATGCCTGTCCAGCAGCCGATAGTGAAAGCTGCAAAAGTGTATCCGAATGATCCGTGTCCGTGCGGAAGTGGAAAGAAGTATAAGAAGTGCTGTGGAAGAAAATAACAGAGAAATAAAAAAATGAAGCAGAAGATAAAGGAACTAAGCAGAGAAAAACTGGAAGAAATATTGTGTAAAGTGACGGATATTCTGTCAGAAGAACAGTATAAGAAATTGGAAAACATAGTGGCAGGCAGTGTGACAGAGCATTCCGGGAAAAAAGAATCTCCTGTAATGATCCGGATGTCACAGGAACTGGTAGATGAGAAGATGGAACAGATCAAAGAATGGATCCAGCAGATTGAGGAAGGCGGGTTGTATCTCAATACGGAGGAATATGAAGATTATTCCAGCGGCTACTGGGATTCGGACTGGGTTGTTGAATATTATGACAATTGCGATATTGGCGATAAATTGATCATGGCCATACGCTTTGCAAAGGACTGTATAGATGACAGGAGATATACGGAAGCCAATTTTATTTATGAATGGCTGTGGAGCATGAGTGTTTCAACTGACAGTGAATACGGGGATCCGCTTGATTTGGAGATGCTTGTTGAAAACAGGATTATTAGTGTGGATATGAAACAGCTGGCACTTCTGACTCTGTATGCAGATTATCAGGCTCAGAAGCCGGAGAATCGGGCAGAGGATCTGTTTTTATATTTTGGAATGAATGCCTTTCAAAAGATTCACATAGAAGAAATGTTTTATGCAGGTCGTGAGCAGTTGACAGAAACCGAATGGTTCTGGGATGACTGGATAGCATTGCTAAAAACAAAACATGGAGATGTGGCAGGCAGACTTTTGCAGGAAGCAGTATTATACAGAGATGGAATTGATGGCCTGGTAAAACTGGCTGATGAGAATGGGAACAGTCATCCCTCTCTTTATCTGGCTGCGATGAAGAAGTATGATAAAAATCATGAGTATACGCAGATAGAGAAGATTGGTCAGAATGCAATGAAAAATCTGGATTCCGGTCTGACGATTCGGAGTGAGATTGCTTTGAAAGCTGCTCAGGCGGCAGATGTTCTGGGACATACAGATGAAATGATGCGTTTTTGCTGGGAAAGTTTTCGTTCGAATTCCAACTCAAGAAATTTTTTGCGCCTTTTTGGAACCAAAGAGATGGCAGAGAAGTATGGTCTACAGGGAAAAGAAGTTCTTCGTAGTTGTAAAAAAGGGAATGCAGAAACTTATCTGAGAGACGCAGAAAAACGACGGAATTTTGTGGGAGAGCATACATTTCTGGAACTGAGTTTTTACACAGGAGAATTCAAAAAAGTAAAGGAAGCATCTAAAAATCCGAAGGGTTCGCTCGGATGGAGTGGTGGCTTTATTCCGTACGGGATAAGAATGATACTGTTATATTTATATGAGAAAGCGTTGCCATCAAAAGCGACATCGGGGATAGCAGGTTATATTGGCTTATCAGGTATGGCTGATTCTGAAAACCTAATGAGCTTTGAACGAAAAATCACAGAGGAGAGCAGTAAGCACAAAACCAGTATTTTCTGGAATTATTTCCAGAGGTGGAAACAATATTTCCCGATGGAACAAAAAGAGCGTGAAGAATATCTGGCATGGGCTGAAAAAATCATATACAGCAGAGCAGATGCAATTGTAGGTGGTCAGCATAGAAATCACTATTGCGAGGTGGTGCAGCTTCTGGCGATGGTAGGAGAAATAAAAGAGAGTATGGGAAATAGTGGTGCAAAAGAAAAGATTTTTGCAGAATATAGAAGTAAATTTCCGAGGCATTCGTCTTTCCAGAGAGAAATGAAAAATTATTTTTAAGAAGTAATTCATGTATTATGCGTTGGAAGGGCAGATAGACGGTGATTTATCTGTCTTTTCTTTTTCGTAACAATATCTTGACACCAGAGGGAATTCTGAAGGGAAACAGTCCGTACCTTTATGGGGAAGCTGTAAAAGCCAATCTGAGGCGCGGGGCGAGGAGACTGCCGGGAATCACACAGTGGCCGAATCCGGAACTGGGGTATTG
>JAXJSH010000128.1:0-17086 GCA_036310185.1 Lachnospiraceae bacterium | reverse complement strand
ATGGAAAAAAGATATAGCGAATCCCAAAATACAAGGTGAAGAGGGAAAAAAATCGGACCCCACAGGAAACTTTGGAGCGACAGATGAAAATGAAACTGTAACTCTGGTGAAATCGAATGGCGAATCGGAACTTGTGACTCATATGAATTTTGCTGATAACACGGAATCAGCGAGTTTAATGGAATCGCCGGGACAAACGGAATCGCCGAAGCAAATGGAATCGCCGGGACAAATGGAACCGGCAACACAAACAAAATCACAGGATAAAATTGAGCAAATAATAGAAATTGAATCATGGAATAAATCCGAATCGTCTATCCCGATGAAACCACAGGACGAAAGAGAATCAATAAGAGAAACCGATTCACGAAATAAACCTGAACTGACCATGCAAATGAAGCTACAGGAAGAAAACGAATCAACAAGAGAAACCGATTCACGAAATAGACCTGAACTGACCATGAAAATGAAAGCACAGGGCGAAACCGAATCAACAATAGAAAAGGATGGGCAGAATAAATCAGAACCGGCCATGCAAATAGAACCGCAGGATCGAACCAAATCCATAATGCAGGCAAAATCAAAAAATGAAACTGAATCAGCAATGCAGACACAGGCGCAAAAACAAACGGAATCAGTAATACAAACAGAGTCCAGGGACCAAACCCGGTCAGTAACACAAATGAAAACTTCGAATGAATCCAGACCAGAAAAAACAGAAACCGGAAAAGTGGTCCGCCAGGAGACAGAAAATTCAGCGGAAACAGAAGAGAAAAAAGAATCAGAAAAGAAAAATCCGCCGGAGCTGGAAACGCAGGAGCAGAAGAAACAGCCCCCCTTTCGTGAAATGTGGGAACATATGCAGAAAGAGTATATGCGCCTGGAGCCTTTTGAAGATGGCGGAGTTGTGGAAGGAATAAAAATCGCTCCATCCGACATTCCTTATCTTCAGGAGCGCAACTGGAATCTGGGAAATAACAGATTTTTGCTGCATGGTTATAAAAATTACCGGCATCTGCTTCTTGGCAGACTGGAAGGACAAAACTGTTATGTCCTTGGGGTTCCGGGAATTTATGACCAGCAGGAACAGTTTATGGCAAAATTATTTGGATTTCCGCAGTTCAAGCCAGTGCGGCAATGCAAAAGGCGTATGGGGCAGTTCGGATACTGGCTTCGCTGTATCAGTTAAACGCAGTCTGCGGCTGAAATCTGTTAATGAACAAATGGATTTCAGATTTTTGGTTTGCGGTATCGATTGCCGGTATGGTTTAGTCAATACCACGGATACCAACAACAGGAATCGTTTTTAAGAGGAGTTGGCGATATTCTTCCAATTCCTCTTTTGTATTGCTGTGAAAACCGGGGCAGATCACGGTGTCAGAGTCCTTGTAAGCCTGCAGATAGTAGGCATCGCAGCCCCCGATCCACTGGCCGATGGAACGAAAAGTATCCATCGTGTGCAATTCTTTTACTACCGTTGTCCGAAACTCGTAGGGAACATGTCCCTCCATCAGAAAGCGAACTGTTTCACGGATGGGAGCCATATCCAGATAGTCAATACCTGTAGCTCTGGAATAACCCTCCGGGGAAGATTTTATATCCATGGCAACCATGTCCAGCAGATTTTTAGAAACAAGGTCTTTTACAACGGCAGGCCGAAAGCCATTGGTGTCCAGCTTGATGGCGTAGCCCAGATCACGGATCTGCCGGATCAGGTCTTCCAGTCCGGAATACAGGCTTGGTTCTCCGCCGGTAATACAGACCCCATCCAGAATCCCCTGTCGTTTTTTCAGAAAACGCATTATTTCGTCGGTCTGGATAACAGGCTGTCCCATCGGGTTCAGAACCAGATCCCGGTTGTGACAGAACGGACAGCGGAAATTGCAGCTTCCCAGAAAAATGGCAGCAGCCACTTTGCCCGGATAATCCAATAAAGTCAGTTTATTTAATCCATGTATGCTCATGTTGTTTTTCATCCTTTTTCTGTTTTTAGATCAATTGTTTTTTGACTGGAACATTGGTTTTTTGTTCAGAATGTTCGTAAAAAATGCCTGAATACATTTGTAAAATCAAACGTTACATAAATTCTATCGGTTCGTTATTGATTTTGCAAGCGAAAACGGATATAATAAACGGGTGTGCAGGAGGAGTCCCAAGATGACCAGAGACGAGCGTTATATGAAAGAAGCGATTCGCCAGGCAAAAAAAGCATACGCATTGGAAGAAGTGCCGATCGGATGTGTGATTGTCTATGAAGACCGCATCATTGCGAGAGGGTATAACCGAAGAAATACGGATAAAAATACACTTTCCCACGCAGAACTGAATGCCATCCGCAAAGCCAGCAAAAAGCTGGGAGACTGGAGGCTGGAAGACTGTACTTTATATGTGACGCTGGAACCCTGTCAGATGTGTGCCGGAGCGATTGTTCAGGCCCGTGTCAGCCGCGTGGTGATTGGAAGCATGAACCCCAAGGCGGGCTGCGCCGGAAGTGTGCTGAATCTGCTTGAGATGGACGAATTTAACCATCAGGTAGAGGTGGAGCGCGGTGTGCTTGAAGAAGAATGCAGTACCATGCTGAGTGGATTTTTCAAAGAACTGCGGGTGCGCAAGGCTGAGCGAAAAGCCAGGGAGAAAGCAGAAGCTGAAAAGGAAGCGGGAGCAAATGCTGAATCTTAGAAAAACCTGACACAAAAAACAACAAAATAAAGGATCTGGAGACGTACCGAAGTGGCCGTAACGGGGCTGACTCGAAATCAGTTTATCGGTTTTTAGCCGGTACGAGGGTTCGAATCCCTCCGTCTCCGCTAAAAGAGTCACAGCTTTGATCACGTGGATATCAGGACTGTGACTCTTCTTTTTTATTTAAAAGTGTAAACGTACTTCTTTTGCATGCAATTAATCCTTCGCGGCGCATCCTGCTGATTTCCGCAGAAAGACCGCTTCGGTCCACTTCCAGAAAATCAGCCAGTTCCTGCCGGTCATATGGAATGGTAAAACTGCTTTTATTCTGAAGTTTAGCCTGTAAAAGCAGATAGGTCATAAGCTTTTCGCGGGTCGTGCGCCTGGAAGTGACCTCAAGCTTTTGGTTGAAGACCAGATTTTTGGTTGCCACAACCTTCATGAGGTTAAAAATCATCTGGTTATGGAATACACATGCGTTGCTGCATGAGCGAATAATGCGTGCGCAGTCAATAAGCATAACTTCCGCATCTTCGGATGCAACAACGCTCACCGGCATTGTTTTTACCCCGGCACAGGCAAAAGACTCGCCAAATAATTGAGCCGGTTCCATGCTGGCAATGATGCTTCGGTTTCCGTAATAGTCCACACGAATGATCTGTGCGGCTCCGGATAAAACGATGCCGATCCGCCTGGCTGGTTCCCCTTCTGTTAAAATGGTCTGGTTTTTTGAAAATTTTTCGACTTTTGCTCCAAGGCATCCTAACATGGCCGACAGGTTTTTGTGCTCTATATCATTAAATAACAGGCATTTTTCTAATACCTCATCATAATTTTTCTCCATAAAAACTCCATTTGTTGAATTTTCAACATACTTTTTTGGCTCATTATATTTTAATGTAATTGTGAAGTCAAGGCGGCAGTTCAAAATAACGGACGGACAGATGTTAAAACCGGACTGACTTTATCAGGAAAAAAAAGAAAAAAGAATAATCAGTGCGATATATTGCAGGGAGGAAAAAGAATGGATCGAAAAATGTTTTGTTTTCAATGTGAGCAGACGGCGGGCTGCAAAGGCTGTATGGGTGCGGCAGGCGTATGCGGAAAAAAGGCTGATATAGCCGGTCTCCAGGATAAACTGACGGGGGCTTTGATTGGGCTGGCCCGTGCTGCGGAGAAAAACAGTGATAAAATTTCCGAAACAACGGATCATATCATGCTGGAAGGTTTATTTACAACGGTTACAAATGTTAATTTTAATGAAGAAACTCTGAATGTGCTTATGAACCGTGTACAGGAAGAAAAACAGAAACTGGCACCGCTGTGCCAGGAATGCGTTTCTGTTAACGGGGAAAATAATGATTACGATATGCAAAAACTGTGGGATGCAGATGAAGATATCAGATCGCTGAAATCTCTCATTCTTTTCGGTGTTCGTGGAATGGCTGCGTATGCATATCATGCAATGGTGTTGGGATATTCAGATCTGGACGTTAACCGGTTTTTTTACAAAGCACTCTGTGCGGTTGGTATGGATGACTGGGGGATGGATGAGCTGCTGCCTGTTGTTTTGGAGGTGGGCGAAGTGAACCTTAAGTGTATGGCATTGCTGGATCAGGCAAATACGGAGACGTATGGTGCTCCGGTCCCCACTGAGGTGACTTTGACGGTGGAAAAAGGTCCGTTTATCGTAATCACAGGTCATGATCTCTATGATCTCAAACAGCTTCTGGAACAGACCAAAGACAAGGGAATCAATGTGTATACACATGGGGAAATGCTGCCTGCCCATGCGTACCCGGAACTGAAGAAATATGCTCATCTGAAAGGCAATTTCGGTACCGCATGGCAGAATCAGCAAAAAGAATTTGCGGATATTCCGGCGCCCATCCTGTTTACCACGAACTGTCTGATGCCGCCAAAAGCAAGTTATGCGGATCGTGTATTTACTACCGAAGTTGTGTCTTACCCGGAAATTGTCCATGTTGGGGCGGATAAAGATTTTGCACCGGTTATTGAAAAAGCCCTTGAGCTTGGCGGATATGCTGAAAATAAAGTGTTTACAGGTATGAATGGAGGAAGTAAAGTGATGACCGGTTTTGCACACAATGCGGTGCTGTCTGCTGCGGATAGAGTGATTGAAGCAGTGAAAGGCGGCGCGATCAGACATTTCTTCCTGGTAGGTGGCTGCGATGGGGCAAGACCGGGCCGCAATTACTATACGGAATTTGTAAAACAGACTCCTTCCGACAGCATAATATTAACACTTGCCTGCGGAAAATATCGTTTTAATGATCTGGATCTTGGAACGATAGGCGGCCTGCCGCGCATTATGGATATGGGACAGTGTAATGATGCTTACAGTGCGATCAGGGTAGCGGCAGCATTGGCAGAAGCATTCGGCTGTGACGTAAATGAACTTCCGCTTTCTATGGTGCTTTCCTGGTACGAACAGAAAGCAGTATGTATTTTGCTTACGCTTTTGCATCTGGGAATCAAAAATATTCGTCTTGGTCCTACTCTGCCGGCGTTTATATCTCCGAATGTGCTGAATTTCCTTGTGGACAGATTTGGTATTGCACCGATTTCCACACCGGAAGAAGACTTAAAAGCAATCCTGGGATAACTCTCTTTGATATGATTAGAGGTGGTGGACGGATAAAAAAGATATGTAGTTGCTGAGCTTAAAAATTCATGATAAAGTAGATATAGCAGTTTTTGTGTATGCTTATGTTAAGGTAGAGGTATCTCAACAATACAACATATATTTAAAAACTGCTATCTTTTTATGAAAAGTTTCATGAAAAAGCAGCGACTTTATTGTACCTGGGGCTAGCCGTCGCGCCAGCGACCTGGTACAATTTAAGAAATTATAAATGAAAGCAGTGGTTTGTGTTTGCGGAACGTGAAACAGATTGCGGCAATTATAAGGAGGCGCGCTATGAAAAGACTGCTAATCGTAGTTGATATGCAGAATGACTTTATCGACGGAGCACTTGGCACAAAAGAGGCGGTGGCCATAGTGCCAAACGTAGAGAAAAAAGTAAAAGAATTCGCAGGGGACGTGATCTATACAAAAGACACCCATTTTGAAAA
Organism: Lachnospiraceae bacterium; assembly: GCA_036310185.1. Taxonomy (GTDB): domain Bacteria; phylum Bacillota; class Clostridia; order Lachnospirales; family Lachnospiraceae; genus JALENY01. Next base: position 11,308 of record JAXJSH010000128.1, on the reverse strand, counting down.
TTATATGGAAACCCGGGAAGGAAAAAATCTTCCGGTGCCCCACTGTATAAAAGGAACGGATGGCTGGAATCTTTCGCCGGGACTGGCCTCATTATGCGAAGCGGCAGGCAATGAAGTAATAGAAAAAAGAACCTTTGGTTCAAAAGAACTGCCCCTTTTTCTGCAGGAAAAATATCCGGAAGGACTGGAAGAAATCGAACTGGTGGGACTTTGTACGGATATTTGTGTAATTTCCAATGCGATGGTGCTCAAAGCCTGGTTTCCGGAAGTGAAGATCACAGTGGATGCCTCCTGCTGTGCAGGTGTTACACCGAAAAGTCACAAAAATGCACTGGAAGCCATGAAAATGTGTCAGGTTTGCGTGACAGAATAAAAAATGCGTATGACTTTTCAAAAAGGAAAGTCATACGCAATATTTTTTCTTTTTACGTGCGCCGCACCTCGAACCGTATCCCCGGACGTTACCTCTACAGTTAACTCGGCCCAGGCACCCTCACGGCACACAGGAGGTTCTGCTTAGTGCTGCTGTATTCCTACCCTGACACGGTTCGCAGATTCCTGTTGCGTAAGACCCAGACGTCAACGTCACTTATAAAGGGCAGCTCCACAAATATCAGCCCTCAGATTGGCATCACCCCTGCTGTAGCGGATTGCAGGTTCAGGGCACCGCTAACTCCCCGGCTGCACGGAATTATAGTATAGCGGAAAAACAGCCAAATGTCAATACAACTTGGAGTTTTCGGAATTTTTCTTGTTAAACCATGTGAAATGATATATAATCATCTAAAAGGCATACTATGCCCAAATGTGCGAAACACTATAAAAGAGGATAGGAAGTGACTGCAATGAAAAGAATCGGAATGCTGACAAGCGGCGGCGACTGTCAGGCGCTGAATGCAACCATGCGAGGTGTTGTCAAAGGTCTGGCAAACAATGTGGATGAGCTGGAAGTTTATGGATTTGATGATGGTTACAAAGGACTGATCTACGGAAATTATCGTATGTTGACCTCAAAGGATTTTTCAGGTATCCTTACACAGGGCGGTACGATCCTGGGATCTTCCCGTCAGCCATTTAAACTTATGCGTGTTCCGGATGAAAAAGGTCTGGATAAAGTGGAAGCCATGAAACAGACATACCACAAACTTCGTCTGGACTGTCTTGTGATCCTTGGCGGAAACGGAACACAGAAAACAGCGAATCTGTTAAGAGAAGAAGGTTTGAACATCATTCATCTGCCGAAGACCATTGATAATGATATCTGGGGCACTGATATGACATTTGGTTTCCAGAGTGCAGTTGATATTGCTACAGCGGCAATTGATCAGATTCATACAACAGCTTCCTCACACGGTCGTGTATTTATTGTGGAAGTTATGGGACATAAGGTTGGCTGGCTGACACTTCATGCAGGTATTGCCGGCGGCGCGGATATCATTCTGATTCCGGAGATTCCTTATGATACGACCAAAGTGATTGAAGCCATCGACAGACGTGCAAAAGCGGGAAAACGCTTTACGATCCTGGCAGTAGCCGAGGGTGCGGTTTCAAAAGAAGAAGCCCAGCTTTCGAAGAAAGAACTGAAAAAACGACAGGAAGAAGATGCAAAGAAATACCCGTCCGTTTCCTATAAGATTGCAGAGCAGATTGAGAAACAGACCGGTCTTGAGATTCGTGTGACTGTTCCGGGACATACACAGCGCGGCGGCAGCCCGTGTCCGTATGACCGCGTACTTTCCACCAGAATCGGTTCCCATGCGGCAAAACTGATTCTGGAAGAAGATTACGGTTATATGGTAGGTATTGTAAACGGCAAAATGAAAAAAGTACCTCTCTCTGAATGTGCAGGAAAACTGAAAACAGTTTCCCCGAAAGATCAGACTGTGGAGGCGGCAAAACGAATCGGCATCAGTTTTGGCGATTAAGTGAAATTATTTAGAGGAGATACTACATGAGCTATACAGCCCTTTATCGTAAATTCCGTCCTGACAGCTTTGAAGAAGTAAAAGGGCAGGGGCATATTGTTACGACATTGAAAAATCAAATAAAGGCGCAGAGAATAGGACATGCATATCTTTTTTGCGGAACAAGAGGTACCGGTAAGACCAGTGTGGCAAAAGTGTTTGCCAAGGCGGTGAACTGTGAACATCCAATCGATGGAAGTCCCTGCGGAACCTGCGAAATGTGCAGGGAGATCGCCGCAGGAACTTCCATGAATGTCATAGAGATCGACGCGGCTTCCAATAACGGTGTGGACAATATCCGCGAGATCCGTGAGGAGGTTACCTATCGTCCGACCCGGGGCCGATATAAGGTATATATTATAGATGAGGTTCATATGCTCTCCACCGGTGCGTTCAATGCACTTCTGAAGACGCTGGAGGAACCTCCTTCTTATGTTATTTTTATTCTTGCAACCACAGAGGTGCATAAGATTCCGGTTACGATCATGTCCCGCTGTCAGCGGTATGATTTTAAGCGAATTACCGTAGAGACCCTGATGAATCGTATGCAGGAGCTGATGGATCACGAGCAGGTGCAGGTGGAGGAAAAAGCACTCCGTTATATTGCAAAATCGGCAGACGGTGCCATGCGTGATGCCTTGAGTCTTCTGGATCAGTGTATCGCATTTCATCTGGGTGAAGTTCTGACCTATGATAAAGTGCTGGAGGTGCTGGGAGCGGTGGATACGGAAGTGTTCGGAAAGCTCCTTCGGAAAATTCTGGCGCAGGACGTGACCGGAAGCATAGGAATATTGGAAGACATGGTGATCCAGGGAAAAGAAATCGGTCAGTTTGTGATCGATTTTACCTGGTATCTGAGAAATCTGCTCATGGTAAAAACATCGGAAAATCCATCGGATGCAGTGGATGTATCCACAGAGCAGATGGCAGAACTGCAGGAAATCGGACAGAGTGTGGAAGTGGACACCCTGCTTCGTTACATTCGTGTTTTATCGGAACTGTCCAATCAGCTGCGTTACACGACACAGAGAAGAGTTCTGGTGGAAATCGGACTTGTAAAACTGTGCAGACCCCAGATGGAGGTCAGTCAGGATGCGCTGCTTGAGCGTATTCGTGTATTGGAAGAAAAGCTGGAAGAGTGGGAAAATAATCCGCCGGTGCAGATTGGGGCGCAGCCGGGTTCTGTGATGTACGGCGGTGCAGTTGGCAGTGATCCCGCGGCAGTCCAGACAAAAGCAGCTCCCCAAAAAGAAAAACCCCCTGTAGCGGCACCGGAAGATCTGCAGCGGATCCGGGCGGACTGGAGAGCGCTGGTGGGCCAGACAGACGGTATGTTAAAAACCATGCTGAATACGGCTGTGCCCAAGTACAATGGTGCCACAGGTGAAAATAAATTATTTATAGAGTTTACCAACCCGCTGGCGCAGAACTACGTGGATCGGCCGGACGCGAGACAGCTTATGGAAGACATCATCGCGAAACGGTATGGAAAAACAGTAGAAGTGGAAATGCGTATTGCGGGTCAGAATCAGACACAGGGGCTCAGTGAGATATCTGTGGATGAACAGATCCGTGAAAAAATTCATATGGATGTAATAGTAGAGGAGGAATAAATTATGGCAAAAAGAGGTGGATACCCGGGCGGCATGGGCATGCCTGGAAATATGAACAACCTGATGAAACAGGCACAGAAAATGCAGAAACAGATGGAAGAAAACCAGAAAGCACTGGAAGAAAAAGAATTTACCGCAACAGCCGGCGGCGGTGCGGTTGAAGTGACCATCAGCGGCAAAAGAGAAGTGACAAAAGTAAAACTGGCAGAAGAAGTGGTAGATCCGGACGACATCGAGATGTTGGAAGACCTGATCGTTGCAGCAACAAATGAAGCACTGAGACAGGTAGAATCCGAAAGTGCTGCTGTTATGTCCAAACTGACCGGAGGCATGGGAGGCTTAGGTGGATTATTTTAGTGGATACATCACCAGGCTGATCGAACAGCTGTCACGTCTGCCGGGCATTGGACCGAAGACGGCACAGCGGCTTGCTTTTCATATTATCAGTATGCCGAAAGAACAGGTTTCCCAGCTGGCGGAAACCATAGAAAAAGCAAAAGATAACGTACAGTACTGTACGGAGTGTTTTACCCTGACTGATCAGGAAAAATGTCCTATCTGCAGAAATGAGAGCCGCAACCATAAAGTGATTATGGTGGTGGAGACACCACGTGATCTTGCGGCTTATGAAAAAACGGGCAAGTTTGAGGGGGTATATCACGTACTTCACGGGGCAATTTCGCCCATGCTCGGCATCGGACCGGATGATATCCGTCTGAAAGAACTGATGCATCGTCTGCAGGGAGATGTGGAAGAAGTTATCATTGCCACCAACTCCAATCTGGAGGGCGAAACCACAGCCATGTACATCAGCAAACTGATTAAGCCTACAGGCATCAAAGTCAGCCGGATTGCCAGCGGTGTTCCGGTTGGCGGTGATCTGGAATACATCGATGAAGTGACTCTGCTCAGAGCTCTGGAAGGTCGTGTGGAGCTGTAATAGAAAATATGTAATTTGGTGAATAATAAGAAGAAAATCCTTTTGGATTAAAAATACAATCAGGAGGCTACTATGAACAAATTAGAACTTCAGAAAACAGCCAACGAGATCCGTAAAGGTATCGTAACTGCTGTTCATTCTGCAAAAGCCGGACATCCGGGCGGATCTCTGTCAGCAACAGAGGTTTTTACTTATCTTTATTTTGAAGAGATGAACATCGATCCCAAAAATCCGAAAATGGAAGACCGTGATCGTTTTGTCCTTTCCAAAGGTCATACGGCACCGGGTCTCTATGCGACTCTGGCAGAAAGAGGCTTTTTCCCGAAAGAGGATCTTGTGACTCTGCGTCATATCGGTTCTTATCTGCAGGGACATCCGGATATGAAACATATTCCGGGCGTTGATATGTCCAGTGGTTCCCTGGGACAGGGCGGTTCTGCTGCGGTAGGTATGGCGCTTGCTGCAAAATTACAGAATAAAGATTATCGTACCTATTGTCTCTTTGGTGACGGCGAGATTCAGGAAGGCCAGGTATGGGAGGCTGCCATGTTTGCAGGCGCAAAAGAACTGGACAACCTGGTATTTATTGTTGATAACAATGGACTGCAGATTGACGGTAACATTGCTGATGTATGTTCCCCGTATCCGCTTGATAAAAAGTTCGAAGCATTCAATTTCCATGTGATCAATGTGGCAGACGGCAATGATTTTGATCAGTTAAAGGCAGCTTTTGATGAAGCAAAAGCAACAAAGGGCATGCCGACGGCGATCGTCATGAAGACAGTAAAAGGAAAAGACGTATCCTATATGGAAAACCAGGCCGGCTGGCATGGAAAAGCGCCGAATGATGCGGAGTATGAGCAGGCGATGGAAGACCTTAAGAAAGTAGGTGAAGCATTATGTCAGATGTAAAGAAAATTGCAACAAGAGACAGTTATGGTAATGCTTTGGTAGAGTTAGGCAAAAAATATGACAATCTGGTAGTTCTTGATGCGGACCTTGCGGAAGCAACCAAGACAGGAATCTTCAAAAAAGAATTTCCGGAAAGACACATTGACTGCGGTATTGCAGAATCTAATATGATGGGTATTGCAGCAGGTCTGGCAGCGGCCGGTATGGTTCCTTTTGCCAGCAGTTTTGCCATGTTCGCAGCCGGACGTGCTTTTGAACAGGTGCGTAACTCCATCGGCTATCCCCATTTGAATGTAAAAATCGGTGCAACCCATGCAGGTATCTCGGTAGGTGAAGATGGTGCAACCCATCAGTGTAATGAAGATATTGCGCTGATGCGTACGATTCCGGGTATGACAGTTATCAATCCGTCCGATGACGTGGAAGCAAGAGCAGCAGTGATGGCTGCATATGAACTGGACGGACCGGTTTATCTGCGTTTCGGCCGTCTGGCTGTTCCGGTGATCAATGACAGACCGGATTATAAGTTTGAACTGGGAAAAGGTGTTGTTTTAAGAGAAGGAAAAGATGTTGCGATCGTAGCAACCGGACTTTGCGTTGCATCTGCACTGGAAGCAGCAGAAAAACTGGCAGCAGAAGGTATTGATGCAAAAGTAATTAATATTCATACAATCAAACCGCTTGATGAAGAATTGATTATTGCAGCAGCAAAAGAGACCGGAAAAGTCGTTACGGTGGAAGAACATTCCGTAATCGGCGGCCTCGGCAGCGCAGTATGCGACTGCCTCAGTGAAAATGCGCCGACCAAAGTCCTGAAAATCGGTGTCAATGACGTATTCGGAGAATCCGGTCCTGCAGTGAAGCTGCTGGAAAAATACGGTCTGGACGCAGAAGGTATTTATCAGAAAGTGAAAGCATTTGTATAATCCCTTCCGTGATAATATCGACCTGAGGGATTAGGAGAGACAGAGGGGTATCCCGAAGCCGCTCATTGCAGTCAGGTCCGTGTGTGCATACAATTCCGGTGATGGAAACATCACCCACAGGGGGAAGATTTTTATTTACCCCCAGACCGGGATAGAGCGGGCCGGTCTGAATCAATACAGAACCCAGATGACGTCTGGAACCAAAGGAAGCATCAATGGCTATTATGCAGGAGCCAGGATGCTTCCTTTTTATTTCGTTTACGCGGCGCTCCAGATTCAGTGCGTGTATGGGATCATGCAGTGTTCCGTACACCGAAATGCGGGAACCGGTTTTTCTGCACAGCTGATATCCCACCAGAGGGCCGAGACTGTCGCCATTTACCAGTTCTGTGCCGATGCAGAGAAAGACCAGATCAGACTGGCCGCTGACATATTCGATCTGGCGATACAGATTATGGGAAAATGTGTGGAGCGCGTTTCTTTTTTGAGGAATAATAATTTTTTTCATAGTCTTCATAAAATAAATTCTGAACAGGATTAAAAAAAATATTCGAAATGTCGAAAAGAAATATGGTTTCGAGCCCACAATATGCTAAAATCCGCAGTTTGACCGTGCTATTCTGGTTCTTAAAAGGGGTGAGTATATGATAGAAATCGTTTATAACAAGGAGAAGGAAACAGCAACGGGCAATGAAGAGTACTTTTGTATTCCAAGGAACATAAGACAGATCGGGCGGGTACCGTCCAACAACCGGATATACATTGAGGATTATGCGTATGGCTATCTGAGCTCCTATGAAAAGGAAAAAGAGAAAAAGGGAAACGCCGCGATACTTTTAGGGAAATGCAACTGGAAAGAGGGCGTTTCCTATATTTTTGCCAAAAGTGCCCTGTTTATGACCGATCTGGAAATCACAGCGGAGCACATTTCCATTACGGATGCAGTGTGGGGAAACATCTATGAGGAGATGAAAGAGTATTTTCCGGGGCAGGAAGTGGTTGGCTGGTATCTGTCACTTCCGGGAAATGCAATGAAAATAACAGAAGTGATATACCGGGCTCATCTGAATCATTTTGGCGGAAACGACAAAGTGCTGTTTCTGGCTGATCCGGATGAACAGGAGGAAGCCTTTTTTCTTTACCGGAACGGTCATCTGGAAAAACAGGACGGGTATTATATTTATTATGAAAAAAACACACCCATGCAGCAGTATATGCTTGGGAAGAAACCAAAAGAATCAGTAGATGGAATCGGAAAAGTGCAGGATCGTGCGGTAAAAGATTTTCGCAAGATTATTGCGCGGAAAAATGAAGAGAAAGAAAGCAAAAAAAATAACCAGTTTCTTTATATTGCGGGAACCGGGGTTGTGGCGTTGTCACTGGCATTGGGCGTAACTTTTGTGAGCAGAAAAATGAATCTGAAGATTCCTTCGGATTCCTATTCGCAGGAGACTTTGTCTGAAACAGAGACAGGATCGAACAGCGTAAGCGGACAGGTTGCGGAGTCTGCGGAAACCGGAACGGAATCCCTGGAAATCTCCAGCATAACCCAGGAGCATGAGGATACGCAGGAAACTTCCGGGACGACACAGAAAAGCAGGAATACGCAGGAAGCCTCTGGTATAACTCAGAAAAATGGGGATACACAGGAAACCTCCGGAACGACTGGGGAAGCTGAGGACTCCAAGGAAACCTCAGGACTTGCTTCGGATACGCGAAAAAATGCGGACACATCAGAAAGTTCAACGGAAACCTCCGGAACACTTTCCGAATCTGCCCGAAATTCCGAATCAAAAGAAAACAGCGATGCGGATACTGCATCTTCTGCAAATGCTTCTGGTGTTACAAGGTATACCATTCGCGAAGGCGATACCCTGACCAGCATCAGTATAGATTATTACGGTGACATTCAGAAAGTCAAAGAAATCTGTAAGTTGAATGATTTGAAAGAAGATGATATTATATATCCGGGACAAATAATCTTATTACCATAAAACATAGAGAAAAGGTGCTAAATGAACAAATTGAAAGAAGGAGTACAGCGCATTCTGGATAAACTGAAAGTGCGCGAGTATAAAGAAGAACAACAGACGATCCATGATATGGAGGCGTATAAAGAAAAAGTTCTGAAGGAAAGAAAGATCACATATCTGCGGCTGATCGTGACGGTGGCGATTGTGGTTATCGGTACTTTGCTCATAAAGTATTTTGTGGATCATCACAAATACAGCGAATATGTCGTAGTGGAAACAAGCAAAAAAGTGGATTCCGGCAATACACAGTATCTTGACATGCAGGGAAAACTGCTGCGCTACAGCGGTGATGGTGCATCACTTTCTTCTGCTGCAGACACTACTATCTGGAATGATTCATTCCAGATGTCATCACCTACGATCGATACCTTTGATAAGACAATCGTAATTTATGATCAGGATGGTACACAGATTGCCATTTATGATGAAAAGGGAAAACTGGGTGCTTTTCAGACTCAGTATCCTATTTTAAAGGCAAGTGTCTGTGAAAACGGTTCTGTAGCAGTGCTGCTTGACAATGGGGAAAATACATTGATGAATTACTATTCTGCGTCCGGAAGTCTGATTGCATCCAGTTCAACAAATATGCGAAATCCAGGATATCCAGCAGATCTGGCGGTCTCTGAGGATGGCATGTATGTGGCGGTGACCTATTTTGTACCGGATGGAGATACGGTGAGCAGCTATCTGGCATTTTACAATTTTGGAGAAGAAGGAAAAAATAAGGAAGACAATCTGGTAAATGGTTTCCGATATGAAGGTGTTCTGATTCCAAAAGTGGAATATCTGGACGAGCAGACACTGATCGCGTATCGGGAAGATGGATTCACAATATACAAGGGAAAAACAAAACCGGAAGAAGTGGAAACGGTTTTGTTTGAAGATGAGATTGTCAGCAGTTTCTGTGATGGAGAAAGTATTGGATTTGTCTTTTCAAACAGATCAGGTGCACATCCATTCCGTATGGAAGTGTATAAAGCATCCGGTTCGCTGCAAATGGAAACGGAATTTGATCTGATTTATGATGAAATCAAAATCAGCGGCAGCCAGATTATTATGAATAATTCGTCTGAAATCTCAATTTTTAATAAAAACGGAATTGAGAAATTTTCAGGTAATATTGAGGAGGGCAATATTAACGAAGTGGTAAAAACGGGAATGAACCGTTATCTGGTTGCTTATAATGGCGGGGTGATCACAATCCGCCTGGAGTAATTGGGGAGTAAAAAATAGAAAATGAGTTTGCTTAGCATTGTCGTTGCTGCACTGTGGCTGTGGATCGCAGTGCGCGGCTTTCGAAGAGGACTCGTGCGGACTGCGATATCCATGGTATCTTTTTTGCTGATCATGATACTTGTTTCCGCAGTCAGTCCAATCATAAACGACATTTTTGTGGAACGAACGGGGATAAAAGCACAGATCGAAGTATGTTGTGCAAAAGCACTGGAGAGAGCGCTTCCGAATGGTAACGAACCGGACCGAAGCGAACAGATCAGCATGATCGAAGAATTGCCGATACCAATGCTATTAAAAAAAGAACTCCTGGAAAATAATAACAGTACCGTTTATGAGTCTTTATCAGTGGCTACCTTTCATGATTACGTGACTGCTTTTCTTGCGTCATCGATTGTCCGGCTGCTGGTATACCTGATTTCATTCTTTCTGGCATTGCTTGCGCTGAAAGTGATAGTGAATATTCTGGATCTGTTTGCCAATCTTCCCATTCTTGGAGGTGTGAACCGGCTTGGCGGTTTTATGCTGGGAATTATAAATGGTTTGCTGTATTTATGGATTTTCTTTCTTATTATTACAGTATTCAGCGGCACAGATTTGGGAGGATATCTTTTGCGGGAAATTGCCGGTGACAAAATCCTGGATTATCTGTATGAAAATAATCTTTTGATGCAGTTTTTGATATCCGGGATTGCATAATATATGAATGAATTAAATTTAAAAATATCGGAGAAGTTCCTGCGCGGCAGAGATTTCTCCGATGTTTTTTTCTAAGAGGTGTGGGTTGTAAGAAGAGCAATGATTCGATTAATCGAAAATACGATTGGATGCAACTGGTTTAGGCAATGTAAGAGGAAAAAACATTTTTAAAAAACGGAATAAAAAGACAATATAAAAAGTTTAAAAAGTAGTTGACATTTGAGGTGGAGAAGTGCTATTATAATCAAGTTGCGTCTGATGAATATGTCAATTACAAAAAGTTTTTAGAAAAATAAAAAAACTTGTTGACAATGACTGCATGGATGTGATATTATAACAAAGTTGCGTCTGGTAAATAAAAAAACAATAATAAAGAGTTTAAAAAACTTGAAAAAAAGTTGTTGACAAACAGATGCAAATGTGATAAATTAAATAAGCTGACTCGCGAGAGAACAACAGAAACGAGTCAAAAACAAAGAACTTTGATAACTGAACAGTAGAACACATCGTATCAGAACTTATAAAAATAAGGGAAGATACATCTCGAAAATTCTTTAAGAGTAAACGAACGCTCTCGAAAGAGAGAACCAAAAAGAACAGTAAACGGGAAGAATTAGCCAGAAGGTTGGTTCTGACCGGAATCAAACCTCGCAGGACAGCATCCTGCTCGGTGAACGCGCGATTTTCCTCCGTGCAAGCACAGGAAAATCTTGAACGCGCACATTTTATCAGAGAGTTTGATCCTGGCTCAGGATGAACGCTGGCGGCGTGCTTAACACATGCAAGTCGAACGAAGCGGTTAAATGGATTTCTTCGGAATGAAGCTTGGCTGACTTAGTGGCGGACGGGTGAGTAACGCGTGGGTAACCTGCCTCATACAGGGGGATAACAGTTAGAAATGACTGCTAATACCGCATATGCGCACAGTACCGCATGGTACAGGGCGGAAAGATTTATCGGTATGAGATGGACCCGCGTTGGATTAGCT
>JAXJSH010000127.1:0-53371 GCA_036310185.1 Lachnospiraceae bacterium | reverse complement strand
CATTCAGATATTTGATCAACACTTCATTGCCAAATGCATAACCGATTCGCATGCCTGCCATGGAACGGGATTTTGAAAAAGTCTGTACCACCAGCAGATTATCATATTTTTCAATCAGCGGCAATGCTGTCTCAGCACCAAAATCCACATACGCCTCATCCACAACCACAATGCTCTCCGGGTTTTGTTTTACGATATCCTCAATCGCCTCAAGCGGCATCTCCACACCCGTAGGCGCATTCGGATTCGGGAAAATGATCCCGCCGTTTTCCTTATAATAGTCTTCTTTTACAATCTCAAACGCTTCATTCAGCGGCTGACACACATACGGAATGCGCAGCATGTCTGCCCATACATCGTAAAAAGAATAGGTAATATCCGGAAACAGAATGGGCTTTTCGGAGTTGAAAAAGGTCATAAAAATCATGGCCAGAACATCGTCAGAGCCGACCCCCACAAAGACCTGTTCCTTTTTCACTCCGTAATTTTCTGCCAGAGCCCCCACCAGTTTTCCAATGGTCGGATCCGGATACAGACGCATCTGCTCCGCGTCCATGTTTCGAAGAATCTCCTGCACCTTCGGTGCCGGCGGGTAAGGGTTCTCATTTGTGTTCAGTTTTATCATATCGGTCTCGTTCGGCTGCTCTCCTGGCACATAGGGAACTACCTTGCGCACATTTTTTTCCCAGGGTCTCATAATCTCCTCCACTTTCTTTTATTACAAAATTTTCTCACGTTCTTCTTTTGACTAAAATATACCATTCATTCCAATGGAATTTAACACTATTTTTATTTATAAGATTTTCCGCGCCTCTGCGTTTCCGCGGAGCGTTTTACGCTATAGGAAATACAAAGCATTTTCCTATAGCATAAAATATTCTGCTGCCAGTTCTTTGAATCTGGGCAGTGAATTTACGATGGTCTCATAAGCCACACAGTAGGCCAGACGCACATATCCCGGACAGCCAAAAGAACTTCCCGGAACGATAAGAATGTTGTATTTTTTCGCTGCTTCCACAAATTCTTTTTCGTTCTCAACCGGTGATTTTACAAACAGGTAGAACGCGCCCTGGGGTTTGATGCATGCAAATCCCAGGTCTTTCAGACCGTTGTACAGTGTTTCACGGTTTCTGTCATAGTAGGAAATGTCCGTTTTTTCGTTAATACATTTTGCAATCACTTTCTGCTGCAAAGTCGGCGCATTCACAAATCCAAGAATCCGGTTTGCCACTGTTGCTGCTGAAATCACATCTTCACTGTCCGCCGCTTCGTCCGGAATCACCAGATAACCAATACGCTCGCCCGGCAGAGACAGGGATTTGCTGTAAGAATATCCCACAATTGTATTTGCGTAGTATTTTGTCAGATACGGCACTTCCACTCCGTCATAAGCCAGTTCCCGATAAGGTTCATCCGAAATCAGGTAAATATCCGTACCAAATTCTTTCTGCTTTGCTTCCATGATGGCAGCCATTTTTTTGATGGTTTCTTCTGAATAAATAACACCGGTCGGATTGTTGGGTGTATTTACGATAACCGCCTTTGTTTTCGCTGTAATCTTCTGCTCAAACTCATCCAGCTTTGGCTGAAAATCTTCCGTATTCGGAGAAATCTCAACCAGCACACCGTCATAATTCGCCGTATAACTGCGGTACTCACCAAAATACGGGGCAAATGTGATTACTTCATCCCCCGGATTCAACAGGGTTTTAAAAATAACATTCAGGCCGCCGGCAGCACCTACTGTCATGATCAGATTGTGCCCTTTGAATGCCGTACCAAATCGCTCATTCAACGAATCTGCGATGACCTGACGGACCTCTTCATACCCTGCATTACTGTTGGTGTATCCGTGCAGTACAAGGGGATCTTCTTCGTCCAGCATCTCCCGGATTGCGGTTTTAACTGCTTCCGGAGCCGGTACGTTTGGATTTCCCAGACTGAAATCATATACATTTTCTGAACCATACAGTTTTGCCAGACGGTTGCCCTCTTCGAACATGGCACGAATTGCAGAACTGTTCTTTACGAAATTTACCATTTTATTGGAAATCATTTTTTCTTCCTCCCACACCTTTTTCTAAGACAATCACAATGGAAACATTATACTCTGTTAACGTGTTAAAGTCAAACACAGGAAAGCCCTGTTCATTCACGCCTTCCGAACCGTTACCGATTCTCTTATGGTAAGTTTACCATAGAGTGCCCCGAAATTGAATGTTCCAGTACTTTTTCCTGAAAAATTGCAGCTATTTTGCCGGCCCATTCACAAAATTTCCAAATATGAAGATTTATGAAAAACAAACATTTTGCAATCTGCCCTCCATGGGTTATAATAATGTTGTGTTTGGGATGTTTTCTCACAGATGCCCGTCGGACATCTTTACTCTATATATATTATTTTGCAAAGGAGGCATCATTATGTCAAATTCTCTGATTACCCGCTCGGATGCGCTCAAGGAATATGAAAAAGCATACCGCATCGGGAAAAAAGAAAATCTTCCTATGATTGCACTGGATGACATTTTAAAAGAAAAGAAAATACAGACGCCGAAAGAAATCTCTCTTGGGCTGGTTCAGATTCCCATGGATCAGATTGCCGGCACAAAAACAGTGGGACGAAGCTCCGCCTTCAGCCGCAGCTTCTATCCGCAGATCAAAGGGCCAAGCGAGTTTGTAAGCAAATGGATTTCTCTGTACATGGCGCATATGGACGAGGGCATCCGGGAGCCGATCAAAGCCTATGAATTCATGAACAAATTTTATGTAATGGAGGGCAACAAACGCGTCAGCGTATTAAAATATTTTGATGCGGTGTCTGTACCGGGATACGTAACCCGAATTATCCCACCATGGTCCGATGACCCGGAAACCCGTATTTATTATGCATTTATGGAGTTCTATGACCTGTCCTCCATTAACTACATCTGGTTTTCCCATGAGACCAGCTTCGCCAAACTTCAGCAGCTGGTAGGAAAACGCCCGGATCAGGTCTGGACACAGGATGACCGGCTCACCTTCAGCTCCATATACACCCGCTTTGAGCTGGAGTACAAAGCCCTCGGCGGTGACAGCCTGCCGATTACGGTTGGTGATGCTTTTCTTTTCTTTATTGAACTGTATGACTACCACACTCTGGATGAAATGACCACATCCGAACTGAAAGAAAAAGTGACCAAAGCCTGGGATGAATTCAAACTGCTCATAACCGATGAATCTCTGGAACTTCAGATGGACCCGTCCGAAGCAGAAGAAGGGGACGTCATGAAAAAAGTTTTTGCCCGTCTGATTCCGACCAGCACACCGAAACTGGATGTGGCATTTATTCATGAACGCTCCAAAGATACCTCCGCATGGACCTACTCCCACGAGCTGGGCAGAATGCATCTGCAGGAAGCCTTCGCCGATCAAATCAGCACCACCTGCTATGACCATGCCACAGAGGAAAATGCGGATGAAATCATCGAACGGGCCATTGCAGACGGCAACAACCTGATTTTTACCACTTCACCGCCACTGCATAAAGCCAGCCTGAAAGCCGCGATCGAACATCCGGAAATAAAGATTCTGAACTGTTCCCTGAACAATGCTCAGAAAAATATGCGTACCTACTACGCCCGCATGTATGAAGCAAAATTCCTCATGGGCGCCATCGGCGGAGCCATGTCCAAGAGCGGAAACCTCGGTTATATTGCCGATTATCCCATTTACGGTATGATCGCAAATATCAACGCATTTGCCCTTGGCGCGAAAATGGTAAATCCGCGTGCCAAAATATATCTGGAGTGGTCCACCTTAAAAGACCACGATATGTTTGAAACCTTCGAAAAAAATAACGTAGCTGTCATTTCCGGCCTTGATATGCTGGTTCCGGGCGTAACTTCCCGCCAGTTCGGTCTGTACCGCACCACCGAGCATATGCCGGTGAATCTGGCCATGCCGGTGTGGAACTGGGGCAAATTTTACGAAAAACTGATCAGCAACATCATGTCCGGTTCCTGGAAAAACGATGAAACGGACGATGAAACCAAAGGTCTGAATTACTGGTGGGGTATGTCCACGGAGATTATCGACGTATTCTGCTCTCACCACCTGCCGATTGGTACCGCCCGTCTGGTGGATCTGCTGAAATCAAACATCTGTGAACAGAACTACAATCCGTTTACCGGCACCCTTTATTCCCAGGACGGTCTGGTTCAGGATTCTGCCAAAAAAGTCATGAGTCCGGAAGAAATCGTAAAAATGGACTGGCTGGCCGAAAACGTAATCGGTTCCATTCCAAAAATGGATGAACTGATCGAGAAAGCAAAACCGGTTGTTCAGACACAGGGTGTGGACAGTCAGGAGTAGCCTAAGGAGTACAGTACAAATGAGAATACTTGCAGTCGGTGACGAAGAATCTGCTTATTACTGGGATTTTTATGAAAAGGGAAAACTGGACGGTATTGATCTGATCATTTCCTGCGGTGACCTGGCACCCAGTTATCTGGAATTCCTGGCCACTTTTTCCAATGTGCCGGTACTTTATGTACACGGCAATCATGACAGCAAATACGATCAGAACCCACCGGGAGGTTGTATCTGCATTGAAGATCGGATTTATGTCCATGAAGGGATCCGCATTATGGGTCTTGGGGGCTCCATGCGTTATCGCAACGGAAGTCATCAGTACACGGAAAAACAGATGGCCTGGCGTGTGCGGAAGATGTGGCCGAAACTTTTTTTCCGGGGCGGTATTGATATTCTGGTTACCCATGCTCCTGCTTTTCAGTTGAATGACGGGCGGGATCTGCCGCATCAGGGATTTAAAATATTCCGTACGCTCATGGATAAGTACAAACCCAGATTTTTCCTGCATGGCCACGTGCATATGGCCTACGGAAGACAGCACAAACGTTATGATAAATACGAAGACACACATGTCATCAATACATATGAACGATGTATTTTTGACTACGAAGATGAAAATATAAAAGAGCATCTTTTTTAAAAATGCTCCGAGTGCAGACAAAGTTCCGGACAAAATGTCCGGAACTTTTCTCAATTGTTACATCATATATAGCACTATCACTTTCTTTTATCGCTCCGTTTTAAAGAACATTCTATTTCGCCTTTATAACTACTTTCTTTCCGGAAAATGCAATTCCAAGCTTTATCACGTTATCAATTCCATCTTCCTCCAGTTCCAAATCATATCGCTTTGCATCAATCTGACTGAGTGCCTCCATGGAGAGTTCTTCAAGTTTTTCCGCTTCCAAGCCACTCTTCCATTTTAATTCCATGATAATGCCCGGATATTTCTTTTCTCTCGGCAGCAAGCTAATGTCATATCTTCCATCACCAGACTCTCTGTTCGATTTAATCCGATACTGATTATCCAGCAAAGCAACCAGTCCAAGCGTAAGCCCATGATAGAACCCTTCCGCTCCGGCATCATAGAAGCTAATAGATTTATCCATATACTCCGAAATAGCTTTTTGCAATTTTCTAATATCATTCGCGTACAAACTTTCCGCAACCATATTGGCTGTGGTTCTTGTAATTGCACCGATTTGCATCAGATGTGACAGTATCTCACTCTTATAAACTGCAGCAATCTCTCTGTTTGGAATGGAAACCTCACATAAATAAGAGCCATCCGCCTGCAGTTCCTTCTTAGGTGCTTTCAAATATCCGGCCACCAACAAAAGGCTATAAACATTGGCAGGTTCTTCAGCCAGTGAACGATACACCACATTCTGGTCAATTCTGGCAACTACTGTTTGACCCAGCAATAGTGCATACAGTCTCTCCGAAATATCATCCGTAGCACCGGCAAGCACATCCTCCAGCACTTCATTTTTTCCGGTATTAACCCAGTAAGCCTGAGGAATGCATCCTCTTGCAATATAATTAATTACAGACCACGGATTATAAATCTCTGTACTGCCAAATAAATATCCATCGTACCAATCTTTAAGCTCTGCTTCTTTATCTGCAACACCGTAATATTCGAGCATTGTTCTTACTTCCGAAGCGGTAAAACCGAAGAATTCATCGTACTCGTCATCCATTACGGAATTCACTGTAATATTATTTAATCCACTGAAAATACTCTCCTGCGCAATTCGAAGAATTCCCGTAAGAAATCCATAGGTGATATTTCTATTATCCTTAAAAGCCCCTGAGAAAAAGTTTCTCATAAAGCAAATAATTTCATCATAGAAGTCCTTGGAGTATCCTTCCTGTATCGGTGTATCATACTCGTCAATAATGATAATCGGTGCTTTTTCATAATGTTTTGCAAGCATCTGCGAAAGCTGCTCAAGCGCAGCTGTCATATCTACCACAGAAGCCTCGCCATTTAAAATTTTAGAAAAATATACCTTCTCATACTCAGCAAGCTTATTACTGCTTAAAAGCTCTTGATGTCTTCCAAATTCATTCTGAAGAAGACTACGCATCTTATTCACAGTGGCTTCCCAAGAATCATATTTCACATCCTTGAAAGTCAGGAAAATAACCGGATATTTTCCTTGATGCTTACGATATTCTTCTCCGCATTTCCAGATTGCTTTATCTGCAAAATATTTGCTCGTATCCTCTTCGGAAATCTCAAAGAATACACGAAGCATATCCATGTTTAATGTCTTTCCAAAACGCCTTGGCCTTGTAAACAAAGAAACTAACGGTTTCTGATCCAAACATTCTTTAATCAGTAACGTCTTATCTACATAGTAATATTCGGCCTGTGCACGAACATAATCTGAAACACCAATTGGCAGGGCTTTTGTTCCGCCTTCCTTTTTCTTCGCATATTTACCGGAAGATACGCGGCCATCTGCAGGTCTCACTGCATCATCAGGAATCTGCCATAGTCTTCCAACCTTTATTGCACCTGAAATCTTTCCTTTGTTACACAAATCATTAACTGCACGCTTAGAAAGACCCCATTCAATTGCCATTTGTTCACTGGATTTCATATAAATCATCCCCTTTGAAATTAGTGTTTCTCATCTTGCTCAAAGCATACAACTTTTCGAGCAAAATATCAATTTCTTTTTGACTTTTTGCCCGAAGCATTGTCTTTTTGCCCGAATTCAAGCCGAACAGTACTTCAGTAGTCACCATCTCACTGCCGAAATACTTTTCTTTTAACATTTTATGATACCAGGGTCAAAATGGGGCTGTCTATTTCCCGACAGCCCCATTTTTTACTGAATTGAAGTTTTTCTGATAATTTCACGAATGGGCAAAATGAAGGTCGGTGATACGGACAGTTCATCCACACCCATCTTAAGGAATGTCTCTGTCAGAGTCATATCTGCACCAAGCTCTCCACAGATACCTACCCAGCAGTCATGTTTATGACCATTTTCCACTGTCATCTGAATCATTTTCAGGATCGCCGGATGATGAGAATCATAAAAACGGCCAAGTTTTGCATTCTGACGGTCAATTGCCAGTGTATACTGGGTCAGATCGTTGGTACCGATACTGAAGAAGTCCATCTCTTCTGCAAGTTCTTCACTGATCATAACGGCTGCCGGAGTCTCGATCATAACACCAAGTTCCACATCACCATATGCAATTCCATCTGAATCCAGCTCTGCTTTAACAAGATTTACAATTCTCTTGATTTCCTGCACTTCCCATACAGAAGTGATCATTGGAAACATGATGCCCACGTTGCCGTATGCACTTGCGCGGAACAAAGCGCGAAGCTGCGTCTTGAAAATATCCGGCTGCTCCAGACAGATACGAATCGCACGAAGGCCCATTGCCGGGTTTTCTTCGTCCGCCAGGTCAAAGTAGTCTGCCTGCTTGTCCGCACCAAGATCAAGCGTACGGATGATTACTTTTTTACCTGCCATGTTTTCCACTACCTGTTTGTAAACCTGAAACTGCTCGTCCTCAGTGGGCCAGTGGTCTTTTTCCAGATACAGGAATTCACTGCGGAAAAGACCAATGCCCTCACCGTCGTTTTTCATTACGTTGGCTACATCGCCCACACTGCCGATATTTGCATACAGACGGATTTTCTTTCCGTCTACTGTTACGCTTTCTTTTCCCTTCAGTTCCTGAAGAAGTTCTCTCTTGCGGATTTCTTCCTGCTGTTTTGCACGCATTACTTCCAGCGTCTTTTCATCCGGTTCCACGTAAAGGACACCGTTAAAACCATCCACAACTGCCATTTTTCCGTTCCAGGACGGGTCAATATCAATTCCGATCAACGCCGGAATGTTCATGGTTCTCGCCAAAATAGCTGTATGGGAATTGGAAGAGCCAAGTCTTGTAACAAATGCAAGCAGTTTACTCTTATCCATGCTGACCGTTTCACTCGGAGTCAGATCCTCGGCCACTACAATCACCGGCTCTGTCAGATCCGCTGCATCCTGTTTTCCACTGAGTACATTGATCAGGCGCTCGGAGATATCTTTTACGTCCAATGCTCTCGCCTTAAAATACTCATCATCCATCTCGGCAAACATGGTTGCAAAATTGTCACCGGTTGTAGCTACCGCATATTCCGCATTCATGCTCTGTGTACGGATAATATTATAGATGGAGTCGCAAAAATCCGGATCATCTACCATCTGTGCGTGAGCATCAAAAATCTCTGCATGGGCCTCACCCACTTCCACCAGAGCTTTTTCATACAATGCCTGCAGCTGCTCCAGTGTTTTTGCCTTCGCCGCGTCAAATCGCACTACCTCAGATTCCACATCTTCTATTCGATCACGTTTTACCTGCTGCTCTGACTTTGCAAAGAAAAAAATCTTACCAATTGCAACTCCACTGAATATGGACTTTCCCTGAATCTTTTCCATGGTTCAATCCTCCCTTATATATATGAGACCGTTCTCATTTTCCATTATTATTATCATACCCGAATCATGGAATATTTTCAATCTTTTTCATGGTTATTTTGCCTAATATATGCAAGAAAATATTGGATTACTCGTCAATTTGACGAAAAAGTTCCATGGATGCATGGATAAGAAAAAAACCGGATACGAAGCTCTCATATCCGGGTTCGTCTTAAAGTGCATCTTTCATTGATTTTACATATTCATAAACGTATGGCGCCGCGTTTTCTCCGTATTTTGCGATAATTTTTACAATGGCACTTCCAACGATTGCGCCGTCTGCCAGATCCGCCATCTCTTTTGCCTGCTCCGGTGTGCTGATGCCGAAACCGATGGCACATGGCACATCCGTGACCTGACGAATGGACGAAACAATTTTTCCAATGTCCGTGGTTATCTGACTGCGGACACCGGTTACGCCCATGGATGAAACAATATATATGTACCCGCTGGCTTCTTTTGCAATCATCTGAACACGGGCCTCAGAGGTGGGAGCGATCAGTGCAATAATATCCACATCATATTTTTTCGCGATATCTACTACTTCTCCCTTTTCTTCATATGGAAGATCCGGACAGATCATGCCGTCTACACCCAGCTCCTGACATTTTGCAAAAAACGCTTCATAACCGTAATTGAATACCGGATTCAAATAGGTAAGAAAAACTAGCGGTATCTGGGATTTCTCGCGGATTTTTCGAACCACTTCAAATACTCCGGCCATTCTCATGCCCGCCCCCAAAGCACGGATATTCGCTTCCTGA
This sequence comes from Lachnospiraceae bacterium, assembly GCA_036310185.1. Classification (GTDB taxonomy): domain Bacteria; phylum Bacillota; class Clostridia; order Lachnospirales; family Lachnospiraceae; genus JALENY01. The sequence continues at coordinate 43,758 of JAXJSH010000127.1, read as the reverse complement.
ATAACGACACCTTCCGCCGTGGGATCGGAAAAAGGAATGCCAAGTTCCACCAGATCCGCTCCGGCCCGTTCCATTTCCAGAACAAATTCTACTGTTTTATCTCCGCTTGGATCTCCTACAGTCAGAAACGGAATAAATGCTTTTCCATTCTCAAATGCTTTTGCTATCTTACTCATAAATTTCAACCCCCCTGTATCTGGCAATGGCTGCCACATCTTTATCTCCGCGTCCTGAGAGACACACGATAATACTGTCATCTTTGCTCATGGAACCGGCAATTTTCCGTACATGTGCTACTGCATGCGCACTCTCTACTGCACAGATAATGCCTTCCGTGCGTGCCAGATATTCAAAAGCGTCTACCGCTTCATCATCCGTTACCGGCACATACTGAGCACGGCCGATATCATGAAGATGTGCATGTTCCGGACCGATTCCCGGATAATCCAGACCTGCAGAAATGGAATATACCGGTGCGATCTGGCCGTCTTCATCCTGACAGAAGTAAGATTTCATACCATGAAATACACCAAGACGTCCGGTTGAAATGGTTGCTGCTGTCTCTTTTGTATCGATGCCGCGTCCGGCTGCTTCACAACCGATCAGCTGTACATCTTTCTCTTCAATAAAATTATAAAACATACCCATGGCATTGCTTCCGCCGCCCACACAGGCAACTACTGCTGCCGGAAGTTTTCCTTCTTTTTCCAAAATCTGCTGCTTTGCCTCACGGCTGATCACGCTCTGGAAATCGCGTACGATCATCGGGAACGGATGGGGACCCATAACGGAACCGAGTACATATAAGGTATCATCTACTCTGGAAGACCATTCACGCATAGTCTCATTTACCGCATCTTTCAGGGTCATGGTTCCGCTGGTAACCGGATGCACTTTTGCACCCAGAAGTTCCATACGATACACATTCAATGCCTGACGATCCGTATCTTCTTTTCCCATGAAAATTTCACATTCCAGACCGAGAAGAGCAGCCGCTGTTGCTGTGGCTACACCATGCTGGCCGGCACCGGTTTCTGCGATGATTCTGGTTTTTCCCATTTTTTTTGCCATCAGTGCCTGACCCAGCACATTGTTGATTTTGTGGGAACCGGTATGGTTCAGATCTTCTCTTTTCAGATAGATTTTTGCACCGCCCAGGTCTTTTGTCATCTTTTCCGCATAATACAGAAGGGACGGACGGCCGGCGTATTCATTTAAAAGTTTTGTCAGCTCCGCATTAAATTCCGGGTCTTTTTTGTAAAATTCATACTGTTCTTCCAGTTTTATTAATTCATTCATCAGGGTCTCGGAAATGTATTGTCCCCCGTGAATTCCATATCTACCTCTGCTCATTTCGAACTCTCCTTATGATTTTTTCTATTTTTTCTCTGTCTTTTTTTCCATCTGTCTCAACACCGCTGCTTACATCCACCCCGTAGGGATGAATCTGCCGTATGGCTTCCTGCACGTTGTCCGGATTCAGGCCGCCGGCCAGAAAAAAAGGTTTTTCTATTTTGGGCATTGCCCCCATGATGTCCCAGTCAAAGGTTTCTCCTGAACCCATGCCGCTGTCGATTAACAGATAATCAGCTTCTGTATTCAGTTTTTCAATCTGATTGGCGATATCTTCTTTTCCCTTTATTTTAATTGCACGGATTACCGGCTTCCCGGTTTCCAATCGGATTCTTTGGATCTGTTCTTCGGATTCCTCTCCGTGCAGCTGGGCAATGTCAATGATATCCTGTTTTAGCAATTCGATGATCCTTTCCGGATCTTCGTTTACAAACACACCCACAGCCTGTATGTCGGGATCCAGTTTATGCTTCAGTTTCCGAGCCTGGGCAATGTTTACGGCACGTTTGCTTTTCTGCCAGAAAACGAATCCGATGTATTCCGGTTTCATTTCATTGACGTAAGCCATATCTTCTGTGCGGGTGAGGCCGCAGATTTTAACTGCTGTTTTTTGTTTTTCCGGCATCTTGTTTCCTTCCTGTGATCCATATATTCCTGCTTTTATTTCGCCGATTTTGTCCACGTTTTTTTAATTTTTATCGATACTTTCCCATGTTTATCGACAATTCCGGAACTTATCTTCTTCATGAATTTTAAGACATTTCCCGGTGTTTATTAATTTACTTCATACCCCGAAGTTCATCCAGCATTTTCTTCTTATCGGCACTGCGCATCAGCGTTTCCCCGATCAGAACCGCATCCGTGCCATTTGTTCTGAGCGCTGCAATATCTTCCGGCGTCCTCATACCGCTTTCTGATACAAAAATGATTTCCGGCGGCACCATTTTCCGAAGACGGATCGAATTCTGAATATCCACTTCAAATGTCTTCAGATTCCGGTTGTTTACACCGACTATCGCCGCTCCGGAACGGAGTGCCATCTCCACCTCCTGCTCATCATGGGCCTCCACCAATGCAGAAAGTCCAAGATCATGGGCCAGCTGCAAATACGATTTCAACTGTTTTTCCTCCAGAATGGAACAAATCAGAAGTACCGCCGATGCACCAAGTATTTTTGCTTCATATATCATATATTCATCTACCGTAAAATCCTTTCGAAGCACCGGAATCTGTACCGCCTGTGCAATCTCTTCCAAATAAGAATCCTGCCCCTGAAAAAAATAAGGTTCTGTCAGACAGGAAATGGCCGAGGCACCTGCCGCCTCATATTCCTTTGCAATCTGCAGATACGGAAAATCTTCCGCGATTACACCCTTGGACGGTGATGCTTTTTTCACTTCACAGATAAAACGAATATCTTCTGAACCTGAACTTCCAAGTGCACGTTCAAAAGGAAATCCCGTATCCGGATTCATCGCAAGCGCCTGAGCTTTTATCCGTTCCAGCGGAATCTGCTTTTTCTTTTCTTCGATCCGTTCGATGGTTTTTGCTGCTATTTTCTCCAAAATCATGGATACTCTCCTTTATCTCATATTGGAATAACGAATGAATTCTTCCAGTTTTTCTTTTGCCTTCCCGCTGTCAATCAGCTCTTCTGCCATTTTTATGCCTGCATTTAAAGAAGCAGCCTTACCAGCAATGTAAAGAGCCGCGCCGGAATTCAATGCCACTGCATCGCGCTTCGGACCTTTTTCTCCGTTCAGAATTGCTCTCGTAATTTCCGCATTTTCTGCCGGCGTGCCGCCCTCCAGATCTTCCTTTTTACATCTGGTATAATCGAAATCTTCCGGCTGAATCACATAATTGGAAAAGACACCGTCTTTGATTTCACATACTGTAGTCGGAGCACTCATGGAGATCTCATCCAGTTTATCCTGTCCGTAAACCACCATGGCATTTTTTACACCAAGATTAAACAAAACTTTTGCCAGCGGCTCCACCAGTTCCTCATCGTACACACCCATCAGCTCCATGTTGGCTCCGGCCGGATTGGCCAAGGGGCCGAGAATGTTAAAAATAGTCCGGATTCCCAGTTCCCTTCGAACCGGTCCGACATATTTCATGGCGATATGATAGTTCTGGGCAAAAAGGAAACAGATTCCGATTTTTTCCAGCATCTTTGCACTTTTTTCCGGCGGTACGGTTATGTTTACACCGAGAGCTTCCAACACATCAGCCGCACCGGATTTGCTGCTTGCCGCCCGGTTTCCATGCTTTGCCACAGGCACACCACCGGAAGCAATAACGATTGAAGATGTTGTGGAAATGTTAAAACTATTGGCTCCGTCACCGCCGGTTCCTACGATCTCCAGCACATCCATATCATGAAGAAGTCTGATACAATGGTTTCGCATTTCCTCGGCAGAAGCAGTGATCTCGCCGATGGTCTCTCCCTTCATGGAAAGAGCGGTCAGATAAGCACTTTTCTGTACTTCGCTTGCCCGATCACTCATAATTTCATTCATAACCGCTTTCGCCATGTCATAACCGATATCCTCTTTTTTTGCCAGTTTTAAAATTGCTTCTTTAATCATCCGTTTGTCCTCCTTATCAGTCATAGAATCAATTCCTATTTGCAGCCCTTCCTGTTCTGCACTATCTGCATCCTGATATCAGATTTTTTATAATTTTAATCCCTTCCGGTGTCAGCACCGACTCTGGATGAAACTGTACTCCGTATACAGGATATTCTCTGTGTTCCACTGCCATGACCTCTCCATCTTCCGTCATTGCCGTAATTTTCAATTCTTCCGGAATCGTCTCCGGCACAGCGGCCAGTGAATGATAGCGGGCCACCTGCATTTCCGGCTCCATATTCTGAAAAAGCTTTGAATCCGTATCAAGTTTTGCCATACTGGTTTTTCCGTGCATCAGCTGTTTCGCATAGGAAACGGTGGCTCCGTATGCCTCACAGATGGCCTGATGCCCCAGGCATACACCGAAAACAGGAATCTTGCCGCCCAGCTTTTTGACCACCGGTATACATACACCTGCATCGGCCGGTTTTCCCGGGCCCGGAGAAAGCACGATCAGTTCCGGATTCAGTGCTTCGATTTCCTCTGCGGTCATCTCATCGTTACGGATCACTTTCAGATCCGGATTCACTGTTCCAATCAATTGATAAAGGTTATATGAAAAACTATCGTAATTATCAATCAGCAAAATCATCGTCGATTCCTCCTTTTGCCTGTTCCAGCGCTTTTACTGCCGCTTTCGCTTTGTTGATGCATTCCTGATACTCTTTTTCCGGTACGCTGTCTGCCACAATTCCCGCGCCGGATCGTACAAACACTTTTCCGTTTTTGGAAAAGGCCAGTCGAATGGCAATACAGGTATCAAGATTTCCGGTAAAATCAATGTAACCGATTGCTCCCCCGTAAATACTGCGTTTATTATTTTCCAGTTCATTGATAATCTCACATGCCCGGATTTTCGGTGCTCCGGATAAAGTTCCTGCCGGCAGGATTGCATCGACCGCATCCAATGCATCACAGTCCGGCCGGATTTTTCCGGATACAGTGGAACCGATATGCATTACGTGAGAGTATCGTTCGATATTCATATACTGTTCTACTTTTACGGAACCGATCTGACTGATTTTTCCAATATCGTTTCGTCCCAGATCAACCAGCATGTTGTGCTCTGACAGTTCCTTTTCATCCTGCAAAAGTTCTTCTTCCAGCTTTTTGTCTTCTTCCTCTGAAGCCCCTCTTGGTCTTGTTCCGGCCAACGGGTAGGTGTAAAGTTTTCCGTCTTCCAGTTTTACCAGCGTCTCCGGGGAAGCACCTGCAATCTCCACATCATCACTGGAAAAATAAAACATATAAGGCGACGGATTCACCGTTCTGAGCACCCGATAGGTATCAAACAGGCTTCCTTCGATATCCGCTTCCATACGATTGGATAAAACCACCTGAAAAATGTCACCTTCCCGGATATAATGCTTTGCTTTTTCCACCATCTCACAATAGGCTTCCTGTTTGAAAAGTGGTCTGAATCCGCTTTTCAACTGAAGCGGACGGTTTTCTGCCGGCTGGCCGCGGCGAATCAGTTTCGCCATATTATCCAGTTCATTGACCGCCTTATTGTACTCGATCTCCAGATACTCAGTTCGCGCATTTACAATCAGGATGATTTTTTGTTTAAAATGATCAAAAGCGATAACTTTGTCAAAAAGCATCAGATCCACATCTTTGAAACCTTCCTCATCTTTTGCATCCAGATGCAGAGTCGGTTCACTGTATTTGATGTAATCGTAGGAAAAGTATCCGACCAGGCCACCGGTAAAGGTCGGCAGCTGTTTCAGCCGGGGACTTTTGTAATCTTTCAAGATTTCACGAATTGCATTTTTCGGATGTTCCACTTCTTTTTCTATGGTCATGCCGCTGCGAATGCGGAGTTTATGATCGTGACAGGTAATCTCGAGTGTGGGATCATACCCCAGAAATGTATAACGGCCCCATTTCTGACTGCTCTCCACACTTTCCAGCATATAGCAGTGTTTGCTGATGTTTTTCAGAATACGCATCACTTCAATAGGGGTAATACGATCTGAATACAGTTCCCGACTGATGGGAATGATTCTGTAATCTCCGGATGCCAGTATTTCTTTTGCCTCGTCTAAACTTGGATAAATCATGGGTTACCTCCTTTTATTGTTCAATTATTAGCCGCTGTACAACTCCAGCTTCGGTATGTTGGATTTCATGACACCGCTTTTGGGCATCAAAAAACCCGCCCCCAACAGAATATATATATTCTGTCAAGGACGGGTAGATATACTAAAATAAGATAGTTACACTACACTCGCGGTGCCACCTTGATTCGCAGACACGACATCTGCGCACTTAACTGGATACCTTCATATCCATGACAACTAACGTATGCCTTACGTCAGGGGATACTGGGGTCGAAACCTTTTCATCCTGCCCTCAGTGGTCCATTTAACAGGCTGCGTTCTGCCCGGCTCTCAGCTGCCCGGACTCTCTGTAAGTGCACGATCTGTTTTTATCTCCACTTCATCGGTTTAAAGCGATATTTAATTAAATTTGTTTGTATTATAATTCCATCTTTTGCAAATTGCAAGAAAAAGTTGAATATTTTTTAATTTTCTTCCTTCGGTGCTTTCTGGGCATTCTTTGCTTCCGTCAGCTTATCCAGCTGTTCCTTTGTCACATGAAGGTGGAATCCGCCCGGATTCAGTATCATTCCATTTGCCGGATTCACAACATGTTTGGACAGATCCTCGAACTGCTGCACCACCATTCCGATTGTGCGCGCCTTGTCCTTATAAAATTTCTGGAACTCTGCCACATCTGTAAATGCTGCCAAAAACATTTTTCCGTCTTTGTCTTTCACATACGGAATCCGCTTTTTCTGATTCGGAACTTTCGGATCCAGAGGAACATTCGGATCTGCGCTCTCCAGCGGCAGAATATATTTGGAACGCATCAGGTTAATCAGCATCTCCTCTTCCAGTTCACGGGCATACTTCATATCGTGCTCAACCGGACGCTGGATCTCCTGAAGAAAATACAGTGCGGACAGCTGAAGCGTCGGATTCAAAATCGGAAGTTTTTCTTTCATCAGTCTTTCCATATCCGGTTTCTTTGCCACATCTTCCAGCTGGAGACGGTGAACATTTCCATTTTCGTGAAATACGATCACGTTAGCACCGATGGAATAAAAACTGTTAAACACTCCCTGTGTCTGCTTCTGGGAAACTTTCATGGCCATCAGGCGAAACTTTTTCTCTGCGTATTCTTTGGCAAATTCTTCTACACCTGTTTCGTTGGCAAAAATGTGCACCTGATCATCGTATGTCTCCGCGTCGCATTCAACGAAAGGCATACGGGTTGTCTGAGAAAAGATTACAATAAGGTTTTCGAGACTCTTTAATTTTTTTACTGCAAATGTATGGTCGATCATCTTTATTTCCTGCTTTCTTTATTTATTCTATTTGCTGCATTTGTCTATTCTTACTATCTTTGTTTATGCTGTCTGCGTTTTGTTATCTGCGTTTCTATCATATCTTTATTTCTGCTATTTTTCTTCATTATGACGCAGTCGTACAAACGGATGGATTTCTCCGCCGACTCCAGATTATTCTACCATATTTTCTTCTGGAATGCTATACTTTACATGCAGGTTGCATACAGCCGATTACATACAGCAATAGCACCTTCTGAATAATTACAATCTTATATTTTAAAAGGAGTATTTATGTTTTCTCTGGAACACGCAAAAGAAACATTTCACAACTATGTATCTCAATATGATCTGAATGACCCGAAGATTGCCTTAAAAGTGCGCCATACCTATGCGGTCGTGGATGCCTGCGGGTATCTGGCCGATTCACTGGAACTGGATGAAGAAAACCGTGATCTGGCGCTGCTTATCGGACTTTTGCATGATGTAGGCCGATTTGAACAGCTGACTCGATTCAACAGTTACGATGATAATCTGCTGCCCCACGCAGAATGCGGTCTGGAGGTTCTTTTTGACCAGAACAACATCCGCAGTTATATTGAATCTGACAGGTATGATGACATCATCTATGCTGCGATCAAAAATCACAGTCTTTTCGCCATTGATCCGGCTGTTTCCGGTCAGACACTCCTGCATGCAAAAATCATTCGGGATGCCGATAAACTGGATAATTTTCGCGTAAAAGCTGTTGACCCGATTGAGGCTATGCTGGATGTGGATGAAGAATATCTGGGGGCGGATGGTGTCAGCGACAATATTTTCCGGGATTTTATGGAACATCGGCCTATTTTAAAGGCTGATCGCCATACCAAGCTGGATATGTGGATTTCTTATCTGGCTTTTATCTATGATTTTAATTTTCCGGCAAGCTATCAGTATGTGCTGGATCATCACTGTATCGAATCCAATATTGACAGAATTCGCTATACCAACCCGGACACTGCTGAGAAAATGGCTGCGATTCGGGCGGAGGCAATTTCATTTTGCCGTGAGAAATGCAGCCGCAGGGATTTGTAATCCGTCCACGGCAGATAGGACATTTACTTTCGTTTTCTCTGTAATCATGAAAAATAATAAAGAACAGAACGAAGATACGCCGCATACAGCGCATCTCCGTTCCATTTCTTTTACCGTATTCTTTTACACTTACACTGCCGGTTTCATCAAAATCTCTTTTACATGAGCGATTTCATCCGGTTTTGCCGGTGCAGCCGGAATATAATATGCCTTGTCTCTGGCAATCTGATAGAGTTCTTCCTGAGACATTTCACAGGCGTTTCGAATCTGTTTGAGCGCCTGTTTTAATTCTTTGTTTTCGGTCTGCGGAATCATTTCTCCATAGCGGGTCAATGAACCGTTAATCCCAACCAGGGCATCGTTTACCATTACTTTTTCTTCCATTTTCGTCACCTCGTTTTAATTACTGAAGGAAAGTCATCAGTGTCTGTTTGTTGTCCATTGCGGACTGTGCACTTTTGGTGAAAAACTGTTTTACTTTCGGATCGGTTGCCATATCCGCGTAGGCTTTCATTTTGCAGTGCATGTTGTCGTAGCCGCCGATCAGGTGACGAAGATTCTGTAAATCAAGTTCTGAAATATTTGCCATGATAGCACCTCCTTTTTGTACAAAGGTAGTGTGCGCGGTTGGAGGGGAAAATATTCTCTCAGCGGTTTTATTACAGAAACTCAAACGATACTATTAAATGTATCCTTTTTATCCTTAAATTTTCTCCATTATTTTTATAATATCTGAATCCAATTTCTAATATTGATTATCTTCTATTTAACTTTTCTAAAACATGTAAATAATTTTCAATTTTTCCAATTCATTTTTAATAAAAAATTCTAATCAACCATATACATCTATAGATAAAATTCTCATTATTCATCCGAGTTTAATACATATTTTTACTAAAACAAACAAAAAATATTGTTCCATGCTATCTTAAAATCATGGAGATTTTTATGATTGAAGAATATATGAAAAAATTTCGAAATCTTCGGGAAGATCACGACAAAACTCAGCAGGAAATTGCAGATTATTTGGGTACCTCCCAGACTATGTATGCTCGCTATGAACGTGGTGCAAACGAACTTCCTGTCCGACATTTCATTGCATTATGCAAATACTATAATGTTTCCGCTGACTATATTCTCGGTTTTTCTACTTCTTTTCATCCAAAGAAGTAAAATCCGTTTTATAGTTATGCCCAAAACTGGAAATCTTCGCTTAATTCCTCAGTTATACTGAGGAATTAGATTTTTTATTCACAAACAAATTCATAAATTGTTAGCACACAGAAAACATATTTCATAAAATAGATTTTAATATATAAATTTATTGAATTCAACCAACTCATCATATTCTAATGTTTTTTTACAAAACTTGTTATCATTTTTCGTGTTTTGCACCTTTAATCACCAAAAAGACAATTATTTCACACCAAAAATTGTTAAATATAACGAAGACATTTTTCTTTTTTCAAAATCCGTCCCCAATTTCCATACGACTCTACTTTTTCCACTATACCAATAAAGATATCCCAATTATCTGATTCTTCCTCATAACAGCATCTGACATTTTTTTACAATCTCATTATAAAAGGGAGATTTTTTTCCATCAATAGTACTTCGTAAAGTTGCTTGCAAATTGTAAAGATTTGTACAACAAAAAGACCGGCCATCCGGGGCCAGTCTTTCTGCTTTTGCCGTTCTCATCGGCATATGTATTTCATTTTTGACATAAAATAATTAGTTATTGAAAAGTTCTTTACGTTTGTTAAAGTAAATGTTATTCAGTACAATCATGACAACGCTGCTTACCAGAGATACAATTACGTTTAACGTAAACATATTATAACCAGTCATAACGGATGTAACTGCTGCGTACAGAAGAGATACCACTGCAACCACAACAAGGAAAACCAAATACAGTTTCGGCGCATTGGTTTTATAATGTGCTAACTGCTGACGGGTGTAAATAGCAAAGACAATCAGCGCAATATAAATAACACCGAAAATCATATCGCTGGCTTTTAATCCAGGATAATAAGAGTAAATGGTATCTGCGGATCCAAGATACGCAGAACCGGTAAACAGTGAAAACGCTGTATAAAGTGATGACAGCGCCGCCAGGAACAGCTGAACCCAGATGACAAACTTAAACCATTTCATTTTCATAGGCTGCTGTGCCGCTGCCGGTGTCTGAGCAGCCTGAAGATCCTCGCCGCAATAGGGGCATCTCTGCGTGTTTTCTAATAATTGTTTCCCACATTTTTGACAAAACATACTTTCGTCCTCCTCATAAATTTTCCATTTGACGTATGCAGATTCATTTTATTATACATACGTTACAAATTCAACGAATAAAATTTTATTTTCCAGCTTCATCAGCTTTTTCCAATCGCAACTACCGGCGTCGGCCGTCTGCTGTCGAACACAGTACTTGCATCAAACAGATTTTCCGTTACATCCGTATTTCCCTGACTCGCTTTATACAGCATATATCCATCCAGATTGATTCGTCCCTGACGCACATAATCAGAAGTAATCTGTATCCATGCCTTCTGAGAACCATCTACGTTACAGAAGTAGTTAAATCCCTGACTCTTAAAGTAGGCATACTGCTCATTATCGTCGCTGTATCCCTGCCAGCTTCCGATATCAGCACCATGGGCAAAGATAATAATGTCGGTCTCACCAATAATATTTTCCACAGTTGCTTTCCATTTTTCATGGTCTGTCTTCAGCGTCTCCACGCTCTTGTCTGTCACACTCAAGTGTCCCCATGTATGACTGGCAAATTCCCAGCCTTCCGCTTTCAGCGCTTCCGCAACTTTTGTTGCCTCCGCAACTTCCTGATCCCAGTTAAAATCCGGGTGTTCATCAAGCCATTTCTGCTGATCTGCAGACAGATCCACACCGGTCTTGTAGGCGATGTCTGTACGATAACCGAAGACGCCATTATATCCGGTCAATGCGATAATTCCGCGGGCCCCTTTGTAAGAAGCATCCGGGTGTTCCTGAATAAAGCTTTCCAGACGGGCTACTACGTCATAATCGCCAATCGTGGTATTTCCCTGGGCATCCGTGTATTCACAGCGGACAATTCCGTCATCGTCAATCACCAGTTTATTCGGATAACCCGCATCTTCATAAGAATGATAATAGCTCAGGTCATCCAGAGACAGCACTACCGGCTTTTTTCCTTCCGGCAGTTTCAGATTTGTATTTTTTGAAAATGAAACGGTACCATCCTCATTTACCGTCTCCACCACCAGATCTTTAATGCTGACAAAAACATATCCATTGTCATACATCTGCTGCGTGATCGCATCAAATTCCTCAATGGTTGTCATCCACGCATTCATACCATTTACCGTACTTTCTCCCAACACTTCAACGTTAAAAGCCCGGTCTGTATCGTTAATCAGTGAATGATAAAAAATATGCGGTACCGTCGTCACATCTACAGAGACCAGTGTACTTTTTGTAGCCGTATAGCTTGCGATGGCTGCTATAATATCCGCATCTTCTTCATATCCTTCCACGCTTTGCAGCAGTTCGATGGCTCCGTCATAATCATATCCCATCGCCATCCGTTCTGCCTCTTCCAGTGCATCTTTCCGATTCTGAAGCGCCTCTTCTTCCGCCCGGATTTTTGCCTCCTGCTCGGCTTTTTCTGCCTCTTTTTTTTCACTGCTCTTCTTGATTCCTGCAGTTACCGCCCAGATGCCGCCTGCCAGCAGAATCAGCAGAACCGCCAGTGAAATGGCCCGGATCATAAGGGCGCGTCTTCTTCTCCTTCTTCTTCGTTCCAGCTGTGCTTTGCTCAGTTTCTTTCTCGGTTTGTTTTCCGTCGCTGCCATTGTGTTTCCTTCCTAATTCATACTCCTCAGTTGTTACCTTCTTCCGAGCCGGAAATCCGACTCACAGATGCCGCTGCATCCTGTTCGCGAATATTATAACATACTTATCTTTTATGAACACGGTTTTTTTCTCTTTTTTACGAAAAACAAATTGCCTTTTCACAGGAACAATGCTAAAATGAATTGGTGTGAAACATACACAGGAGGATTAGAAATGAACGGTTGGATTATATTTGGAATTGTTCTGGCAGTACTGATTATCGCACTTGTGGTACTGTACTTTGTCGGAAAGAAAATGCAGAAAAAACAGGATGCACAGAAAGAACAGATTGAAGCAGCAAAACAGACAGTTACCATGCTGATTATCGATAAAAAGCGAATGCCTGCCAAAGATTCCGGACTTCCTCAGATGGTGATCGACCAGATTCCGAAGGTAATGCGCAGAAGCAAACTTCCGATCGTAAAAGCAAAAGTTGGTCCAAAGATCATGTCTTTGGTATGCGAGGACAGCATATTTGATCTGGTTCCGCTGAAAAAGGAAGTTAAGGCTGAAGTATCCGGTATTTACATCACCGGTGTGAAAGGTATCCGCGGATCACTGGAAGCACCGAAGAAAAAGCAGGGATTCTGGAAACGCATGCGTGCGAAAGCGGAAAACGCTTATGCAGAACAGACAAAACAGGATAAAAAATCAAAGAAAAAATAATTTCTTAAATGAAACAGGGCAGACGCGAAAGCGCCTGCCCGATTTTTTATTTCCCCTGAATACTCATACTCAGCACACAATCCGCCACATGAGAATCATTCATATCCAGCGAGTAATCCACCTCCACCAGAATCTGCTTCTCCTCTTCCCTCACATCAATATGTGTGGTGGCAATCCCCAGCTGAATCTGTCCAAAGGGTGTCTCATAGTAAGTAATGTTCTTTTTATCCGGTTCAAAAACCATATGTACATTGGCCGCACCCTTTTTCATTACCTCAATGGAGTCCCGCTTTATCTTCACCAGATTCGAAGTGGTCCCTTCGAACCCTTCAAATACCTCTTCATATTTCACAAAATGGCTTCCGTTTCGGAAATAATAATTTCCCGGTGTGACGATCTCAATCGGTTCTTCCGGATCATCCTCCACCCCCAGAAACTGCATGCCTTTCACGGACACCAACACGTCTTTTGTCATCTGTTAATACTCCTCTATGTTCACTTTTCTCGCACTTCTCACATCAAAGGGAAGAATGGTGTTTGCAAAATCCGTAAAACGCTCCGCCATATCACTGACAAAAAACCGATACGGAAACTCTTCCTCCTCATACCCATCGTTTGCAATGCCTTTTTCCTTCAAAAGTTCACCCAGACTCCGGGCAGTCTCATATGCCGGGTTTACCAGATGTATTTTCTCTCCCACCAGTCTGCGCACGGTGGAACGCAAAAGCGGATAATGGGTGCAGCCCAGAATCAGAGTGTCCACATCCTGCTCCAGCATTTCTTCCAGATACCGGGTCAGCACCGCATCGGTAATCGGATCTTTCAGCCATCCCTCTTCTACCAGCGGAACCAGAAGCGGACAGGCTTTTCCAACCACTTCGATCTCCGGGTCGATCTCCTGAATCAATTCCCGGTAAATGTGGCTGCCCACGGTTGCCTGGGTACCAATGATGCCCACACGCTTGTTTTCCGTCACTTCTGCTGCCACTTTCGCTCCCGGTCTCACCACACCGATGATCGGGATGTCGATTTCTTTTTCTATTTCATCCAGTGCCATGGCACTTGCTGTATTACATGCCACAACGATGGCTTTTACTTCCTGTGTTTTCAGAAAACGTACAATCTGTCTGGAATAGCGAAGTACGGTTTCTTTTGATTTACTTCCATATGGAACCCGGGCGGTATCACCAAAATATACGATTTTTTCCGTCGGAAGGTTTCGCATGATCTCGCGGACAACCGTCAGACCGCCCACTCCGGAATCAAAGACGCCGATGGGCGCCTGCTTTATATCATTCATAACTGGTCTCCAAATCATTTTCTGAGTCCATTCTACTCGTTCTCCCTGTAAAATTCAACCCTTAAAACCACTTAAAGCTGATGCGCACCTTATCCCAGTCAGTCACCCACGAAAATTCATCCTCGGTTAAAAGGTATTTCAGTTCCTCCTTTTTTTCTTCCGATACAACGCCATAAGCATCCTCAAAAAAACACAGTCCCGGGTAAAGCATGCACCACCAGTTGTGGCCTTCGCCCTCGCCCAGTTCCACAATCAGAGCCTCGTATTCTCCCGCCGGAAAACGGCAATCGCCATATATTTTTTCCGGGAAATCCGATTTTCCTACCGACACCTGAACACCATAGTCACAGCCCTCTTCTTCCAATACCTGCTCCGCCAGCTCTTCCACTTCTTCCAAATGCTGCAAAACCAGCGTTTTCGACTCTTCTGCGGATGCGGCCTGATCAAGCACAGGCTGCAAATAAGACACCACACGCTCCTTTACCAGCATTTTTACCCTTTGATCTTCCTCACTGTCGCTGTTGGCGCGCACGTGAAAACGCAATACTTCTTCTGCAATTCCTGCCTGTATCTGTGCAAGTGTCTCCTGCTCCGTATGCGCATAAGACACATACACTGTGCCCATCAGACCAATCAATACGGACAGAATCAGAATGATTTTATTAAGAAAGCATTTTTTTATTTTCCCATCGCGGCTCTGTTTTATTTCATATTTTTTATCAGAATATTCCCGGTATATAGAATCTTCTATTTTTGTTTCCATTTTCGTCCTTTTCCATTTCATCCTTATTCTATATCCGGATTATTTCCTTTTTGTGCAATTTCAATCAAGAAGCTTTTTATCCAGAGATTTTATTCCAGTCCTTCCACTTCAATCCGTTCTCCCGCAGTCCTTACATTCATAAGCTGCGGAATCGCTTCCCCGTTATACCACCCATTGTACAGATCCTGCAGCACCGCCGGTTTTTCTCCCGCTGCTTTATGGATCAGATCCGCAAGATATTCCCCCAGCGAATCCGTCAGCGCACCATTGGTTTCCATAACCGCCGCCAGATCCTGACTTTTCAAAACATAAGAACCACTGCCAATCACCGGCTGCTCCAGAAGATATTCCATCGTTTCATCATATGCATCCTTATGCCCCAGAAGTCCCTCTCCCAGCAAAATTACCTGCACATGCCCCAGGTCCACCTGCTGGTCTCTGCTCTGATTTATGAGCCGCTCGATTTCATCGTAGTTCGCCCCATTGTAGGTCCAGAGCAGACTTGTCCTATCTTCCGCCTTGCCCTCGCCGGTATAAGTTCCAAGATCCGGCATGGCATAATACACCTGATAATGCCCGTCCGCCCAGTCAAACCCCAGCGCCAGCGGATATGCCCGCCGCTCCGGCTCTATACGACGGCAGCCTGAAAAAGAAAGAAGTAAAACTGCCGCCGCAGCAAAAACTGCTGCCCTTTTCACTGACGACCGCCATTTCGAAACCAAACACAATTTTCCCATTTTTTCTCACTCTCCGTCATTTCTGCTCAGCGAACTGTTTCTGTTTTTCTTCTTCTGCCCCGTTGCGCGTCATGCGTCTGCGATTCCACCAGCCCAGAACCAGATTCAGCACCAGTATGGACGGTGCATAAATATAGAGCAGCAAAATCTGATAATACTCTTTTATCGTATACCCGCCAAAATCCACCAGTGAAACCAGATATACCGCCAGCAAAATCCAGTACCATCTGACCGGAATATTCGAACACCGGGCAATATAATTGCTGTAAAAAAGCGTAGTTCCCACAGAAAAAAGCATCAGCATCAGGAAAACAGAGATCCATAAGGGATCAAATCTGGCCAGAAACGTGCCCGGAATCCGGATTCCGGCAATCAGGGCAATCAGCGGCCACTGGCGGGACTGAACCTGAGCCGTTCCGTAACTGCCCTGCAAAAGCAGCAGTGCAATAACGAGAAAACCGGTTATAATCGCCGCCGCGCCAACCATACTTTTACACCGGTGATCCTTTACCTTATTTAACAGGAACGGAAGCGCACCGATTCCGGTAAATACTGCAAAAAACTCATACGCTCCGAGGGCTATCTTCCGGGGCTGCAAAATCTGCCCCCACCCGGAAACCGTTTTTGTTCCGGCTGCAATGGACCTTCCGGCCCCCGCCGCCGTGCTGACTGCATCATTTGCTGCAGTCACTCCCTGTTCCAGATACTTCCAGTCCTGCTGCCCTATGCACAGGATCATCAGCAAAAGCAAAATCCCAATCAGTACCCCAAAACAGGCCTCCGCCATACGCCCCCGCCGCTGCACCTGCGGAATGCCGGCCATGGCACAGGCCAGCAGGATAATTGCATGTATCACAAAAGGCGAACTGCCGGTCACCAGATAGACATTGATCACATCACTGACCACACTTACAAGAAAAGCTCCCGTAAAAATAAAATAAGAAATAAACCAAAGCCCCAGCAGCCGTGCGCCCCATACTCCGAAAGACTTCTCCGGATGCCGGTAGGCCGGCGCTGTGCGCACCAGAAAAAAGCAGTACACTGCCACCAGCAAAAACCCCAGCAGGCAGCATATCACACCTTTTATCCCGTACAGTTCCCCGGAACCGGGCAGTACCAGCAAAAATACCCCCAGCATTCCCAAAGTCACCTGACACAGCAGCTGTCTGGCGGAAATCACATCATTATCTGCAAACATCTTTTTGCTCCTTACATATATACGGCATCAGATACGGGATTTTAAAGCTGGAGAGGCCGGACAGATGCTCCAGCACCACAAAAATGCCAAGTACAATACCAAACAGTCCCAGAAAACCTCCAAGAAAAATAAACCCGTATTTCAGCACCCGGAACGTGGCCGCAAACTCATCGTTCGGTATGGCAAAGGAACCCAGTGCTGTCAAAGCCACAATAATCACAACAATAGGGCTGACCAGATTGGCGCTGACCGCCGCATCACCGATGATAAGACCGCCCACAATACCAATGGTTCCCCCAAGCGGCCCCGGCATCCGGATTCCGGCTTCCCGGATCAGTTCAAAAGCAACCTCCATAACCAGAATCTCCACCAGTCCGGAAAAGGGCACGCCCTGCCGCGCCGCCGCAAAAGACAGGATCAAATGAGTCGGAAGCACCTGCGTGTGAAATGTGGTCACAGCCAGATATAAGCCGGACAGCATCATAGCCAGGATCAGCGCCACATACCGGACAATTTTAGTCAGCGTTACGATTTCTTTCCTATTGTAAGTGTCTTCACTGGCTTCCAGAAAATTGTGAAAAGTCGTTGGCAGAAGCAGTCCTACAGGCGAATTGTCACTCATGAGAAGAATTCTTCCCTTCAGCAGCTCCGTGGCCGCCCGGTCCGGTCTCTGAATGGTCTGAAATCTGGGAAAAGGTGAATACCATGGCTCTTCTGCCAGATGTTCGATCACACCGCTGTCCATGATTCCATCCACCTGTACCTGGCTGAGACGCTCCTTAATATTTTCCAGAAGCCCGGAGGGAACCTTATCTTTCAGATACACCAGGGACACTACCGTATCCGACTTTTCTCCCAGAAAGGTTTCTTCCACTTTCAGATCCGGTGTGCGCAGCCGCTTCCGCACCAGCGCCACATTAGTCTTCACCGAATCGGCCAGCCCCTCCCGGGAACCGCGAAGCACCTTTTCCATCTGAGACTCTGCCACCCCTATATGAGGATACCCCTGACTGGCCACTTTGTAGGCCACGTCTTTTCCCTCACAGAAGAGGACTGCATTTCCCGCCAGCAGTGTCCGCATGGCTTCTTCCATGGTTTTCAGTTCTTTGAGATCCGATATTTCAAAGGTATTGAGCGTGGTTTCCAGATAGACGAGCAGACAGGAACCCATGCCTTTTACCGTATATTCTCTCAGGTTTACATCTGCGCATCCCTGATAGAGTTCTTCCACATATGCACGATTTTCTTTTAAATTTCTGGCAATATCCACAGTCAACCTCCGTTCCTGTGTCTCATCTGAGATTTCCATAAAAAATCCGTTTTTCATTCTGTACACACCCGTTCCCACATCATGAAAAAAAGAAAGAGAGACACTTTCGCATCTCTCTTAGCATCTCCCAAACGGAGGTTTTTATTCTGTTTATTCTGCAATCTTTTCCAATCTCTTATGATCGTATCACTCTGTCAGACCGGACTCGATCGCTTCCTGCTGATTGTCAATATGCTGACAGATAAACCGATGGGCCGCTTCCTGATCCCGGTCCCGCAGTGCACGGCAGATCAGCTTGTGTTCCTCACACAGATTTTTTCTGGCCGGTTCCTCTTTCAGATATTCCAGACGGAAACGATACATCTGTTCCCGCAGATTGTTTAAAATATGGATCAGCCGGCGGTTGTGCGTGGCATTATAAATAACGTCATGGAATTTTACGTCTTCTTCCGCCAGCGCCAGCAGCTCTCCCGCTTTCAAAAGCCTTTCAAAACGGCCTGCCGATGCTTCCAGTTCCTCCAGTTCCTGGTCCGTTATACGTTCACAGGCCTTCGCAATGGCCAGTTCCTCCAGACCGCGGCGCACTTCCAGAACATCGTGCAGCTCCTGAATGGTGATCTTCGCCACATGGGCGCCTTTTCTGGGAACCATCACAACCAGCCCCTCCAGCTCCAGCTTCCGGATTGCCTCACGGATCGGCGTGCGGCTGACCCCAAGACGGTTGGCCAGGGAAATCTCCATCAGACGCTCACCCGGTTTCAGTTCACCTTTTAAAATGGCCTGCCGCAGGGTTGTAAAAACCACCTCGCGCAAAGGCATATATTGATTGATATCTATGCTGAAATCACTTGTCATTCGTACTCTCCTCCATCAGCGGTTAAACGGGGTCGTCAGGAATATCTGACGGGCCAGACCGCTTCTGCTCAGTTCCTCTTTTGCCTTAAGCCCCGCCTCTTTGCTCTCAAAAATACCGAAAACCGTAGGGCCGCTTCCACTCATCATGGCGCCTGCGGCACCGTTTGCCAGCATCAGATCCTTGATTTCCTGAATCACCGGATAGGCAGGAATGGTTACGGTCTCCAGAACATTTTCCATCTTTGCGCACATGCCGCTGATATTGCCCTGCTCCATCTCGCCGATCAGACCATCGATATCCGGGTGACGTTCCAGTTCATTTGCCCGCAGATTGCCGTAAACAAATTTGGTGGATACGCTGACCGGCGGTTTTCCGATCAGAATATAACACTGGGGCATCGGCGGCAGCGGACTTAACACTTCCCCGATTCCTTCCGCCAGAGCAGTACCTCTCATAATACAGTAAGGAACATCGGCGCCGATCTTTACTCCGCGCTCCATCAGTTCTTCCATGGAAAGCCCCAGATTAAACAGGCGGTTTACGCCCACCATGGTCGCAGCGGCATCGGAGCTTCCCCCCGCCATGCCTGCTGCCACCGGAATAAACTTATCCAGCTTCACTTCCAGACCTTTTTTCACCTGGAATTCATCCATCAGAAGTTTTGCCGCCTTATAGACCAGATTATTTTCATCACAGGGCAGATAATACAGATTCGTCTGAATCCGGATGCCTGCCTCCTCCGTGACGCTCAGTTCCAGCAGATCATACATATTGATCGTCTGCATCACCATACGAACTTCGTGATATCCATCTTCTCTTTTCCGAACAACGTCCAGTCCCAGATTAATCTTCGCCAATGCTCTTAATTTCATGTGCGTTTCCTGCCCTCTTTTTTCAAATTGTATCAAATTGTTTTTTGTATTCTGTATTTCGTATACAATATTTTACAACTTCACTTTTACTTTTTCAAGTGATTATCGCTCCACATTTTTCACAAGAATCAGAGTATCCTTCGGATGGATCTCATCGGAGGTCAGATTGTTAACCGCTTTGATCACTTCAACCGATGTGTAGAAACGTTTTGCAATGTCCCACAGAGTATCCCCCTGTTTTACCACATAGCCCACAATTCCCGGCATCATTTTCAGTTTTTCCATATTCAGTTCCCGTTCTTCCACGCTGTCAATGATCGGTTCGTTCGTCTCCCGGAGAACCAGCACGTTCAGGTTCACCAGCGCCTTGATTTCTATTTCATTTCCGTCCACCATTGCTGTGGAGAGCTGCTCCAGATCTGTATGCAGATTCCAGATACAGTCCGCCCCGATTCCCGGTGCCTCGATCACCTGTGAAAAAGGCACTGCTGCCTCCGCAGAGTAAAACGGCATATCATCATCCCCGGTAATATACAGGATCTTCACCTGTACAATTCCGTCCACCGCCACACCATTTTCCACCACGCGGCTGTCATCCACCCGCACTTCTCCGTCGCTGTGGCAGACCTGCAGGATTTTTCCCGACCGGTTTTCCAGGCTGATGCGGTCATTGACACGGCATTTTGCATAGTTTTTTACCAGAAGCTGCCGCAGTATCTGAGGTGTCGCTGCAGACACATATTCTTTTCCCGGATGGTAAATGTCCTGAAGCAGCTCCAGCAGTTCTTCCCGGTACATCTTCAGATCCATCTCCAGAACGATATCCGCCTGGATCACACGCTCTTCCCCGTCCGCATCCGGCTTTACGCTTAAGGTGGAGCTGAGCAGTGTCAGATCCATATCCGGCACCATATCCTGGGTACAGTTTTCACACATGATCTCCTTTTGAAAAGGAAGGGAATATTCCAGCCATTCCAGTGTATCGGAGCCATTGCTGTCCTGATAGAGCACAAAGACAAACAGTTCCCCTTTTACCACAGCTTTTCCCTCTTCCGCACGCACATCCATTCCCCGCACGTCCACCGTATCCCACAGGATCTCATGGATATCCGGTTTATTGGATGCCAGATTGAATTCCTCCCGAATCCGCATGGTATCCCGGTTATGTACGTGCAAACCGAGAATCGGAAGTTTTTTCTTTTTCAGACTGACACCTTCGCATTTCAGATCCGTCGTAATGCCCACTTCTTCCGCCTGTTCCTTTGCCGCCTCGAACGTGACCAGTGCCCGCACATTCAGCTTTCTGGAATGAATCAGGTGCAGGTTCAGATCTTCCATATCCCATTTGAGACAGATTTTATCCCCGCTCTCGATTCCGTCCAGATTCATACTTTCTTCTATGGGAACTTTTCCATCCAGACTGCAGATACGCCCTTCCCCGGCATCCTCCACATACAGGACCTGAAAATTAAGACTTCCCGTGATCAGCACACGTGCCTCACTGGCCTTTACCTCTTCCACCAGCACTTTTCCCTTGTACTGGATGATCCGCCCCACATCCGGCCGGCTGTCCGGCACATTGTAATCCTCATCAAAAGTGACCTGACTGACCGCCTCTTTTTCCCGTCTCATCATCCTGACATTTGTCCGCATCAATTCCATACGAATCCCCTCCTGCATTCTTAATAAAATCAATAAAAATTCTCTCTTTTGTACGCCGCTTTTTCCCCATGCAGATTTTCCTTCAAGTCGGATTTACTGAAAAATCACTGGTTCCGACCGTCCTTCCAGCTTCAGCACAATATGCGGATACGAAGTGCCCGGCAGTTCCTCCGCCGCGGTCCGCGGTCCTTTCAGATCCGTCTGAATATAAATTGCTCCCTCACCCAGATACAGATCGGATACTACTACGCTGTAACCCCCGGTTTCCTGGGCACCATATCCGCGCGCCACATACAGATACCCTTCGCTTTCCAGGGAAAACTGATAGGGCTGTTCTTTTCGCTCCTCCATCTTTTCTGCCAGCTCCTGTGGAATATCTTCCTCATTTACCACCGTGTAGTCCAGATCCTTCACCCGGATATTTTCCACTTTGCTGATGGAACACCCCGCCAGCAAAAGTACAGCCGCAAGCAGTAAACAGATTTTTTTCATAGACAGACTCCGTCCTTGTACTTTTTATTACTATATGAGGGACGACGCAAAAAAATGAGCCCGCCCGCGTCATTGACAAACACTTTGGAATTGTATAGTATTAACGGAGAATCATTCACTTTTTAAATACAAAGATAAGGAGTATCCATTATGAATATTGTAGTTTTAGCTGGAGGAATCAGTACAGAACGTGACGTATCTATCGTATCCGGAATCGGCGTATGCAAGGCCCTGCGCGCAAAATCCCACCGCGCCATCCTTGTGGATGTCTACTTTGGAAAAGAAAATGTAAATTTGTCCGAAGCATTTCCGGAAGTATATGACGTGGATGCAGAGGCAGAATACATCCGCAGTTTCAATGATCAGGTGGATGCTTTAAGAGGGAAAAAAGACTTTTTCGGCGCAAACGTGATCGAACTGTGCAAATCCGCCGACATGGTTTTCCTGGCACTGCACGGAGAAGACGGAGAAAACGGAAAAGTTCAGGCCACATTTGACCTGTTCCATATCAAATACACCGGAACCGATTACTTAAGCAGCGCGATCTGCATGGACAAAGGGCTGACAAAAGTTATCCTGAATGCAGCTCAGGTACCGACCCCCCGCGGAATCACCCTGAAAAAGAACAAACACAAAAAAGAACTGTCCGCCTACACCATGAAGTTTCCGGTTGTAGTAAAACCATGCTGCGGCGGTTCCTCCATCGGTGTCTCCATCGTGGACAACCAGAAAGATTACGAAAAAGCACTGGAAGCCGCCTTTTCCTATGAAGATGAAATCGTTGTGGAAGATTACATCCACGGCCGTGAGTTCTCCGTGGGCGTCATCAACGGAAAAGCACTCCCGGTCATTGAAATCGCACCCCTTGAAGGCTTTTACAACTACGAAAACAAATACAAAGCAGGCAGCACCATCGAAACCTGCCCGGCCAATCTGCCGGAAGATATCACAAGAAAAATGCAGGAATATGCGCAAAAGGGCTTCAAAGCACTTGGCATGGACTCCTACGGCCGTCTGGACTTCCTGATGAACGAAAACGAAGACCTCTATTGTCTGGAAGCAAACAGCCTGCCGGGTATGACGCCTACCAGCCTTCTTCCTCAGGAAGCCGCTGCACTTGGCATGGATTTCCCGACCTTATGTGAAGAACTGATCCGGGTATCTCTGGATAAATATAAAAAATAGGTAATGGTTCGGAAGGTTTTGTTTTAACGAATAAATCCATTCTGCCATTTTGGGAATGGCACCTTCTGAATAATTACAAAAATGCTGATTAATGGGGAGAATATCATGAAAAATCTAACGCTTACCAACATTGCTGCTGCCTGCGGCGGAATCTGTTTCCACTGTGAAAGCACAGCAGATACCCAGGTTACATCCATTACCACCGACAGCCGCACCGTAGAATCCGGCTCTCTCTTCGTCCCGATTAAGGGCGAACGTGTAGACGGACACAAATTTATTCCGGCCGTCATGGAAGCCGGCGCTCTGGCCACCCTCTCCGAAGTGGAACTGCCGGAAGCCGCACATCCCTATATTCTGGTAAAATCCAGTCTTCAGGCGGTAAAAGACATCGCCGAGTTTTATCTGGAACAGCTGAATATCCCGGTCATCGGCATCACCGGCAGCGTAGGCAAAACCAGCACCAAAGAAATGATCGCATCCGTTTTGTCCCAGCACTATAACACCTTAAAAACCCTGGGGAATTTCAACAACGAACTTGGCCTTCCTCTCACGGTATTCCGTCTCCGTGACGAACACGAAATCGCCGTACTGGAAATGGGCATCAACCATTTCGGCGAAATGAGCCGTCTGGCCAAAATCGCAAAACCGAATACCAGCGTCATCACCAACATCGGCCAGTGCCATCTGGAATACCTGATTGACCGTGACGGTGTATTAAAGGCAAAAACAGAAGTCTTCGACTATTTAAAAGAAGACGGCCGCGCCATCCTAAACGGTGATGATGACAAACTGATTACCATATCCGAAGTAAATGGTCAAAAGCCACTGTTTTTCGGTCTTGATGCCAAACATGATTTTTATGCCGATGAAATCCAAAGCTGCGGGCTGAAAGGCACAAAATGCCGCATCCACACACCGTCCGATTCCTTCGAAGTCCTGATTCCGATTCCTGGCCGCCACATGGTTTACAATGCCCTGGCCGGAACCGCCGTGGGAACCATCTACGGGCTGACCACCGATGAAATCAAAAAAGGGATCGAAAGTCTGCAGTCCTTAAGCGGACGTTTCCATATTATAGAAACCGATGATCTCACCGTCATCGACGACTGCTACAATGCCAATCCGGTCTCCATGAAGTCCTCTCTGAATGTACTTCAGGATGGCCTTGGACGAAAAATCGCCATTCTCGGCGATATGGGCGAACTGGGCGAAGAGGAAGCTAAAATGCATTTTGATGTGGGTGCACATGCCGGTACACTCCATATCGACGGTGTCATCTGCGTTGGCCCCTTATGTGAAAATCTGGCAGCCGGAGTCCGCTCCGTCAGCCAGGACATGTACGTGGAGCATTTTTCCGCCATCGACCAGTTAATGGAAAAGCTGCCGGAACTGATTCATAAAAATGATACCCTTCTGGTCAAGGCCTCCCATTATATGCACTTTGATAAAATTGTTGAAGCCCTCCGGAACCGTTGATTACAGGCGGAAAATGACTGTTTTTTCTTGACAAAGCAGTTCCAAAAGAGTAGTATCAATTTAATCTTTCATAAAAAGCACTGATATGTTAATCCGGGTCAAGTGCTTTTTGTGTACAGATAGAAAAAGGAGGAATGAGTTTTATGAAAAAGTTTACAAAATTTGTAAGCCTTGTACTTGCTTCTGCACTTGTAGTTTCATCATTTGCAGCCTGCGGAAGTAAAGATGAGGGCACATCATCAAATGACAGTTCAACAGGTGCCGAAACATTCAAGATCGGTGGTATCGGACCTTCTACCGGCGGTGCTGCAGCATACGGTCTCGCAGTTAAAAACGGTATCCAGCTTGCAGTTGATGAGATCAACGCTGCAGGCGGTATCAACGGTGTAATGATCGAATACAAATTCGAAGACGATGAACACAATGCAGAAAAAGCGGTTAACGCTTACAACACTCTGAAAGACTGGGGCATGCAGATGCTGATCGGTACCACAACATCCGCACCATGTACCGCAGTTGTTGAAAAATCCCACGAAGATAACCTGTTCCAGCTGACACCTTCTGCTACTGCAGTAGAAAGTATCCAGTATGACAACGCGTTCCGTATCTGTTTCTCTGACCCGAGCCAGGGTACTGAGTCCGCAAAATATATCGGTGAAAACGAACTTGCTGAAAAAGTAGCTGTTATCTATGACAGCTCTGACGTATACTCTTCCGGTATCTACGCAAACTTCGCTGCTGAAGCTGAAAATCAGCCGTTTGAAATCGTAGCTGCCGAAGCATTTACCGCAGACAGCAAAACAGACTTTACCGTACAGCTGCAGAAAGCAAAAGATGCCGGCGCTGAAATGGTATTCCTGCCGATCTACTATCAGGAAGCTTCTCTGATCCTGACACAGGCAAACAAAATGGGTTACAAACCGTCCTTCTTCGGCTGTGATGGTCTTGACGGTATCCTTGATGTGGAAAACTTCGATGCAGGCCTTGCAGAAGGCGCTATGCTCCTGACACCGTTCACCGCTGGTGCAGAAGACGAAGCTACACAGGCATTCGTTGCAGCATATGAAGACGCATACGGTGAGGCACCGATCCAGTTTGCTGCAGATGCTTATGACTGTGTATATGCAATCAAAGCGGCTGCTGAAAAAGCCGGTATCACCCCGGATATGAGCGTATCTGATATGTGCGACGCTATGAAAGATGCCATGACAGAGATCAGCATCGACGGTCTGACCGGAAGCGGAATCACATGGTCTGAAGACGGTGAGCCGAGCAAAGAGGCAAAAGCGGTTGTAATCGAAAACGGCGAATACAAAGTAATGTAATGACAGAGACAAAAGGGTTGCTGCAGAGCAGCCCTTTTTTTGCGATTTTATTGGTTATTTTGACATTAAGACCTCTATTGCTTGTTGATATAAAATCTCCCTTTATGGTATAATATGCCCATATGACTATTACCTTTTTCGTGTCCGCCATACGCGCATAATTGTGTTCTGACACGACACGAAAATGGTATACAGTATAAATATTATTTTAGATGAGAGGATACGCATATGAGTTTTATTTCTTACTTAATCAACGGAATAAGCCTGGGAAGCGTATACGCAATCATCGCGCTGGGATACACCATGGTATACGGTATCGCCAAAATGCTGAACTTTGCACACGGCGACGTTATCATGATCGGCGCCTACGTCGTACTCATGAGTATGACAAAAGCAGGCCTGAACCCACTCCTGGCCATTTTGATTGCCGTTATTGTATGTACGGTCCTGGGTGTCACAGTGGAGCGGATCGCTTACCGCCCGCTGCGCAATGCCACTTCCAATCTGGCAGTACTGATCACCGCCATCGGTGTCAGCTATCTGCTTCAGAACGTGGCTCTTTTAATTTTCGGGGCAAATGCCCAGTCTTTCCCGTCCGCAATTTCATGGGAAGGTATTTCCCTGGCAGACGGTGCGCTGAATATCTCCGGTGAGACCATTGTCACGATCGTGGCATGTATCATCATTATGGTCTGCCTGACTTTATTCGTTCAGAAAACAAAACAGGGACAGGCCATGCGTGCCGTTTCCGAAGACCGGGGCGCTGCTCAGCTGATGGGAATCAACGTAAACGGAACCATCGCCCTTACCTTTGCCATCGGTTCCGCTCTGGCCGCCATCGCAGGTATGCTTTTGTGTTCTGCATATCCCAGCCTTACACCATACACGGGTGCCATGCCGGGTATCAAGGCATTCGTTGCAGCCGTATTCGGCGGCATCGGTTCCATTCCGGGGGCATTTATCGGCGGCATTCTGCTGGGTATCATCGAGATCCTGGGCAAGGCCTATATTTCTTCCCAGATGGCAGACGCAATCGTATTTGCCGTTCTGATCATTGTATTACTGGTGAAACCTACCGGACTTCTCGGTAAAAATATTCAGGAGAAAGTGTAGGTGGCGAATATGTTGACAAAATTAAAAAATATGAACAAACAGACAAAAAGCAATGCAATCACATACGGTATTGTTGTTATGGCTTACATTGCTGTACAGCTGCTGATTTCAACCAATAACCTTTCCAGTTTGATGAAAGGTCTGCTGGTTCCGCTGTGTACTTATGCAATCCTGGCCGTTTCCCTGAATCTGGTTGTCGGTTTTCTCGGGGAACTCAGCCTTGGCCATGCCGGATTCATGTGTGTGGGCGCTTTTACCAGCGCATTTTTCTCAAAATGCATGAAAGAGGTCATCACCATTGCACCGCTCCGCTTCCTGCTTGCACTGCTGATCGGTGCTGCTGCCGCTGCAGTCTTTGGTATCCTGATCGGTATTCCGGTACTTCGGCTGAAAGGCGACTACCTTGCCATCGTTACACTGGCCTTTGGTGAAATCATCAAAAATCTGGTAAACATTCTGTTTATCGGAAAAGATTCCAGCGGATTTCACTTTTCTACAGAGAGCAGCATGGCCCTCGGTATGGAACCGGGCGGCACCGTCATCATAAACGGGCCTCAGGGTATCACCGGCACACCAAACGACGCCAATTTTACCATCGCAGCAGTTTTGCTTCTGCTGACTCTGTTTATCGTCATCCGTCTGGTACAGTCCAGAGACGGCCGAGCCATCATGGCGATCCGCGATAACCGCATAGCAGCAGAATCCGTTGGTATCAACATCACAAAATACAAACTGATGGCCTTTACCATCTCCGCAGCTTTAGCTGGTGTCGCAGGTGTTCTTTATGCACACAACCTGTCCACCCTGACTGCAAACACAAACAACTTCGGTTATAACCAGTCCATCATGATTCTGGTATTTGTGGTGCTTGGCGGTATCGGAAATCTGCGCGGTTCCATGATCGCAGCGGTTGTACTGACACTGCTTCCGGAACTTCTCCGTGGTCTGGCAGACTACCGTATGCTGATCTACGCAGTCGTACTCATCATTATGATGATCTTCAACTGGTCACCGAAAGCCATCCAGTGGCGTGAACGAACATTTGCAAAACTGAAAAAGAAAACAAAGAAGGAGGCTCAGTAATCATGGCAGAAAAAATGTTAGACGTAAAAGGGCTGAGTATTTCCTTCGGTGGATTAAAAGCCGTAAATGAATTTGATATCTGCATCGAAAAAGAGCAGCTCTACGGACTGATCGGCCCAAACGGTGCAGGAAAGACCACCGTATTCAACCTTTTGACCGGTGTATACAAACCGACCGCAGGAAAAATCCTCCTGGACGGCCAGGACATTACCGGAAAGAGCATTATTGAAATCAACAAAGGCGGAATCGCAAGAACATTCCAGAACATCCGTCTTTTCAAAGAACTGACTGTGATCGAAAACGTAAAAGTCGGTCTGCACAACCATCATCCCTACTCCACCATCGAAGGTATTCTCCATGTGGGCAAATACAGAAAAGTGGAAAAAGAGATGGACGAAAAAGCCATGGAACTGCTGAAAGTCTTTGACCTGGACAAAGAGGCACAGTACAAGGCTTCCAACCTGCCTTACGGCAAACAGAGAAAACTGGAGATTGCCAGAGCGCTGGCCACAGATCCGAAGCTTCTGCTTCTGGACGAACCGGCCGCCGGAATGAACCCCAACGAGACAGCCGAACTGATGGATACCATCCGTTTTGTCCGTGACAAATTCCACATGACCATTCTCCTGATCGAACACGACATGAAACTGGTAAGCGGCATCTGCGAAAAACTGACTGTTTTAAACTTTGGTCAGGTACTGGCACAGGGCGATACCACCGAGGTTCTGAACAATCCTCAGGTTATCACCGCATATCTTGGAGAATAGGAGGAAATCAGCTATGGCAATGTTAGAAATCAAAGACCTGGAAGTATACTACGGTGTGATCCAGGCAATCAAAGGCGTTTCCTTCGAAGTAAATCAGGGTGAAGTCATCGCGCTGATCGGTGCAAACGGTGCCGGCAAGACCACCATTCTGCAGACCATCACCGGACTTCTCTCCCCGAAAAAGGGATCTGTCCTCTTTGAAGGCCAGGATCTGACAAAGATCCCTGCCCACAAGATCGTATCCCTTGGTATGGCACACGTACCGGAAGGACGCCGGGTTTTCGCAGACCTGAGCGTATACGAAAACCTGAAAATGGGTGCATTTACCCGAAAAGACAAAAATGAGATCAGCGAATCTCTGGAGAAGGTGTACGCACGTTTCCCGCGTCTGGAGGAAAGAAAGAACCAGAGAGCCGGAACCTTAAGCGGCGGCGAGCAGCAGATGCTGGCCATGGGCCGTGCACTTATGTCAAATCCGAAGATCATCCTGATGGACGAACCGTCCATGGGTCTCTCCCCGATTCTGGTAAATGAGATCTTCGACATCATTCAGAGCGTATCAAAGAGCGGCACCACCGTTCTTCTGGTCGAGCAGAACGCGAAAAAGGCACTGTCCATCGCAGACCGGGCTTACGTTCTGGAAACCGGCAGCATCGTACTTGACGGAAAGGCAAATGATCTTTTAAACAATGATTCCATTAAAAAAGCGTATTTAGGCGAATAAGGAGGTCATCCTATGGAAAACACAGTTATTACAATTGCAAGACAGTACGGCAGCGGCGGAAAAACCATCGGCGCCATGCTGGCAAAAAGACTGGGTATCAACTGCTACAGCCACGAAATTCTTCGTCTCGCATCGGACGAAAGCGGTATCAACGAAAGACTGTTTGGTGAAACAGATGAGCGACTGAAGATCTCATCCTGGTTCAAACCACTGAAACGCCCCTACGAGGGCAGCCTGATCTCACCTGAGAGCAGCGACTTCACCTCAGATGAAAACCTGTTCAATTACCAGGCAAAAGTCATGAAAGACCTGGCGGCAAATGAATCCTGTGTTATCATCGGAAGATGCGCCGACTACGTGTTAAAAGAACACCCGAAGGTTCTGAGCGTATTCATTCACGCAGACAAACAGTTCTGTCTGGACCGGGCCATGGAACGCCATAGTATGAGTGTGCGCGAAATGGAAAAATACATTGAGAAAACCGATAAAAAACGTGCAGATTTCTACAAATACTACACCGGAAGAGAATGGACGGATGCGAGAAATTATGATCTGTGTCTGAATTCCGGAAAACTGGGATTTGAGAAGTGTGTGGAAGAGATCATTTCTTACATGAATATCCGATTTGAGTAACTGTTCAGAATGTGTGAATAAGAGGATCCGCCAGGAATCCCGGCTTCAGTCAATAACTGCACTTTGGCATTTTGTAAACAGCACTTTCTGAATAGTGAAGTGTACAAACAAAAAAATCAGGAACTGGATTATACCAGTTCCTGATTTTTTTTCAACGTTTCCCGAATAATGTTCTGTGTATATGCACCCAGACGTCTCTGGTCTTCTTTGCTCAATTCAGACAGAATAATCGGTTTGCAGTATTCAACAACCACATTACACGCTTTCAGCTTCGGCAAATGATTTTCGAAAATCTCCGCACTGTTGTTTATGGCAATGGGTACAATCGGACAGCCCGTTTTCTGAGCGATCTTAAAACTTCCCTCATGGAACGGCAGAAGTTCCAGATCACTGTCCCCCTTGTTTCTGGTTCCCTCCGGGAAGACACAGATGGAAATGCCATTTTTTATGTGCTCAATCGCCTTCAGAATGGTCTTCAGACCCTCTTTAATGTTATCCCGGTCAAGGAACAGACAATACAGATAACGCATCCAGATATTCAGAATGGGAAACTTGTCCATTTCCTTCTTTGAAATATAGCCGGTCAGACGTTTGCAGCGGGTATAAGTAAGCAGAATATCAAAATAGCTTCTGTGGTTTGCCACATACAGCACCGCCTGATCCTGGGGAACATTTTCCTCACCGATCACCGTCACCTTCGCGCCGGAGCACCAGAGAATCAATTTTAATGTTGCCTGTACCATACGAAGACTGACAATATCCTTTGTTCTCGGACTGAACTTTCCTATAATCCATAGGATCAGCAATGCCGGTAAAAATAAAATCAGATAGCCCGCTAATACAATGGCTGCAGCAATAAATCTTATCATAAAATTCACGCAAAACCCAATTTCCGCCCGTTTCCGGAACCAATTGAGTTATTTTCCTTTCTTTATCACAGTCTTTTTCATTATACCACTTTTGCCGTTTTTTCCAACGACATTTTTATTTTTTGCCGTCTTTTCAGAAATATTTTACACTCTTTTTACTGTTTTCGCTTTTACTTATATGGATTTCTTTTAATACAAAAAGACCACCGTATACACAGTGTCATTCAGTCAGAATGACAGAACGCATACACGGCAGTCCTCTCTTCGCTCGGGGTTATAAGGTTTTCTCTTCTATTTTCTTTATACTATTTTTCTTATCTTTGCTCTCAAATTGTCAGTTATCTGTTCCCAATAACTGTGCTTATTTGCTTTTTGCAAAATATGCTTTTGTCTCTTTTACAACTACGCCGCTCAAAGCTATCAGGGCCACAAGGTTTGGCAGCGCCATCAATGCGTTAAAGATATCCGCGATATTCCATACCGCTGCTACAGTCATGTACGGTCCGATAAATACGGCCAGAATGTACAGCCAGCGATATGCTTTTACCGCTTTCATATTGCGGCCGGATAAATATTCCAGACATCTCTCACCGTAATAATCCCATCCAAGAATGGTTGTAAATGCAAAAAATACCAGACAAAGCATCAGTACAAATGCAGATACCCGCGGCGGGAACGGAAGTCCCTGCTGGAATGCAGCACTTGTAATGTCTACCCCTTCCAGACCGGTGTTCCAGGTTCCGGTCAGAACAATGCTGAGACCGGTCATCGTACAGATAACAATGGTATCAATAAAAGTTCCTGTCATGGTTACAAGTCCCTGGCGAACCGGTTCCTTTGTCTGAGCCGCTGCCGCTGCAATCGGCGCGCTTCCAAGACCGGCTTCATTGGAAAAGATACCACGTGCGATACCTTTCTGCATGGCCATTATCATTGTTCCCATAACACCACCGGCCAGCGCACTTCCGGTAAACGCACTTTTTACAATTGTTCCAATTGCTGCCGGAACCTCTTTGATATGGGTCAGAATAATAATCAAAGCGAATACAAAATACACAATTGCCATAGCCGGAACCACCACTTCCGATACTTTTGCAATTCGTTTCAGACCGCCAATAACAACCAGTCCCACAACTACAGTCAGAACCAGGCAGGTAATCACAGTTGCCCATGAATAATCCCTTCCCAGAATTGAAACCGTGTGTGCCATATCCGGATCAAAGAAACTGGTCGTCGCAGATGCAATACCGTTTACCTGGGTAAAAGTACCGATGCCGAACAGACCTACACACATTCCGAAAAATGCAAAAAGTTTTGCCATCCAGCCCCATTTTTTGCCCATACCGTTCTCAATGTAATAGAACGGTCCGCCAAGAACGTGTCCATCCCCATCAACGGTACGGTATTTAACCGCAAGAAGGCCTTCCGCATATTTGGTAGCCATACCAAAGAATGCTGCTACGATCATCCAGAATAAAGCTCCTGGACCGCCCGCACAGATAGCGGTCGCAACTCCTACGATATTTCCGGTACCAATCGTCGCAGACAGAGCTGTACAAAGAGCACCAAAACTGGTAACCTCTCCTTCTCCGCCATCTTCATTTTTAACCATGAATTTCAGGGCTTTTCCCAGGTGCCGTACCTGCAGCAGCCCCAGACGAACTGTCAGATAGATTCCGGTTGTCAGAATCAGAATGATAAGCGGCAGTCCCCAGACTACCCCGTCGAACCACTCAATAAACTTGTCAATTGCAGAAAAAACTTCTGATAACATAATATGTATTTTCCCTCCATCCTTTTGCCTGAGTGATTTGCGGCCCGTGGCAAGGCCGTGTACACCTTCGGCGCTCATATTTCATGAGTCTCTCCTGAGCGTTTATTTTTCACAATTAAATACTGTATCATATTAGAGAAAAAAGGTCAATTCCCTTATCATATCAAGGTGGGATTTTTTTGCAGCTTTCGCAATCTGAGCCACATCTTCGTACTCAAAAGATTCCTTGTGAATATTTCCGTAATCACATACTTTTACCCGCACATCACCGTAGGGCGTGTTCACTGTACGCACGTATCGCTCCATGCAGATACGGGATTCCATCCGTTTTCGTATACCAATTGTAGTGGTTTCACCCAATAGAATATCCGCCATTTTGCTTTCATCCAGGGGTGATGCCAGAACCGTAAGCATGATGGCCGGCCGATTTTTTTTCATATAAATGGGCGTATAAAAAACATCTTTTGCACCGGCTTCCAAAAGCCGTTCCATCACATAGCCGGCTGATTCCCCGGTCATATCATCAATATTGGTCTCCAGAATCAGAATCGTACTGTCGCCTATTCCAGCTTTCGGCTCTGCCATATTTGTGTCTGGAAGTTCTGCTGTTTTCCTGTTCTCCGCCTTACTTATGCCCTGATCTGTATTTTTGCCCTGGTCTGCATTTTCGCCCTGATCTGTATTTTTGCCCTGATCTGCATTTATGCCCTGATCTGCATTTTTGCCCTGATCTGCTTTTCCACAGATTCCACATTTATTCTGCACTTCTGCAGTTCCTGTTTTTTTCTCTGTCGTCTCCCCATAAATGAATCGCAGTCCATTTAATACGGGAAATTCTTTCGTCCCGAATCCATAAGCAACTTTTTTCACCTTCATTTCCGGTATCTCCGGCACATATTCAGCCAGCTCCGCTGCAATGGCCGCTCCGGTCGGTGTTGCCGCCTCTTCTTCAATATATTTTGAATACATGGGAATATCCGTTTTTGCCAGAATCTCCACCGTAGCCGGAGCCGGAACCGGTATCCGTCCGTGGGCACACTTCACCCAGCCGCTGCCCGTATTGATTCCCGATATCAACACCCGTTCCGGAGCCAGTTTATGAAAACAGATTGCAGCCCCCACAATATCAATAATCGAATCCAGCGCACCCACTTCATGAAAATGCACCTGTTCCACATCCACCCCATGAACCGCTGCCTCAGCCTCCGCTACACGCCGAAAAACAGCGACTGCCGTATTTTTAACCGGTTCATCCAGTTCCGATTCTTCAATCATCCGGCGAATATGGCAAAAATGCCGATGTACATGCTCTTCTTCCGCTCTCACATGGCAATGCGTTCCGGAGATGCCCATTTTACTGGTTTTCTCTGCAAAAAGTTCATAGTGTTCCAGATGCAGTTTCCCAAGTTCTTTTTTCAGATATTCCTCTTCAATTCCAAGATCCAGAAATGCTCCCAGAACCATGTCACCGCTGATTCCGGAGAAGCAGTCAAAATATAGTGTCCTCATCCTTATTTTTATCCGATCTGCATATACAGGTTCGCACCATCCGAACCGCTGCCCGATCAGATCAAATCCCTTTCAAATTACTGTGTTCAATTTTTATCACCATGCCTGTCACTTCAGCTGATTGATTCTCGATGCCATGCATGCCGCACCAAATCCATTATCAATGTTCACCACGCCTATTCCGCTGGCACAGGATGTCAGCATGCCAAGAAGCGCCGAGATTCCGCCAAAATTGGCACCATATCCCACACTGGTAGGCACAGCGATAACCGGACTTTTCGTCAGACCGCCCACCACCGATGCCAGAGCCCCTTCCATCCCAGCGACCACAATGATAACTCTTGCTTCCTGAATGATCTTCACTTTATCCAGAAGCCTGTGGATTCCGGCCACCCCCACATCGTAGAGACGTCTCACCTGATTTCCCATGACCTCTGCCGTAACCGCAGCCTCTTCCGCCACCGGAATATCGGAGGTTCCGGCTGTCATTACCAGCACATAACCGTCTGTGGTGCCAAATTCTTTGCGTTTTACCACAACGCTGCGCGCTTCTTTGTAGTAAACCGCCTGATCTGTCACCTGCTTTATGGCTTCATAGAC
The DNA here is from genome assembly GCA_036310185.1 of Lachnospiraceae bacterium. Lineage (GTDB taxonomy): Bacteria > Bacillota > Clostridia > Lachnospirales > Lachnospiraceae > JALENY01. The sequence goes on along the minus strand of JAXJSH010000127.1, from coordinate 8,575 downwards.
TGCTTCATCCGCTCTGGACGCAAGAATATTTCCGTCCGTATGCTCCAGCATCTGTTCTACAATTCCCTGAATCTGTTCCAGCGTCTTTCCGGGGCTGTAGATTACTTCCGGGTAACCGTTTCTCAACTCCCGATGATAGTCCACCTTCGCATAGCCGATATCACCATAAGGGAGCGCCCGAAGTTCCGCTACCGCCTGATCCATATTCACGGAACCGTTTTTCACCGATTCCAAAAGTGCCCTGATCTGTTCTTCATTCATCGTTCCATCTTCCTTTCATTTTACCCTTTCATAGCTGGTAACGATTCATACTTCCGCAGACATATCCGCTCTGACTCAATTCGATGTGCGCAAATCCCAGTCCCCCCAGTTTTTCAGTCAATCCATCCCAGTCAGCCCTGATTATATCCATCTCTTCCTTCAGGCATTCGATGCGGCCGGTATTCCCCAGAATTCTCAGACGATACTGGTGCAGACCATAGGATTTCAGTATTTCTTCCCCTGCCTCCACTTTTTTCAGCGCTGCATCCGTTATGGCTGTCCCGGTGGGAATCCTGGTGGCCAGGCAGGCCATCGCCGGCTTTTGTGCCGTTGGAAGACCATACAGCCGGGAAAGTTCCCGAATCTCTTCCTTCGTCATTCCGACTTCCAGAAAAGGACTTTTTATCCCCAGTTCTTCCAGCGCCAGCCTTCCCGGACGATAGTCATGCACATCATCCGCGTTGGTACCGTCTAAAAGGCTTTTACATCCATTTTTTTCCGCCAGCGCTAAAATGTTCCCAAACAGATATTTTTTGCAGAAATAGCACCTTTTCGGGCCATTTTCAACAAATCCCGGCACCGCCAGCACTTCCGCAGAAAAAGTCACTGTTTCGCATCCCATCTGCTTTGCAAAATCTGCGGCAAAATCTGCCTCTGACTTTGGAACCATAGGACCTATGGCCATAATCGCCGTCACCTGATCCTGCGGAAGTACGTCCAGAGCAATCTTTAAAAGAAGCGCACTGTCCACACCACCGCTGTATGCAATTGCAGCCGGTGCCAGCTGAAGCAGCATATTTTTAATCTGCTGTAATTTTTTCTTTAATTCATTCGATCCATTACACTTTTTTTCCATACAAATATAGTTTTATTACCGTTATAGTTTGATTACAGTTGCTTTCTATTTGTTTTCACTTGCTGTAATACCCTGAAATTTCTAATTGCCGTCTCATTGAACGGTATCACACTGCCTTTTATTTCCACAAATCCAGCCTCATTGGTTTTTATCACATTGCTTTCGATTTTTACCAATTCAGCCCTCTCTCATCTTTATCTCACTGCATTTTACGCCACTGTATTTTATGGTTCATATTCCGGATTTCTCAGATCTTCCAGTCTGCCCTCCAACACTTTTTCAATGGCGTATGCCACACCATGCTCCACATTGGTTTTGGTACAGTACGGACAGATTTTCTTCAGTTTTTCATGGGCATTTCCCATGGCAACCGGCGCCCCTATGGGCATAGCCAGCATGGACTCGTCATTTAAACTGTCTCCAAGCGCCATCACCTCATCCAGAGAATAGCCCCTCGTCTCTACCATATCCTTTAAAATCAGCCCTTTTTGTGCCCGGATATCCGTGATTTCAAGATTTGTGGGAAAGGAAGATGCCGATGCAATATCCGGTATACGCATCAATTCCCTATCCAGTTCTGCCAGCATCGTCTCGTCATCCGAGAAGATAAACGCCTTAAAAACGGCATAATTCTGAATTTCCTCAATCGTTTTCATTTCACGGATTCTGCCAAACATGGCCTTAAATATCTTTGAACCTGTAATCTCCTCTCTGGAAAATCCTGTGAAAGAACACAGCTCTTTGCACATACCTTCATAGATTTCCGCTTCCGTTCCAACCGCATAATCGAATTCATCCCCACAGAAATGTACCATAACATGATATTTTTGGCATATTTTATATAAATTTAAAATGGTATCATAACCCAGAAGAATCTGACGCTCAATCCGTTCCTGTTCGTCCCGGACCTCACCGCCGCTCATAAGAAGATATCTGCGTTTAAATGGATGCTTTTCCAGGGCACTCATGGCATAATGATATCCGCGCCCAGTTGCTATGATCATCTCAATGCCCGCTTCTTCCGCTTTTCGGATTGCCTCCAGGGTCTCCTCAGATATATCATTTTTCTCATTTAAAAGAGTTCCGTCCATATCAACTGCAATTACTTTTATCATATCTTTATTCCTCATTCACAGGCATTTCATTGCCTCACACATTTCTGCCCTTTTTCTGTTTTATGTTACCTGATATAGTATAACACAATCTCTTTTATCGAGTCCATATCCGGTCATTTTCTTTTTGTTAACCTCAAAATTATAGTGGTTGACATTTCACATTTTCCCAATATATACTTAATCTGAATTTTAAAAACAATTTTTTATTTTAACCTCACTTCTGCAATTAATTTTGAAAAACAATTTTATTACAGCTATTTTGAAACATATCCGGAGATTTATTATGAAAAAAACAAAACTTACCCTGCAGGAGCTCTGCTCCATCGCAGTCTTTACCGCGGTCCTCGTCATCATGGCTCAGATCTGCATTCCCATGCCCTTCGGCGTCCCTATGACTATGCAGACCTTTGCCGTCACTCTGACCGGCATCGTCCTGGGCCCCAGAAACGGCACCATCTCCGTATTCATCTACCTTCTGCTTGGCGCAGTCGGTGTTCCCGTTTTTACCGGCTTTAACGGCGGTTTGCAGGCCTTTTGGGGACCAACCGGAGGATTTCTTCTCTCCTTCCCGATCATGGCTTTTCTGGCCGGTCTGGGCGCTGAACATCGCCGTAAGAAAGGCCTTTTTCCTATATGCATTATCCTTGGAACCGTGGTTAACTTTGCAGCCGGAACCCTTCTGTTCTGTCTGCTCACTCACAGTACCATATTGGTTGGATTCAGTACCTGCGTACTGCCATTTATCCCCACGACAGCCATAAAAACAATTCTGGCAGCAATCTCCGGCCTGAAGCTTCGCCGCCAGCTAAACCGTATTCTCTAAAGAAATAAACCATATTCTATAAAGAAGAGGAGAGAATGCCTGTCAACATCCTCTCCTCTTCTTATCACATAAAATCCACTCATCCAGTGTAAGCGGCGTATAGTCCGAATACATACAAAAGCAGTTAATCATATTACATGGAATCCCTTTTTCCTCTCCATCCATATGTACCCGAACTGAACTGCGTGTAATATCCTGAAACTGCTCAATAAGCCGCTGATCATACGTGTCATGCACATGCCCATACAGCATATAAACTTTCGGATCCCCTTTTTCATCCACACGATACTGGCCGTTATAACACATAATGGGATAATGACTCAGAACCACCTTTCGCCTGCTGTCATGCAGCTCCGCATAAGGTTTGATCCAGACAAACCGTTTTGCATTATAAGCTCCGCCGGAAGAAAAACGGTCATGGTTTCCCTCCACCAGATACAATCGACCGTTTAATTTTTCCAGCAGAGCATTGGTCTCCTGAGCATTTCCCCAGGATAGATCCCCAAGAATCACAACCTCATCGTTTTTATGCACTTTTGCATTCCATTTTCTGAGCATATACGCATTCATAGCTTCCACGCTCTCAAAGCCGCGGTGATCCATCTTCGTATTTAATGCTCCATGAAAAAAGTGCGGATCCGCTATATAATATCGCATACACGCTCACCTTCATTCTTTCACCAGTTTTATAAAGATTCCATTCCGGCTGTTCTTGCCTTAATTATTCTGTACAAAGAACGGACGAAGCAGATCCGCCACTTTTGCCAGCGGCATAGTCTGAAGAATGACCTTACCCGGTCCTTTCACTACAGTATTAAAAAGGCCTTCTCCGCCCAGCAGCATATTTTTCGCTCCCTGCACTCTCACAATCTCCATGGTACAGCTCTCTTCCATAGCCGCCAGATAACCGGTATCAATCACCATCTGCTGCCCTGCTTCCAGTTCATATTCTACCGCAGAACCATCAATTTCGATAAAAGCCGTTCCCTTTCCGGAAAGTTTCTGCATGATAAATCCTTCCCCGCCAAAGAGCCCTCTGCTGAACTTCTGCTGGAAATAGACTGACAATCCAACACCTTCCTCTGCCGCCAGAAATGCCTTTTTCTGCACGATCATGCTTTTTCCTGACTCAATTTCAAGTGCGCGGATGGATCCCGGAAAACTGGACGCAAACGCAATCATACCGTCTCCCTGTGCCGTATAGCGATTTAAAAACAGGGAATCTCCGGACATCATTCGCCCAAAGACTTTTTTCAATCCTCCGGAAGTTGTCTCCATCTTCATATTCGGACTCATCCAGCTCATACTTCCGCTCTCTGTGATCATAGTCTCCCCGGAATTCAGTTGACAAATCACAACCGGAAGATTTTCACCCTGAATTTCATATTTCATAAAACATTTCCCCCTTATCTTATCCTTTTATTCCTGTTTTCACAGGCTATTGCACACTGCCCATTTGTATTACCTATTTCTATAGATGTTGGGATCAAAAGGTATTTTGCCCCCTTGATACCTACGGATTACTCCCCATTTCCACAAGGATATTTATGCTCTAATACCATATCTCAATTCAATGCAAAATTATCCATACCACCATGACGGCCAGATAAGTTGATAATAACCAATGGTAACCATTGTTGATACAATAAAAAATCTCAGGAACCAATATCCTGAGATCTCAGAAGAGGCGCGAGCCGGATTTGAACCGGCGATAAGGGTGTTGCAGACCCGTGCCTTACCACTTGGCTATCGCGCCATATTTAATTGGAAATGACTCCTACGGGAATCGAACCCGTGTTACCGCCGTGAAAGGGCGATGTCTTAACCGCTTGACCAAGGAGCCGTAAACTTCTTGAGTTCTATACTCAAGTGATATTAACTTCGCCGCTCTATCTCAGCGACGAAATTAATAATACCATAGTCTTTAATCAATTGCAAGTGTTTTTTTTATTTTTCTGCAATTTCTTTTCATTTCACCATTTCTTTTCAACCGGACGTTATCTTTACATCCTGCATTTACTTTTTCACTTCAGCGCACAACTTACATTTCAGCGCTTTCTATATATTTATGCACTTACATTCCTTTTTGCAACACTTTTTATACAGCACTGCCATTTTCCCAATCTTTCTGTTATTTCATCAGAACATATGCATAGTAAACAACAAAAGAAATCAGCATAGCCACACCACCGGTTCTGGTCAGTGCTTTTTTTCTGATTACGCCAAGCAGCAGCAATACAACAGCTCCAATGGCAATTACATTGTCAATCAGATATTCTTTTCCAAATGGAATATCCACAATCAATGAAGTCGTACCAAGAACAAACAGGATATTAAAAATATTACTTCCAACGATATTACCGATCGCAATATCACAGTTGCCCTTTCTGGCTGCTGTAATGGAAGTCAGCAGTTCCGGAAGTGATGTTCCGAATGCAACAATTGTAAGACCGATGATACGATCACTCATTCCCAGCGTCTTAGCTATATAACTTGCTCCATCTACAGTAAGATCACTTCCCCATACAATAGCAACAAGACCTATTACCGTTACAAGAATCAGTGTACCCAGACTCTTCTTATGACCAATATTTGCAGCGGCCGGATCCTCCTCAGCCGTTCCATTTTTTGCCTGACGAATCAGGTATACAAAAAACAGAATAAATAAAGCCCACAAAATCAATCCGGATATTTTATTAAGCTCTCCCTGCAGCATTCCCAGGGCAAGTAACACAACTGTAATGATAAACATAAAAGGTATCTCATACTTCATAGTAGATACCTGTACTTTCAATGCTACAATACAGGATGATATTCCAAGAATCAACAGAATATTCAGAATATTGCTGCCCAGAATATTTCCAACTGCAATACCGCCGTTTCCTCTAATACCAGCAGAAATACTAACCGCTGCCTCCGGTGCACTGGTTCCGAATGCAACAATCGTAAGACCAATAATAATCTGAGGAATATTAAACTTTTTTGCAATACCGGATGCGCCCTCCACAAAAACATCTGCACCCTTAATCAAAACTACAAATCCCAAAACCAGTAAAAATATGTTCCATAATAATGTCATGGGTTATTCTCCTTTAGTATATTCAGCAACCATCTGGATTGCCCAAACTTATTTTAACCTATTTATGCAAAATATCAAGCATTTTTGATCATATACATACAGGATTATTTCAAAGGTTATTTCCCATTCCCAAAACCGGTTTAAGGATAGAATCAGACACGTCCAAAATCTTTGACTCCCCCAAAAAAACGGTTCATATATAAGCACAGAATTTATCGATTCATTTCACTTTGATATCCCACTGCACCATGGGCTCTTATAATATTCTCAACCTCTCCTTTGTTTAAAGACGGCATATCTCCCGGAATTGTATTCTTTGCCGCACTGCAGGCATTTCCATACTTCAGTGCTTTTTCACAATCTCCCTCTTCACAGAGAAGACCATAAAGAGAACCTGCCACATAAGCATCACCGCTTCCGATACGATCCACCACTTCAATGTTTTTATATGGTTCTTCCTCATAAAAACGATCGGCCTTCACATCATAGATCACAGAAGTGAAACTATGTACCTTCGGGCTATGAACCGTACGCTGCGTAGAGGCAATTACAGACAATGGATATTCCTTCGCAAAACTCTTCATAATGGTCTGCAGATCACCCTCTTTGCCAAAAGTGAGACGTGCGGTATCTTCAGAACAATAGAAAATATCTATATACGGCAAAATTTCCTCAATACATTTTTTTGCCTCTTCACCAGACCACAGATTCCGGCGGAAATTCACATCAAAAGAAATAACCGCTCCTTTTTCTTTGAAACGCTTAATCATCTCCATACCTGTTTTTCTGCAGCATTCACTCAATGCCAGTGTAATACCGGATGTATGAAAACATCTGGCTGATTCAAAAATACTTTCATCAAAATCAGCAATGCTGATCCTGGTAACAGAAGAATTCTGTCGGTCATAAACCACTTCCGGTTTTCTCGGATAAGCTCCGTTTTCATAAAAATACATACCCAGTCTGGCATCGTTTCCCTTATCATAAACAAGATAATCATCACTGACACCACAGAAACGGATCTTATTTTTCGCAAAAATACCAATCGCACTGTCCGGAATTCTGGATATAATACCGGAACGCAGTCCAAGCAGCGATACGCCTGCAGCAACGTTCAGTTCAGCACCGCCAACCTGTTTTTCAAACACCTCACTTCGTACGATCCGCTCATTATTTGGCGGAGATAAACGAAGTAAAATCTCACCTAAAGTCAGTAAATCAAATTCTTTTTTTCCCATATCCATTCGCCTCCGCAATTTCATATTGTGAAACTCATTTTCATATTACGAACCTTTTATTTTTGATTATACTCATTCGTTAATGATTGTCAAGTATGGATTTTATTCCTGTCTTAATCAACATTTATTTAATCTGGACTGGCACAAACTCTGCCTCAGCTCCTGATTGACACAAAAATTTGCCGATTCACATTTATTGTTTACTCTCCACATAAAATCATGCTAAAATAACGCTTAGAATAAAACAGGAGTACGATTATGGAAGAAAAAAATCCGATTCAAGTATCTGAACGTATCTTTCGCACCATTGAATGTCTGGGAGAACACGGTTCCATGGGACTGCTGGACTTAAGCAAAGAACTTTCATTGAATAAAACTACGATTCACCGTATTCTGAACTCTTTGATCTGCATGGATTATGTAAAACAGGATCCGGAAACACTGAAATACAGTCTTACTTTTAAAATATGCAATATTTCAAATCAGATTCTCTCCAAAAACAGTATGACCGATATTGCCCGCCCTCATCTGAAAACACTGGCAGAGCAGACCGGAGAAATTGTTCATCTGGTGCAGTTAAATGGAACAGACGCCGTCTACATCGATAAGGTAGATGCCACAAAAAATGCCGTTCGCCTGGTCTCCATGGTAGGAAAAACGATTCCGCTATACTGTTCCGGTGTTGGAAAAGCGCTGATGGCCGATATGTCCGATGAAAAAATCACATCGATCTGGAAAAACAGCAAGATTAAAAAACTGACAGACTATACGATCGTGGAATTATCGGAATTATTGACAAGAATCCGGCAGATTCGGCAAAAAGGCTATTCTCTGGATAATGAGGAAAATGAACTGGGTGTCAGATGTATCGCCGTATCACTGAAAAACTACAACGGAGAATCCAACTATGCAATCAGCATATCTGCTCCAAAAGACCGCATGAGTGACGAGCGTATTCGTCAGCTTTCTGATTTGATTTTACAGACCAAAGAAAATATTCAGCATGAACTATATATATCCTGAATAACAAAAAACCGGAATTTGAGTCACTTTTAACTCTCAGATTCCGGTTTTATTAACAGCACAAAAAATCCTGCAGACTCTCATCTGCAGGATTCCAGCTCCCCGAGTTGGGCTCGAACCAACAACCCCACGGTTAACAGCCGTGTGCTCTACCATTGAGCTATCGAGGATCATCTATTG
>JAXJSH010000126.1:0-2095 GCA_036310185.1 Lachnospiraceae bacterium | reverse complement strand
CATATAACTTTTCGAGCCTGCTTTTCTTCCGTCTCTGTTTACCAGACAAGGTGTTTCATCTGCCTGAATGACATGATAGTCATAAAGTAATATATGGAGATAATCATACATAACAGCTATGTATTCTTCACCCAATCGAATCATCCAGTTTGCCATGTTCTGACGGCTGATTGCAAGTCCATATCTCTTAAACTCCTGCTCCAGTCTGTATAATGGAACAGCGTTAACGTATTTTCCATTTATGATTGCAGCTGCAAGTGAGGCAGACACAGGACTTCCCGAAAGTAATCCCTTCGGATGCTTAGCACGTACAATACGGTCATCGGTTTTACTGGCATAAACACCTATGTGATGTTCATCAACCTCTACCTTGGCAGGAACAAAACGATAACGCTTACTGATTGTATCAGGTAACTGTTTCCAACCGTTTTCTCCAAACTCGGCAGTTAGTTCCTCTGTTGTCATGTAATGGTCAATACGGTTGACAGGTAATCCTTCCATATCCTGCTCTTTTTTACCTTTTGTTTTTATCTGTCTTGCAGGCTTTACTTCTAAATCTTCAGGTTCCGGAGCTTCAAGATCGCATACTGCCTCAGCTTCATTAAAAAATACGATGTTTCCATCTACTTCCATGAAACGAATCTGATGGGCATCTATCATCTGTTCCGAAGAACGTCCGAAACGTTTTTTATTACCAAGTATGATTTGCTCCATCATAAGTTGCATTTTTTCATTCAAAGTGCGGACTTCGCCCGTTAATAATTCAAGCTGTTCCTGCTGGTTTAAAAACATCTGCACCAGTAGTGACTTGTCTATTGTATTTAGTTGTTCTTCTGTATATTTGATTGCCATAACTGATGCTCCTTAAATATTTGAGTTCATTATAGCAAAAACGATGTATTTACGCCACTTGGCGTTTGTTTTCCATCCGTCATTTTGACGGTGGATAACAGTAATGAAAACCTGAATCCTATACCAAAAACATCAGATTTTCATTACTATTATCCACAAAAAAAGATGTTTCTTTAGCCCTTGCACAGAGAAGGAATTCTAAATGCAACAGCATTGTGGATAAGAGTAAAACTTTACAAATACGGTTTATAAGTTATTGTTGCAACGGCTGAAAAATTTCTCCCTTTTGTACAAAACTACATGGCTCTTGGTGGTTCTTGAATCTGCTCAATAGGATGTCTTGCAATTACTTCGAATCCCTGCATAAGCATATGGTATTGTTCCGGAGTAATCTCCATGGCTTCTTTTTTATTGCGTGGCCATCGGAATGAACCACTATACAATCTTTTATATACGAGAAGGAAACCGTCCCCTTCCCAAATGAGTCCTTTGATCCTGTCTGATTTTCTGCCACAGAAAAGGAAAAGTGTGTCCTTATCATAAGGATCAAGTTGAAACTCAAATCGAACTATGGAAGCTAATCCTTCAATCCCTCTACGAAGATCTGTTACACCTGTTGCAAGATATACTTTTTTGAATCCGGATGCATTATTGAGCATAAGCATTTGCCTCAAGTATATTTTTTATAAATTCACAAGAAGCTGAATTATACAGTTCCAGTGATATGCCATTTGTCATGTGAAGAACAGCGGCAACATTTTCAGTAGTAACAGAAGATGCTTTAGAGGAATTATTCTCTGAAACTGATAATTCAACAAACGCCTGATGCCTATCATCACATGCCAGAAGACACGCTTCTCGCACCTTCCTTAGCCGATAATAGTAATTAGCCTTTGTGATTCCGTTCTGAGAACACCATGTTTCGATTTTCATATCGGCAGGACGATTCTGACAGGCATGTATATCTTCTGCCCATTGTTGTAACCGCATTTGTGTAGCAACTAAACTTGTTTGAGAACGCATAATTGACCTCCAGTATAGAAGTTAAAAAAGTTAAGTACTAAACTTTTTTGACTGCATAGTTTTGATATCATTATCTCAAACATGGTTTAATTTAAAAAGGTACACGCTATGGAGCGTTTACGAATATATGAAAAGAGCGGACTCTTAAATTATCGTAAGAGCCCGCTCTTGTTGTTTTTCTCTTTGCGTTTTTTACTAGATGATTCAATAATTCATGTTT
>JAXJSH010000125.1:0-15921 GCA_036310185.1 Lachnospiraceae bacterium | reverse complement strand
TGTTTACGCAGAAGTCCGTCAATAAATGGTTTATTAAACGCAAAACCATAGGGCTTCATTTCCATGGGGTCCCCATTTTTGTCGGTCTGAGGTGCACTTTTCTCTTTTGCCGGTTTTGCGTAATACGGCATTACAGAAGCCGCATTGTAATCCACAGCCACCTGGAACGCCGGGATATGATATTTTTCCAGACTGCCTTCAGTCTGATATACGTTCCACTGGCCCGCAGCATAATGTGGGTCAAAACCATTTTCACGCGCACCGCCGCCCGGAAAATGTTTTACAGTCATAGCAACACCATCCGTGGTCACACCATCTTTGCTTCCCTGGATAAGCGGCAGAATATGTTCAAAAATCTCACTGATCAGCTCCGGGTCTTCCCCAAAAGTACCGTAAGAACGCTGCCAGCGCGGATCAGAAATAACATCTGCCATATACATATAGCCTTTTCTCAAGCCCGCTGCGTTCCATGTACGGCGCACACAATCCGCAAACTGATCTGCAATTTCAATACTGTCGCCCTTGATTGCTGCCGCAATCCCCATCGTTCCCGGCCAGGTGGGAAATACACCCATGGCATCATTCATGCCAAAAACCGCTTCTCCATTCTCATTACGGGAGTTGGAAGCTACACTTACCGGAACAAAATGTTCACATTCTTCCGCAACCGCCTGAAGCTGATTCAGATAATCCGCCAGATCGTCCGGGCTGGGATTCGCACGCAGAATCGTATGGCGTGCAAACCAGTCTTTTAACAAAGTGGAAGTACCCGGAATATACTGTTCTCCGAAAATTGTTTTTGCCGTATGTTCTGCTTCATCCAGCGTACCGGACTCATCCAGGTGATATTCCGGAACCTCTTTTGTTCCCATGACAATAGGTGCCGGATATTTTCCCATACGCCAGTCTGAAATAAACAGCTGGCCGATTTTTTCCTCTACGGTCAAAGTCTCCACATAAGCTTTTGCACGCTCCGCTGCCGGAAGACGCCAGTCGTTGACCCCATTCACTTCACCGGAACCATCAATATCTTTGAAAAACAGGCCGTCTTTCTCAATCACATTACGAGTCACAGCTCCGATAGCCGGACCATCTTCATTGAGATAGTATTTAACATTATCACTTGCTTTTACTGCCATAAAATACGCTCCTTTTCTCCAGATTAAAATCCGATTCTGTTCACTCATACATAATATTTTAACATAGAACAATTTTTATTTATCAGACTTTTATTACTGTTTTTCGTACGGATTCTGTTTTATTTTCTTTCTTTTTCCGGTTATTATGTATCGCCGTTACGGTTTACTTTGAACTTCTTTCGGATGATAGATTCGCTGTATTCCAGCACCGTATCGACTTTCTGCCTGTCCTTTACCACATCCATAAAAAATGCATACTCATCTTCCAGTCCCTGACCATGCAAAACCCGATATGCCCCCGCATCGCTTCCAAGACCCACATTGACTCCGCACGCAAAGGCCTGAGCTATATTTTCCCGGGCTTTCTCCCTGATTTTTTCAATCACAGCATCGTCGAAACGACCGCTGCCGATCAGATTGGAAATTGTAACGGCTGTAGGCACCCAGACCGTATCTGAATCCGCCAGCGCCTCCATAGCAGCAGCGCCCATATAATTGCCATGTTCTACAGAATCCACTCCTGCTTCTGCCGCATCATAAACCGGCCCGTCCCCGTTGGTATGAGACATAACCGCCATTCCTTCCTCATGGGCGATATGTATCATCTCCCGCACTTCCTGACGCGTCAGCGCTTCCCCGGTGATATGACCGTCCGTATCAAAATCCATAATCCCTGTAGTCATGATTTTGACAAAATCGGCCCCCTGTTTCCGGGCACTTCGCACCAGCTGCGCATATTCCTGCATTGTATCAAACCCTTTTCCCACAATTCCGCCGTAATGACCATTTTTATGTATGGCAAAAAACGGTGTCCGATAGTCAATTCCATATTCCTTCGCCAGCTTCTTTGCCAGTGCGGATACACCCAGATGATCACCTCCATCCCGGACAAACCTAATTCCACGATCCGCATACGCCTGCAAATGCTCCCGGATCAGACTTTCATTCGGCTCCTTCGTATGATCCCGCACCGCCTTCGGGTAATCATATCCATTCATAAATATATGCGCATGACATTCTCCAAACATAAGCTCCCCCACATAATCTTTTAATAAAAAGCTTCCAACTCCAGTTCCATCACATCTGTATCCATTTAACATCCTCGTTTCTAATTTTTAACATCAATTTTCTCTTCATTTCAACTCCCGTATATTTCCATTATATCTTTTTACTTTGACCACCATATGTCGGTTTTCTAAAAAAAGAATAAACTCCAAAAAAACCAACTTCTAAAGTATTTGGATAGTTTCTTAACTTTTTCTAAAAGCACTAACATTTCCATTTTCATTGTGCTATTCTAGTATCTATGATAAGAAAAAAGAGGTGTATTATGCGTTTAAAAGAAAGAATGCAACAATTTATGATCGGCCGCTATGGCACGGATGACTTCAACCGGTTTTTACTGATTATCTCCTTTGTATTACTGATCCTGTCATTGTTTGGCGGCCGCAATATGCTGTACACATTGGCACTGGCTCTTCTCATTTACTGCTATTTCCGTATGTTTTCCAGAAATACCTATAAAAGAGCTGCAGAAAATGAAAAATACTGCGAACTGAAAAACCGGTTTTTTGGTTTCTTCCGCCGCGAAAAGGCCCATGCCAGTCAGCTGAAAGACTATCGCTTTTTCAAATGTCCCAACTGCAGGCAGAAAGTCCGTGTTCCGAAGGGAAAAGGAAAAATTAAGATCCACTGTCCGAAGTGTCACACCGATTTTATTAAAAAGAGCTGAGGTTTTTTATGTTTGGATACATTACTGTAAATAACGAAGAGCTGAAAATCAAAGATTACAACCTTTATCGCTCCTGCTACTGCGGACTATGCCGCACCTTAAAAAAGCGGCACGGTATTGTGGCTCCGCTGACCCTGTCCTACGACATGACGTTCGTTGTGATTCTGCTGTCAGCTCTTTATGAAGATCCATTTCGTGAAGGCAGCACCCGCTGCGTGGCACATCCGGCAAAAAAGCATGTAACCCGCCAGAACAAATGGAGCGATTATGCTGCGGATATGACCATACTGCTGGCCTATCACAATATGATGGATGACTGGGATGATGAGAAAAAAATAGTCAGTCTGACTATGGCAAAAACGCTGGAAAAACAGTATAAAAAAATCGCCCGTCAATATCCGAAACAGACGGAAGCGGTAAAAGAATTTATCCGCAAAACGACCGAAAGCGAACAGAAAAAGGATTATGACGTAGACCGGGTCAGCGGCTATACCGGTGAATTTCTGGGTTCCATGTTTGCCAAAGAGGATGATATCTGGCATGACGCTTTATATAAAGTTGGTTTTTACCTGGGCAAATTTATCTACCTCATGGACGCTTACGACGATCTGGAAACCGACCGGAAAAAGAAAAACTTCAATCTGCTGTTGCCGATCTCCGAGCGAAAAGATTTTGAAGCATACGTGGAAAACACGCTTCTTATGATGATGACAGAATGTTCAAAAAACTTTGAATTATTACCTATTTTGCAGTATACTGATATTCTGCGGAATATCCTGTATTCCGGCGTATGGACAAAATACGCAGTAATTAAGAAAAAAAGAGATCAAAAAGATCAGAAAGGTACGGAATCCAATGACTTCTAATCCTTATGAAATATTGGGCGTTGACCCTTCCGCATCCGATGAGGAGATAAAAAAAGCCTACCGAAAACTGAGCCGAAAATACCATCCGGACGCCAACATCAATAACCCGAACAAAGACCAGGCCGAAGCCAAATTCAAAGAAGTACAGGCCGCATACACAAACATTATGCGTATGCGTGAACAAAAAGACACCTACGGTTCTTTCTATAACAACCAGGGCCAGCAGTCGTATCAGGGATATTCCGGCGAAGATGCCGTCCAGATGCAGGCGGTATATAATTTTATTAACAGCCGCCATTATCAGGAAGCACTGAATCTGCTGAACCGTATGAACAGCCGTCCGGCAAACTGGTATTACTTAAGCGCGGTAGCAAATATGGGTCTGGGCAACAATATAAAAGCTCTGGAATTTGCCAAACGTGCGGTCGATATGGATCCGTCCAATCAGGAATACCGTATACTCCTTCAGCGCCTTCAGACCGGAGGTATGTGGTACCAGCAGCAGGGACAGGCCTACGGCGGAACACCATTTGACGGGGAGCGGGACTGGTGTATGGATATGCTGTGTCTCAATCTTTTCTGCAGCTGCTGCGGATGCAATCCGATGGGCCCATGCTAAATACAGAAGCTCGTGTTTTCTAAATAAAACGTACCTCATATTTATATAAAACAGGAAATAAACCTGAGATAACACATCATTGGACATTCTATCCAGCCGTTATCTCAGGTTTACTTTTTATACGCTGTCCGTATTCAGATTCGTCTGCCTTACCTATTCAAAATTGCCGGTTATTCAACAATCTTACCATCTTTTATCACATATCTGATATCCAGATTTTCATCCAGCAATACCACATTCGCTTTTTTACCGACCGCCAGGCTGCCGTACTTATCATAGATACCGATTGCTTTCGCCGGATTTACAGCAGCACATTTCACAGCGCTTTCCAGCGGAATATCCATCTGCTTAACAGCGGTACGAATACAGTTCATCAGGTTTGTGACCGAACCTGCGATATTGCCCAGTTCTGTCAGAGTCGCCAGATTTCCGCAGACCGTCACATCCTGACCGCCCAGCGTATACTGGCCGTCTTCCAGCCCACAGGCCATCATACTGTCACTGATCATAACAATGCGGTCATCCCCAAACATTTTGAACGTGGTACGCACCGTTGCCGGGTGACTGTGAACGTTATCCGTAATCAGTTCAACCATAACCTTTCCTGTATCGCATGCAGCTCCGATTACACCCGGGGCACGATGAGAATAAGGGGGCATCGCATTGTACAGGTGTGTCACATGGCAGGCGCCTTTTTCAAATGCTTTCATTGCCATATCGTAGTCAGCCATGGTGTGTGCGATGGATACCCGCACACTGTCACTGATTTTTTCGATGCATTCCAGATTTTCATCTTCTTCCGGTGCAATATCGCACAGTTTGATCAGACCTTTTGCCGCCTCCTGAAGCCTTTTGAACATCTCTGCATCCGGTTTATGAATATAGGAACCGTTTTGAGCGCCTTTTTTTGCCATGGAAATAAACGGACCTTCCATATTGATTCCGACCAGATCCGCACCTGTCTCACTTTTATAATCAGCTGCAGTGGAAAAAATAGCTGCGAGACGCTCTTCGTCAAAGGTCATGGATGCCGGACAAATTGTTGTAATACCGTTTTTCAGCTGATACTCAGCCATAGCCTGAATTGCTTCTTTCGTACCGTCACAGAAATCATACCCCACACAGCCATGGAAATGTATGTCCGTAAGCCCCGGAATCACATAAAGTCCAGTGGCATCGATCACTTCGCCTTCCGCTTCTTTTACAATCCGGTCACCTTCCACATAAAGATCGCCTTCTGAAAAAGCACCATCTTCGTGAAAGATTTTCCCATTTTTAATAATCATCGAAGATTCCTCCTTCAAGTCAGAAAAATCAAAATCCTATTAAATCAGTTCCATCAGTTTTGATAAAGCGGCTTTATCTCCAACTACAGTTACATCCGGATGCAGCTGTAAAATGGATGCCGGAACTTCCGGCGTGATCGGGCCCGCAAACGATTTTGCCATAATATCTGCTTTTCCTTCGCCGGTTGCAATCAAAAGGATTTTCTTAGCACTCATAATGGTTCCGATACCCATCGTATATGCCTGTCTCGGAACGTCCTCTTCTTTTTCAAAAAAACGTTTGTTGGCATCAATTGTGCTCTGCGCCAGATCCACACACTGGGTACCTTTTGCAAAAACCGGAGCCGGTTCATTAAAACCAATATGTCCGTTATGACCGATTCCAAGAAGCTGAATGTCTACACCACCGGTAGCTGCAACAATGGCATCGTATTCTTTACATGCTTTTTCACTGTCCGGTTCCAGACCATTCGGAACAAAAGTACGGCTTTTATCAATGTTTATATGGTCAAAAAGATTGGTATTCATAAAGTAACGATAACTCTGGTCACTGTCACCGGAAAGTCCTTTGTATTCGTCCAGGTTCACACTGGTTACTTTTGTGAAATCCAGATCTCCGTTTTCATAAGCCGCAACCAGATTTTTATACGTGCTCAGTGGTGTGGAACCGGTAGCAAGTCCCAGTACACAGTCCGGTTTTAAAATAACCTGTGCTCCAATAATGTTTGCTGCAATACGCCCCATTGCCTCATAATTTTCCGCACAATAAATTTTCATAGTTAGCAATCTCCCTTCTTATTTTTCACCGTAAGTGAAATAATCTACAAAAGTCATCCAGTTCATAGCGCCCTCTTCCGTGATATATCGCTGATCCAGAAGCTGTTTGCTGTGAGACCCGGAAGCATCCACATAAATCGACTGACCATCAATCTCCACACAGGTCAATACGTAAGATTCTTCCGAAGATCCAAACATTCCGGACGACCACATGCCCATTACGACATGGGACCGGATTCCCGCCCGGTTGCACAGATCACTCAGCACCCTTGCATATCCGGATGCAAAAGCCTTTTTATTCGCTGCGCAGGAAAGATGACTCTTAAAGTTCAGTTCTGAGAAAAAGTCCGACATGGCCGTGATTCCCTGAGACTGTTCGGAAGCCTGCTCCAGTACCAGATTTTCATCCATCCAGTCCAGAAAATAGTCAATGGCTTCTTTTGCCCCATATTCGGATGGCATATCAGCAACTACCTGACTTAAAACCTTCTCTCTCTCCTCTTGAATACTCTGAACCTCCGCCAAACGCTCTTCATTTATGTCTGCCAGTGGTTCTTTTAATTCATCCAGGTTTGTGACATAACCATCTTCATCCATAACGCCGTTTATATCTATGCCTTCCGCGCAGTATAAAAACAGAATACATTTCCGGATAACCGATTCCTCCACATCCTGGATTTCGTCCTTATTATAGGCGAGATTCTGACCATCTTCTGTCATAGGTATTCCCACCATACCGTAAAAATAGTCCTCCGCGCCGTATTCCAGCGCATTGTACGCTCTGGTAAACTCAAGTCCGTTCAAAGGTTCCGGAAAAACCACTTCCCCTCCCTGAAATTTATCCAAAGCAGTTTTTAAAACTTCATATGCACCTTTTTCTTTCTCCGTCAGCTGCTCCAGATAAAAGGTATCACAAAAGCTTTCCTGGCTTCTCGAAGGATTGCCCATCGTATTTCCGATGCTGTTTTCCTTAAACTCCTGACGCTGCCTTACTGCCAGAACCGCGATCAGCGCAGCCAGTGCAATACCGCAGATAATCAGAATTTTTGTATGCTCTTTTGCCCAATTCTTCATGCTCTTAAATCCTCCTGTAAAGCCAAAACTCATTTACTTCGAAACAGACTCCGAAGTGAAAACAGGGGACGCCATAAAAATGGCATCCCCCGCAAGATTATTTCATTCAATCAAACTGCTCCGCCATTATTTGCAGAGTTTTTTAAATTCGTCAGCTACGAACTGAACTTTTGTTCCAACGATAATCTGAACACTGTTTTTACCAGGTCTGATCACGCCGGCAATACCTGCTGATTTGATTTTCTTTTCATCCACTTTAGACTGATCTTTGATCTCCAGACGAAGTCTTGTGATGCAGTTGTCGATGGAAGTAACGTTTGCTTTTCCGCCAACGCCTTCAAGAATCACTTCAGCAACTTTTGTGTAATCGCTGTTTGCGAGAACTACAGCTTTTTCAGCTTCTTCATCATCATCTTCACGACCCGGTGTCTTCAGATCGAATTTTGTGATGGCGAAACGGAATACTGCGTAGAATACGATAAATGCTGCAATACCAAGCGGAATGATCATCCATGTCTTAGCAGCTGCCGGCAGAGATGCTGAGAACAGTAAGTCTGTTGCACCTGCAGAGAAACAGAAACCGGCACGGAAACCAACAGCAACGGTAATAACGGTAAAGATTCCGTACAATATAGCGTAGATCAGGTACAGAACCGGAGCCAGGAACATGAAACCAAATTCGAACGGTTCCGTTACACCACAGACAAAGGAACAGATAGCTGCGGATAATACAAGACCGATGGCTGCTTTTTTCTTTTCCGGTTTAGCGGTGTGAACCATAGCAAGCGCTGCACCCGGAACACCAAACATCATACATGGGAAGAATCCGGACATGTACATACCTAGGGACCATGTAACGTCTGCGGTTGTTTCGCCGGCCCAGAAGTGGGACAGGTCGCCAAGACCGATGGTATCAAACCAGAATACGTTGTTCAGAGCGTGGTGCAGACCTGTCGGGATCAGCAGACGGTTCAGGAATGCATAGAGACCGGCACCAACTGCGCCCATACCCGCGATAGCTTCACCAACAGCGATAAGAGCGCTGAATACGATCGGCCATACGAACAACAGAACTACAGAAACAATGATAGAAACAACACCAGCAACGATAGCTACACAGCGTTTGCCGCTGAAGAAGGACAGCCAATCCGGAAGTTTGGTGTCTTTAAATTTGTTGTAGCAGGAAGAACCAATGATACCTGCAATGATGGCGATAAACGGGTTTACAATTTTATCAAATGCCAGAGTCTTGGTTGCGCTTTCAGCGATAGACGGCATAAGAGTTGTAACAAAACCCGTGTTAAGAAGTGTTGTGATCATCAGCCAGGAAGCCAGAGCTGCGATACCGCCGGTACCATCATTATCCTTTGACATTCCAACACCAACACCAATTACAAATAAGAGAGCCATGTTATCGATCAGGGCTCCGCCTGCTTTAACCAGGAACAGACCTAACAGATTAACAAAGCCGGTAATCTCACCGCCCTGCATAGTTGCCGGACAGAGCAGATAACCAATACCCATCAGCAGACCACAGATAGGCAGACACGCTACGGGAAGCATCAACGCTTTACCCAATTTCTGAAGATATTTCATAACGAAATCCTCCCTTCCCCATATGAATTTTTATTATAAAAGCCGTACTCCCACAGACTTTTATTTCCACGCACTTTTTATCAGTAATTTACACTTCTGATACCATTATAAAACCAGGAAAACAGCTTAAAACTTCTTATAAATTAGCTTTGAAAAATGCTTCCAGCGCTGCAGCTGCGTCTGCTTCATCCGCACCGTCTGCTGTAATGGTCACTTCATCACCTTTTTTTGCGCCAAGGCTCATAACACCCATGATACCTTTTGCATCTACTGTTTTTGCTGCAGTAGCAAGTTTGATCGTGCTGGCAAATTTTTTTGCTTCTTTTACCAGCATACCTGCCGGACGTGCATGAATTCCAAGTTCATCCGTAATTACATACTTAAATTCTGTCATTTTTTTATCCTCCTATTTTACAAGCTCCATAATATCATCGCCCGGTTTCACCTGTTTTCCGGTGAAACGCTTAATATCTTTATAATCATCGGAATTGCAGATAATTACCGGTGTGATCGTATCCAGACCCGCAGCCTTGATGGCTTCCATGTCAAAATCCAGAAGCAGATCCCCTTTTTTCACTTTCTGATCCGCTGCCACATGAGCGGTAAACGGCCCACCTTTCAGAGAAACGGTATCAAGTCCTACATGAATAAGAATCTCCGCACCTTCATCCGAGGTCATGGAAATCGCATGTTTTGTATCAAATACCATTGCAATCGTTCCATCCACCGGTGCGTACACTTTTCCCACTGACGGTTTGATCGCCATACCTTTTCCAAGCATTTCCTCACCAAATGTAGGATCACTGATCTCGGAACTTGGAACTGCTTCTCCTTCAACCGGAGCGCCTATGATACTGCCATTTGCTTTCGGCTGTTTTTTCTTTAAGAAATCAAACATTGCTTTTTCTCCTTTCCAAATGAAATCCTTCCCCTAATCCTTTACGTTCGGTTGAATCCTTCGTATATGAACGGTAAGATAGGCCAGTTCTTCTTTTGTAATCGTCTGCCCATACCGTTCTTTTATATAATCCCCGATTTTTCTGCTGCATGCATATTCCGCAGGATATAACCGGGCAATCATATCGATAAATTCCTCTTCCTGGCTGTCCAGCATCTGACCGAGAAAAAGTCTCTGGGCCAGGAACTTCAAATGTGTTACAAAACGGGAATAGTACAATCCCAGTTCATTCAGATTGGTGCCCATCTCTGTTTCCACAAGTTCCAGAATCTCTTTAATAAGGGATGTAATATTCATTGTGTCACTCATGTCGGTATTATATTCCGCATTTACGAAATGCATTGCTATGGACGCAGCCTCGTCCACCGGAAGCTTCACACCCAATCGGCGCTCGATCAGTGAAATGGCATATTCACCGATCAGATATTCACTGGGATAAAAGTTCTTCACTTCCTGGAGCAGTGCATTTTGAAACTGCATACCGCTTTTTTTCCGATCCAGCGCAAAATTAATATGATCCGTTAATGTTATGTAGATACCGGGACTCAGTCTCCCTTTCATCACCTGTTTCGCATAATCAATAATGTCTGCAGACACCTGAAGATGTTCCAGCGGCAAAGATTTTAAAAGCTCTGCAAACTTTCCAACCTCATCCTGGTCATTCAGAACAAAAATCTTTTCAATTTTCTCTTCATCCACAACGTCACCCGGGCGCTTTTTAAAGGCAATTCCCCTGCCCATAATAACCACTTCCCGGTTATTTTCATCAAAGGCACTCAGAACATTATTATTAATTACTCTTTCGATCTTCATGACACAAATACCTGGTTATGTACAAAAAAACCAAACTTCATCAAAGCGTCTACGCCCTATGAAATTTGGTTTTGCCTGCCTTTATCCAGTAACAATCCTATGCATATTAACTAATTTTTTCTTCCTAGAAGATAGTGTATCAGTAAAAATACACAATGTCAACCTTTAGTTTATCTTTTTTTAATAATTCAAAGTTCCACTAACGTGACTGCTCTTTTTCCGGTATAAAGATATAAAAAAGCAGCCTCTTTCACACCCATGAGACTGCTTTTTTACTGCCTGTTCTGTTTTCTCTATATTTATATTTATGTAATTACTCACCGAATATCTTTTCTGTCACTTCTGCTTTCACCTGCTCATATGATTTTCCTGTTGCCAGGGACAATTCCTGGTACAGATATTCCTCTGCATGTTTGAGAAAGCGTTCATCACTGGATGAGATCCGCTTTCCGGCTGCATTGCGCTCTTTCTGATGCAGATACAGTGTCTTGATAATGCGAATCCACATGGTACTCTCGCAGGTTTTCATTGCTGTTTTATACATTTCTTCACGTATCTTGTGATTCGGGTTCCAGTAGGTTTCCACCTGGCCAACCTTTTCCATAAACTGACCGGCTTCTTCTCCGGTCATAATCCTTCTGCTGACTGCCTCCCCTTTTTCTACCGGAAGATAAATTTTACTTTCTTCGGAATTAAGCGGCCGCAGGATATAGTACTGTGCGTCTTTGCTGATTCCGGACATATTCAGATGGGTCACACCATCCACCACACAAAGACCATTATAACCGTGCACTACATATTCTCCGCTTGCAAACATACAAAATATCCCTCCCGTTAAAATAAAAACCTGTTGCTGCTCTTTTATTTTAACAGAAAAATTTTTTCTTCGTAAGCAATTTTTCCTGTGGAAAAACGTTCCAGACACCTCCAGCAAGCCAGAAACCATAGTAATCTTTTCCCTTCTCCGCAGCACATACCACGACTGCCAGAACGGCTCCTTTCATGTGTTTTTCCAGAATGCTGCAGATTTTGTCCAATCTCCGATACGCCCCGGTTCCAACAAACTGATACAGCTGACACGAATAGACACTGCGCCAGTTTCCCTCTTTTTCCTCCAGAAGAATCAGCTGTTCCTTGAACGGAATCCGGTCCAGATACCGGCAAAAGCTGTCGACTTCTTTTCTTAAATCATATGCTTCCCTTTTTTGTTTCAGAAAACGGAATCTGTACATACCATAAATACCTCCATCTCAGATTTATCTAATGTCTACATTATATAATGTGTGCATCAGTTATGTACAGATTCAATTTAGGGTATATTAAACATCAAAGGAGACGAATCTATGATCCGATTGCGCATTAAGGAGATTCTGGAGGAACAGCATCATTCAAAATACTGGCTGTCCAACCAGATGAACCTGAGTTATCCAAACCTTTCCCATATGATAAACAATGAAACCTCCTCCATTCGATTCGAGAATATCGAAAAGCTTTGCAAATTTCTGAATTGCACACCCAATGATCTCTTTGAAATAATCCCTGATTCCTCTGATGACGGGGATGACCGTTCTTAAATATATTATCTGCTGAATCTCATTCTCTATTCTGATTTTTCCCAGCCTTATGAAAAAACTCCTGTATAAACACATTTTTCATAGCTTAGCTGACCGCATTATCTTATGTCCACATCAGTTATGTCCGAATTCAATTTGAGATATAGTAATATGAGACAAAAGGAGATGCTTTTCATGATCCGACTGCGCGTGCTTGAGCTTCTGGAGGAGCAGAACCATACAAAATACTGGCTGCATAATCAGATGGACTTAAGTTATAAAAACCTATCTAATCTTATCAATAATGAAACCATTTCTATTCGATTTGAAAATATCGAGCGTCTCTGCAAAGTTCTGAATTGCACTCCCAATGATTTGTTTGAAATAGTCCCGGATGAGGCAAATGAAATAAAGTAAATAATAAACCATTTATGCACAACCTGTTCGTAAGCGATGAATAAGACACCGTATAGAATTATCCATCGCCTTGTATTTTATTGCATGCTAAAACGGCAACTGTGGATGATTTTCCACAGTCACAGTCTCGACATCTATTAACCCTGTACAGTGTTCTTTTATAAAATCGCTCCACGGCAAAAGATGTTCCATGCCTTCGGACTTATCCTTACAGCCCGGCATGTACAGCAATAACGTGTAGATATACTGGAACACATTCAGGTTGTTTGCTTTTGCTGTCTCCACGAGACTATAGATGATGGCACTTGCATTAGCACCATCAACAGATGTATGGAAGAGCGAATTCTTTCTTCCGATTGCGTAACTTTTTGCACAGCGTTCTGCTGCGTTATTAGAAAGTTCGCAGCGGCCATCCTGTAAATATGCCTGTAGACTATCCTTATGATTTAGGGCATAGTTCACCGCTTTTTCCAGTTTACATCCTTTTGTTGGATTTAATCCGGAAATCCAGTTCAGAAAACCATCCCAGACAGGAGTTTCCTGTTCTAATCTTTTTGCTTTTCGCTCATCCGGTGTCAGATCCTTGAATGTACGTTCCAGGTAAAACAGCTTGTTGCAGTATGCAACTCCTATTTCTGCCGGAATGTATTTATCCAGATCTGTTTCCGGGATTACAGGTTCTTTCAGAGCCTCCGGTGAGTTGATATCCAGAAGTTTTATGCTTTTCTTCCTTTCTGCCGGAAGTGCTTCGTAAAACTTTCTTCTACAGTGAGCCATGCAACAGATAAGAAGAACATCTTCTACTTTATTATAGCCCTGATAGCAGTCACACTGAAGAAGCCCGTGGAACCCTTCCAGGAAATTTCTCGGATAATCGCCACTTCTTCCCGGCTGATACTCATACATCACGATTCCAGGCAGACCGTCAGATCCTGATCTGTAGATCCACATATATGATGTGGATTGTGCAGTTTTACCGTTTTCACGCAACACCTGACATACCGTTTCATCTGCATGGATGATATCGCGATGGAGCAATTCGTTGTGAAGCAACTCATAAATAGGGTACAGATAGTCTCTGCTGGCGATAATGCACCAGTTTGCCAGGGTTTCCCTCGGGATTTTTGCCCCTAACTGATCAAAGAGCGATTCCTGTCTGTAGTATGGAAGTCCCATAAAACATTTATGGAACATGGCATATGCAACAGCGGATGCAGATGCCGGACTATGTGGGATCAGCGCGGAAGGAACCGTTGCCTTTTTAAAAGAACCGTCTTTATCTTTTTTACATTCCGGGCAGATCAGCACCTCCTGCATGTAACGGATTCTTTCCACTTTGGCAGGTGTGATACGCAGTTCTTCCCTTACAAATGTAGGTGCGTTAAGAGATACCATCTCTGCGTTGCACCAGTCGCACTGTCGTTCTTCTTCCGGTACCGTGTATAAGACTTCACGTACCGGAAGATCGGCATAAAGTTCCTCACGGGTAGCTTTCTTCTTTCGGGTCGCAGTGTAGCCCTTTACCTGAACGGTTTTCTTTTCGGCTTCCTTTTTAGATACAGAAGTTTTTTCGCTGCGTACTCCAAAGAACTGACGACGGAACTCTTCCAGAGTTTCTTCCAGGTTTGCTTTAAGCGAACGCAATTCATCTACCATGATCCGAAGCTCCTTAATCGTTGCTTCCTGATCCGCAATACGAGATGCCTGCGTCTCGATCACCATTTTTAAAAGCTTGTTTTCATCTTCATATGACATGTAGGCACCCCCTTTTTTCTCTACTAATTATAGGAAAAATCAAGGATTTTGACAAATCGGTCAATATGAAGCAGTCGTCATTTTGACGGTGGATAATTATTGGTATTTTCATTGAAAATCGGGCATTTTAGCTGATTATCAATGACGTTATCCACAGCAATGAACTGAAAAGATTTATTATTCGCAAGTGGATTTTTCTTTCAGTGCATTGCTGTGGATAACCGAAAAAAACGTAAGAAATCGGTTATCTACAAAAAATTTATTTTCTCCATACTGCACAAATCAGAATACCTTTTTGGTTGTCTGAGGTACAGGACGGATTGCTTTTGGCTGTTCAATGGACAGCCCTTCCATCAGCCATCGGAATTCCTGTCTGGTCAATTGACGAACTTCCGATGAATTCCGGGGCCATTGAAAACGGCCATTGCTGTCCAGTCTTTTTGAAAGTAAGCAGAACCCGTCACGATCAAAATATAAAGCTTTCAGGGTGTTTTTTCTCTTTCCACAGAAAAGATAAACTGCTTTTTCATACGGATCCATCTGATAAGTATCCCGGATAATCGCCATTAATCCGTCAAAACTCCGGCGCATGTCGGTGGCGCCTGTTACGCAGTAGATTTTGGAGATTCCGGAGATATCGCCTAACATAAGTTTCGCAACGCAGATAAGGTATTTTGTATAACGGTCTGCGATGCTGAGTTTGAGATCTCCACACAGATGCCACGAATCTGGAGACGGACAGCAACAGCATTATCTGAAGCCTCCGGAATTGTAGTTTCTGATGGAGCAGTTGGAGCAGAAAGCTCTTCATCTTTGAAGAAAACAGGAACAACTTCCTGGACTTCCGGTATGGAGGCTCTTTTCGTAGCTTCAGGCAGTTCGCATGCTTTCTTACGAAGCTGCTTTACGTGATAATAAAAAGTAGGTGATTTGATGTTGTTATCTTTTAACCACTGATAATCTGACTTTCCACTGGTTCGGCATTTCTGTATGAGGTCATACCAGTAACGATCAGATGCAGTTAAATTTTGAGGATAATCCATTCGGGTATATCAACTCCGTTCCTGATATACTTTGAAGTAAAATACTCTAGATCAAGGGGTGTGGTTATAGCAAAACGCTTTAACTCAATATCAAAATCCGGATATATACTTCATGTGTTTAGATTATCTCATATGATTATGAAGAATTGGAACGGTAGGTAATTCATCGCTTACGATATAAGAATCGTCTACCGCCATATCCAGCACCTGATGAAGTACCGTATGAATACTATCAATAGTCGATGCCTGCAAGCTCCTTTCATCAGCAAGATAATTATAAAAACGCTTTACAT
>JAXJSH010000124.1:0-1716 GCA_036310185.1 Lachnospiraceae bacterium | reverse complement strand
TGATTGCGGAAGGCGTAAAAGAAACCACTTTTGATGCGGTGATCGATGAAAGGATTTGCAATGCATGGTACTCGGTCCGCGAGTTTCACATCCATCTGAGCGGAATGCCAATCGATGGACAAGTAAAAGATGGATTGGAGTATAGTGGCTCAGTTGTCAAGACAAAAATCTAAGATTTTTATAATGAACTGATATGGTGGACAAGTTACAAGGAACATGGAGAGAACAGTGGAGCACTCCCCAGATCCAATATATGCTAAGCTACATATGGCATCAACATTGCCGGATAGTAGCATTCAGCCGGTGTTTGGTAATCAAGTGCAGAATGGCGTCGCTCAAAGTTGTAGGTGTGGATATACTGTCTGATAGCAGCCCTTGCTTCCCTGATGTTGTTGTACTGTGTCAGATAGGCTTCCTCATACTTGAAGCTGCGGAACCAGCGCTCAATCATGATGTTGTCTGCCCAGCGGCTTTTTCCATCCATACTCTGGCGGATACCGTTTTCCTTTACAAAGTCAATGTATTGCTGACTTGTAAACTGACAACCCTGATCTGAATTCAAGATCTGAGGTTTTGCCACTTTGAAAGCTTTTTTCAGGGCACTGATAACCATTCTGGTATCAAGTGTGTCATCCACTTCCCAGCCGACAATACAACGGCTATACCAGTCGATCACGGCTGTCAGATACAGAAATCCGCGCTTGATCGGAATATATGTAATGTCAATAGACCATGCCTGATTTGGTTTGTCTATGACCGCATTACGAAGAAGATATGGACATACTTTCGCCTGCTGCATTCGCTTGGAAAGATTCATCTTTGGATAAATCGGGTAAATATTCATCTCATTCATGTAGCGTCTTGCCTTGCGGCGTCCAACCTGGTAACCACGGGTTTTTAACTGTGCAGACATTTGTCTTGCGCCCCAAGTGGGATTATCTGTATGGAGATGATCAATGATCTCTTTGCAGGCCAGTTCCTCATCTGAAATAGGGGCACCCTTGTAATAAATGCTTGTACGGTTGATGTCAAGCAACCTGGCGCCAACAGAAGCCGGAATTTCCTTAGTCGTCAAAAGGTTTTGGACTAAACTTACTCTCGTAGTCAGGTCCACAAATTTCTTCAGATTTTTTTTTGAGCCAGTCAACCTGCATGGTTAACTGACCAACCTTTTTGGCATACTCCGCTTTCTCCTTACGCTCTTCGGCAAGCTTTTCTTTGAGGTTTTCCTCACGCTTGTCGTCGAACACAACCGAAGCATTGTTCAAGAACTCTTTTTTCCAGTTGCGGAGCAGATTTGGTTGGATGTTATTTTCAGTTGCAAGGGTATTGAGATCTTTCTCACCCTTAAGCAGCTCAATTACAAGGTCTGATTTGAATTTGGCATTAAAATTTCTTCTTTGTCTGGACATGATAATGGATCCTTTCTTTCATACTGGTTTAAGTATATCAGATTCATTAAAAACTGTCCGAAAAAGTGTCTTAATTTATGAGACCATTATACTCAGATGACTTTGATGGTTCATACACCACATTGCCATTCCAGTCATAAACAGAATATCCCTCATTCTTATCTGCACATGCTTTCGCATTCTTCAGCACCTTATAGGCTCCCTTCTGGCTCTTTGCATCTCCCCAGTTCTTACGGACTCTGTACCACTTCTCCGGTTCTGCAGCAGTCTCTTTTACATCATACTGTGTCAGATTCCACTTCTC
>JAXJSH010000123.1:0-36859 GCA_036310185.1 Lachnospiraceae bacterium | reverse complement strand
TGATTATTGTTTTTCTCTCCTTTTAGACGCCGGAACTTCTCCTTCCGCATGTTTTCCGGCAGACTGGCTCTTATTTTTCAGCCATTTTAAACGCCAACCAAGCTTAAACCAATCTTAGAGAAGCACATAAAAAGCCCCCGAACACAACTGCAGAACTTTATCTAAAGCAAAAGAGGTTTTGACCTGAAAGTCAAAACCCCAAAAATATCCTCATTTCCTGTTCCATTATCTCTGTACACGTGCGCCTGCGCCGCCCATGATACCTTCTACTTCTTTTTTGCTTGCCATGGTTGTGTCACCCGGTGTGGTCATAGCCAGTGCACCGTGAGCTGCACCATAGTTAACAGCGATTTCTGCATCGCCGGTTGTCATCAGACCATAAATCAGACCAGATGCAAAGGAATCTCCGCCTCCTACACGGTCCATGATTTCCAGACCCTTGTAGTCTTTTGCTTTGTAGATTTCACCGCCGGCCCAGCAAAGTGCGCTCCAGTCATTAACGGTGGCTGTTTTAACTTCACGAAGCGTTGTTGCAACTGCTTTGAAGTTCGGGTATGTCTTAACAGCTTCGTTGATCATCTTCTTGTAGCCTTCGATGTTCAGCTCTTTTAAGTTTTCATCGTTGCCTTCAATCTCAAATCCGAGGCATGCGGTGAAGTCTTCTTCGTTGCCGATCATAACGTCTACGTATTTTGCGATTTCTTTGTTTACTTCCTGCGCTTTGGCATGTCCGCCGATCGCGCTCCACATGGACGGACGGTAGTTCAGGTCGTAAGATACGATGGTGCCGTATTTTTTCGCTGCTTTGATGGCTGCCAATACGGTTTCACAGGACTGTTCAGACAGAGCAGCATAGATACCGCCTGTATGCAGCCAGCGAACACCAAGTTCACCAAAGATATAGTCAAAATCGAAATCTTCCGGAGTAGCTTTGGAAATAGCTGTGTTTGCACGGTCCGAACATCCTACCGCACCACGGATGCCAAATCCGCGCTCTGTGAAGTTAATGCCGTTACGACAAGTTCTTCCGATACCGTCTGTTTTCATCCATTTAATGAGAGATGTGTCAACGCCGCCCTGAAGGATAAAATCTTCCATCAATAAACCAACTTCGTTTTCAGCAAATGCAGTGATAACAGCAGTTTTCAGACCGAAACATCTTCTAAGGCCGCGAACTACATTGTATTCTCCGCCGCCTTCCCATGCACGGAACTGTCTTGCTGTACGGATTCTTCCCTCGCCCGGATCCAGACGAAGCATTACTTCACCCAGAGATACTGCATCAAACTTACATTCATTTTCCGGTCTTAAATTTAAATCCATTTTCACGTTCCTCCTTAAATTCCCATAAACATACGATTTTATATCGTCTACTGTATTATGTCTCTTCTACAGATAATTATATTGACGGGTTTTCAAAAAAGCAATCAATATTTGCTGTTTCAAAGAATTGACCAAAATAAAATACGATTTAACATAAAATAAGACAGATAGTTGATGCATATGGAAGGATTACCCGCCAATGGGACATGGGACTATCTGTCTTTCTTTTTTCTATTATGACATTTTCAAAAAATTTTATTCATAAAAATTGATTTCTGCAAATATCAGCCAATACCGCCCATGATAATTCCAAGAATCAGTACAAGGAAACAAATGGGACAGAACACGTATTTGCAGATTGGGAAAAATTTGCTGCTATACGGTTTCTGGCGGCCTTTGTTCACCTGCTCTTCCACATATTTCTTTCCAAATATCCAGAAGAACATAATTGCTGCCAGTCCTGCTCCAAGGGGACAGATATAAATAGAAAGTACATCCATCCAATCAGATACAATACCCTGAATGCAGATTGAAACCACTGCACTGAACACACCGATCACCGTGCAGGCCGGAATACGGCCAAGACCGAATTTTTCCTGAACGGTCGCAATCGGAGCCTCGTACAGGTTAATCAGAGAAGTCATACCCGCAAACAATACTGCCACGAAAAATACAATGGCAACAACCGAACCGCCCGGCATGGATCTGAACAGGTTCGGCAGGAAAATAAACAAAAGTCCCGGTCCTCCCTGATCCAGCTGGGAACCGGCGGTTGCCATAGCCGGAATGATTACCAGTGCTGCCAGGATAGCCGCCAGCGTATCAAAGAAGGCTACACGCGCCGCAGAAGCAGGAATGTTTTCTTCATCAGAAAGATACGAGCCATAAATCAGTGTGCCATTGCCGGCAATGGACAGGGAGAAGAATGCCTGTCCCAAAGCAAAGATCCAGGTAGCCGGATCCGCCAGGGCTTTCGGGTCAACGCGGAAAATATAGCGGTATCCATCCGAAGCTCCAGGCTGGAAAAATACATAAACGCCAAGAATTACAAACAGTACAAAAAATAAGGGCATCATTACTTTATTTGCTTTTTCAATTCCCCGTCCGATACCGAACATCAGAATAATCATTGCAATAACCAGTGCTGCCAGCTGCCATCCGTTGTTTCCAAATGCAGATGCCATTTTGCCAAAAGCGGCACCAAATCCATCCACATCTTCCGCCGCAAGTGTGGTGCCTGTAAACGTACCGACAGTATATTTCAAAATCCATCCAAGCACAACCGTATAGCCAATGGCCATGGCCAGTGAACCCAGTACCGGAATCAAACCGATTGCTTCGCCCACTTTTCGCCTGCCCTTTGTCTCACATGCAGCACCAAAAGCTCCTACCGGGCCGAAACGGGTCGCACGTCCAAAACTCATCTCACCGATAATACCGGTGGAACCGATCAGAATCACAAAAATAAAATAAGGAATAATAAAGGAACCGCCGCCATAGAGAGACACTCTGGTGGGAAACATCCAGATATTTCCCATTCCAACAGCAGAACCGATGCACGCCAGAATAAATCCCCAGCGTGATTTAAAAGAATCTCTTGCTTTCATCGCTCACCTCGTAAAAATAATAATATTCGCGCCGCATGAATGCGCATTTTTTGCTTCAAAATAAACTCTTATGCAAAATATAGATCTATATTACCGTATGAAGGCCCAAAACTCAATGCCCCTGCCCATTAAAACCTCGTATATCAACACCCAAATATTGGAAATCCAACACGTTCTTATGAGCCACACATGATTTTTGTCCGAAAATCTTCCTATTATATTATTGTCTCTCCCTCATTGGCTTCTTCCATGATAATCTGCTGCTGGGGAAGATGCTCTTTAAAGGAAAGCTGGATCACTGCCTGGGGCCAGTTCAGTGACATACAGGCATATTTTCCCTTTTTCTGTGCCTCTTCCTGAATCATACGGATCAGTTCATTCAATACCTCTTTTGTCAGATAACCGCCTCTCCAGTGAAATGTCAGTGTTTTTCCCTTTTTTGCTGCCTGAGCCGCACGCTTCTGTACCTCTTCATATTTTGTAAAAGATACTTTCTTTTCCCTGTAATATGTATGATCCCCATCTTCGCAAGCCGGCACGTGCCAGATTACCGGCTCATGATCACGAAAAATCTGGGCATCACTCAGATTAAAATAATCGTAACGAATACCATGCTCACTGCTCAGAGAATTGTCGAAGGTCACATCCAGATGATAATATTTTCCGCCAATGCGCACAATATTCCAGGCATGACGGTATTTGATGTTTTTCTCCGGATTCGCTTCTGAAACCGCTATCATACACCAGATTCCAAGTGCATCACACAGAATTTTAACTGACTTGGCAATTCCTTCACAGACTCCTACACCTTGTCCCAGCGGCCCGATGATTTCATGAGAATACGCCTTTTTTAACTTATCATAGCGCACATTCTCACAGATAAAATCATGGACAAACTGTTCTTTTTCCTTTTCACTTAACTTTTCCGCCTGTCTGGCCAGTTTTTTCACCCGTGCTTCCATGGCTTTCCGGTGATCCAGAATTTTATTTTTATTGAAAAGATATTCCGGTATCATCTCCACGTATTCTGAGTCCGGATAATAACGATACCGAAACTGCACCGTGTAAAAAATCTCCGGACAGTCAAGCCGCAGCATAAAATAAATATCCGCCAGTTCTTTTCCATCCAGACGGGGCACCGAAAAAGAAGGGGCAAGTGATTCCAAACCTGTCTTCATGGCATGATATGCTTTTTGGTGCTGTTTCGTCAGTTTTTCATAGTAAAATGCCATATATCCGCTTATCTCCTATCGTTTACAAAGGCGCCTGACCGCAAGCCAGACGCCTTATCTCATTTCTTCTGTTTTTATATTCGTTGATTGAAATTGTGACAGTTATTCACAAGATTCCATTCACAAAACATACTGATTCACAATTTATCTCAGCGTTTCACAAAATACTCTTCATACCATACCAGGAAAGTATAAATGGTCCATACTTTTCTCCAGTTATCGCTGTTTCCGCCCACATAATCATCAAAAACAGCATTGATTTCTTCCACGTTAAAGAATTTTTCAGCCATTTCACTGTGGAATTTTGCCCGTACATCCTGATTGTACCGGTCATCTGCCATCCAGATCCGGATCGGCACGATGAAGCCCAGTTTTTTACGGAATGCGATCTCTTCCGGCAGCACTTTTGCAGCAGCGGTGCGGAGTGCCACTTTATTCTGCTCTTCATTTACTTTATATTTGGACGGCATACGGGATGCAATATCAAAAATTCGTCTGTCCGTCAGCGGCATACGGATTTCCAGACCAACTGCGGTGCTCATTTTGTCCACATTTAAATAGATATCGCCTTCCAGCCAGATCTGAATGTCCACATTTGACATTTTTGAAAGCGGATCCAGACCTTCCATCTCTTCATAAAGGTCTTTTACCAGATTGATCGGGAGAACATCTTCCCGATAGTTTTTCAGGATTTTCTTCTTCTCATCTTCTTTCATAATGTTGGTATTGCCCACATAGAAAGTTTTGAGATTATCTCCGTAGCGCTCTGCATTGCGGTACATGTTGTAGCCACCGAAAAATTCATCTGCACCCTCTCCTGAATAGCAGATTTTTGTGTGTTCTGCAGCAGCCTGACATCCAAGGGCAAATACAATTGCGGATGCATCACCCAGAGGCTGTTCCATATTATACATTACATACGGAACAATATCAAAATATTCTTCCGGAGCAACAACACGGCGATTCATCCTGCGCCCCAGAAGTTCAGCCGTTTTTGCCGCCAGAACCGATTCATCGAATCGTTCTTCCTCATACCCGCAGGAATCAACCGCCTGCACGTCTGACATGGCCAGCACATAGGAGGAATCCACACCGCCGGAAAGGAACGATTCTGCTGTTTCGTCCGCGGTCTTAACTTCGGGCATAATGTTCTGAAGGGTGGTATGAATCTCATCTGCCCAGTCTTCCAGCGATTTGCTCTCATCCGGATGGAACTCCGGTTTCCAGTAACGCACAATCTCCTTTTTTCCATCCTGCCAGATCAGATAATGGCCCGGGAGCAGTTTTTTCACACCTTTGAAAAAGGTATCTTCTCCTGCCACATAGGTCAGACTCAGATAAATCTGAAGCATTTCTTCATTCAGCTCTTTTACAAACCCCGGCTGCTCCATAATCTTACGAATGGTTGTACCATAGAGAAGCTGACCATCTGCAGTCTCATAATAATAGAAAGGTTTCGTTCCAAAGTGATCTCTTAAACAAAACAGTTTCTGAGTCTTGTCATCCCACAATGCAAATGCGAACATTCCATACATGTGATCCGCCATATCACAGCCCCATGTTTCATATGCTTTTACCAAAATTGCCGCTTCCCGTTCTTCTCTGGACAGCGTGCTGTCGATTCCCAGCTCTTTGCAAAGTGCTTCCCAGTTTCGAATATGCCCTCTGTATTCCTGAATTTTTATCATATCAGTTCCTCTCTTTTATCTTCGTTGTAATTTAAAGTATCTCCCTCATACATAAAGAAATTCGGAATATTTTCCTGCCACGCATTGCTTTATTCCAAATTTCGACATATTTACAGTTTACCACAATACCTGTTTTTCAGCAATAAATTGAAATACAATTCTATATAACACGCACCCAAATGAAAATGGCAGATCGTATCCCGGATGTTCTATCCGGCGCTATGGGAAATCAGATGTATGCAGCCAACTTTGCGACCCGTGAAGAAATGGAGCAGTTTTATATGGACGTTCTGAAAGAGTACCATTCCAAAATTTAGTACGAAACTTTATAAATATTATACTTTCTTTTTTACCGCAAAGAACATATAATGTAAATGCACTGTAAAACCCAGGGGTTACCTCTGTAAAACATGCAGGATTCCCCCAAAAAGAAAGGGTCTTTTTTACCATGAAAGAGAAAATAAATCTGGCTAAGCTAATTCCGGATAAATTCAAACCACATATGCCTGTTCTGTTCACCTGCCTGAAATATTTATTTTCAGTGGTGCTCACATTCATGGCATTTTCAAAAGTTGGAAATGGATATTATCCTGCTGCCGAACTTTTTGAGTTATTTCTTATTTTTGCATTTTCCAATGTTCTGATGCAAAAGAAACTTGCAGGACAAATCGTGAACGATATCCTGATGTTTTTTTATAACGCACAGGTTATCATGATGTTTTTTGCCAACAGTTACATCACCATGGTCATGCTGACCAACCTTGATTCTCTCGAGGCACTATCCGGAAAAGCCGGTATCTATATTACCGGAGTTATTCTGGTTCTTGTATTTTCTTTTCTTCCAATACAGAAAATTGAATTTACCAAAGTCAGCCGTCAGAGCATCTTATCTGCTGCATTGTGTGCGGAACTGGTATTTACCATGTTTTTCGGAAGCACCTACTCTCCGATCTACAATTACTTTGATCTGGCAATTCAGCACCATGACTCTGTAAAACTGAGCAAATCTATCGAGGCAGCTGTAAGAGAAGCCGAAGCAAAAAAAGCATCCGAAAATGATCCTGAAACAAAAGAATCTTCGGGAAATGCTGCAGAATACGACTTAGTAACCGTTTCAAGCGATCCGTCTGTTGTCTCCCCTGAGATCATACAGGAAGTTTCTCTGGATATTCCAGGCACTGACCTCAGTTTTTATAAGGATTGTGTAGAGGGTTATCGGGATAAAGATAACGGGTTGGCAGAACAGCCAAATGTTATTCTGATTTTTACAGAAGGGCTGTCACAGAATGTGTTTTCTGATGAACGGAACATTATGCCCAATGTGGCAGAATATCAGAGCAAATCCCTCTCTTTTACAAGTTATTATAATCACACCTTTGCAACATTCCGCGGAATCATCGGGCAGCTATACTCCGGCTATCAGCTGGACAACTATGACGCAAATGCCCTTGTCTCTCTCCAGGACATTTTTTCCGCGCTGGGATACAACACTTCTTTCATCAACACGGAACCAAACCATCAGGAATTTACTGCTTACCTGGAAAACCTGAGATTTGACGAAATCATCGGTGATACAAGCTATACATGCAATGGTCTGGCAGATTCCATTTCAGATAAAGATGCATATGAAATTCTGTTTGACTGTGCAGAGAAAAAAGCAAAATCCAATGAACCCTTTTTCCTGGCTATTTATACCTTTGGCACACATGCTTCTCTGGATTCAACGGATGAAACATTCGGTGACGGAACGGATGCCGAATTGAATAAATTTTATAATATGGACTGTCAGTTTGGTCAGTTTATGGAGAAATTTGAGAACAGTTCTCTTTCCGACAATACACTCATTGTTTTCACTTCTGACCATGCCACTTACCAGGATGATTCCTTTAATAAAGCATTTACTGATTACCCGCGAGCTGCCACTTCCTTTGATGAAATACCTTTATTCTTCTATTATAAAGGCATCACCCCGGAAAGCATTGATGTAAACGGAAGAAACACGTTAAATATGGCACCTACACTTCTGGATTATCTGGATATTTCAACGCCGAACTACTTCCTTGGTACCAGCCTGTTTTCCGGAATAGAAGGCAGTCTCCTGGAAACCAGCCACAGTGATACTTATGTGCTCTACAGTTCCAAAAACGATCAAATTCAGGCACTGGAAGGCACTGATCTGGAAGAATTCAATACCATGCTGCGGGAATATTATATTACAAAAGAAATTGCTGCAGCCCGCTGATTTTTTCAGCACATTCCATTTTACTTAAAATAACACCGGGATTCGATTTCGAACTGTTCTGATAATCCAGACCGTTCAAATCGAATCCCGGTATTTCTTTAACAATATCTGGCATTTTCCACCGGCATCATGGCCTCCATCTGTTTCAGGTTCTGATCCGAATGTTCTACTTCCCTTGAAAAACGGTATACCAGTTCAATCACATCTTCCATATCCAGCTGCTTTTCATTTCTTATCCACCGCATCTTCAGCAAAACTTCCAGGATATCCACAGAAAACAGGGCCATCTGCACTTTTTCCAGAATCTCTCCATCATACACTGCCCCGCAAAAATAGGTATCAATAAAATACACAAGCAGCTGCTCTTTCTGGATTTCCCAGGGAAATTCTTTTTCCTTCAGCCAGCTGGAAAATTCTATGGAAAGCTGCTGATATTCCTGTGCCGTATGTCCAAGAAAAAGTTTCTGTTCCGTCTCCAGAAGGAGCAGCTCCCAGTCCTGCTTCAGCAATTCCAGCCTGTGCAGACAGCGGAACTGCATTTTTGCAAATTCAAACAACCTGTCCGGACACTTCCGGTTTTGATCCATTTTGTTTTTTACATACTGCTGTGCTTCCGGCTTCTGATATTTTTCCAGAACTTCTCCGCAGGAAAACAGTTCCTGATGATTCACCCGGCGCTGCATATCCCGTGCGATTCCATATACCAGGCCGCTTCGCACCTCCACCGGCATACGGCGGTCCTGCAGGATTTTCCGAATGACTTCTCTGGCATCCAGAAGCTGCGAATACAAAAACAGGTCAAAATCCCCGTACTCTTCTTCCCCGTTCCGCTCCACACTGCGCAGTTTTACCGGTTCTGTTTTATTCATCAGAATCCGGGCCACTTCCGGACAGGAAACCGACAGCGTGATCTCCCGCACACCTTCAAATTCTTCGATATGACGTGGATACAGACGACAGGTTCTGCACAGGCTGTCCTCCCCCAGCGCAAGATACATGTCACACAGATTTTTTTCATTCAGAAAGGCACAGCGTTTCTCTTTTTTATGCCGAAATGTTCCATTTGGAAAATCCACACCGGTCAAAATGCGCTTAAGGAATGGTCCCCGCACCCGCTTATATCTGTTCAGTGCCTTTTTATCAACGACGATCTGCCAGCCGGCACAACAGGTATCTTCACATTGATCCGCTGTACATTTAAATTCTTTATAATAATCCGGTATTGTATATAACATAAAGCCTCCTCTGAATCATCTGCAGTTACTGATCTCTATTTTATCATATCTGATCTGTAATGCGGTAAACCATTTTTGATTTGTACATCCTTTTCGAGACACTGCAGAAAGTTCGCATCTTCTCCATCATTACTCCATGTTGACTATTTTGGTTGCGATCTGCTCCCGAAAGCGGACATCATGTTCCACAATCAGCATAGTAGGCTGAAAAGCCTGAAACAACTGTTCAATCTGCATCCTGGAAAATACATCAATGTAATTAAGCGGTTCATCCCATATATACAGGTGAGCCGGCGTCAGCAGACTGGCCGCAATGAGCACTTTCTTTTTCTGTCCTTCGGAAAAATCCTGCATTTCTTTTGTAAACTGCACCCGTTCCATACCCAGCTGACGCAGAATTGCGCAAAGCAGACTCTCGTCCAGATCCCTGTTTTTGCAAAAATCTTTTATATTTCCCTTTAAAAAGGAAGTATCCTGATTAATATAAGATATGACAAGCCCTGCCGCCGTCTGAAGCTCCCCCTTTTCTTCCAGATGGAGCTCCTTCATACCGGTCTGTCCATTTTCCGTTCTGGACAAAATTGCTTTAATCAGACTGGACTTGCCGCATCCGTTTGCTCCATTCAAAAACACACGCTCACCCTGCTGAATCTCAAAATCCAGATTTTCAAACAGAAACGTATCTGCATCTTCATATTTTAAGCCATACTGATCTGCCTTCACCAGGGTTTTTTTATGGTGCATAAGAGGTACTATTTTCAGATCCACTGTCTTCTCAATATCCTGAAGAAGCCCCTCTTTTTCTTCAATCTCCTGACTGATCCGGTTTTCCATCTGCCTGACTCTGCTCTGCATCTTCTTTGTTTTTGCCCCTATATAGGCTCTGGTGCTGATACTTCGGTCATGATCTTTGACCGGATCAAAACCGATCTTGGTGCTTTCGCTTTTATCTGCCCACTCCCGGGTCCGCTCAGAAGCCTTTTTCAGCTTTGAAATCTCCCGTTTGTGTTTTTCATTTTCTTTCTGGGCAAAGGCATCTTTTCGGGTTTTGTTTTCCCACCAGCTGCTGAAATTGCCTGCCTGCACTTCGATGGTCCGGCGATTCAGAACCAGCACATGATCAATACAGGCATCCAGCAGATCACGGTCATGAGACACCAGAATAAAGCCTTTTTTTCCAGACAGATAGCTTTTTACAATTTCTCTGGAACTCTGATCCAGATGATTGGTGGGCTCATCGATCAGCAGGAAATCGTTTTCTCCCGAAAACAAAATTGCCAGCATCACCTTTGTCCGCTCCCCAAAACTCAGTGTCCGAAACGGACGATACAGAACCTCCGCCTCCACATCCAGCTTGTCCAGCTCACATAAAATCCGCCAGTCCTCACATCCCGGCTTTAAATCTGCCGCAAATCCCATAGCCGGCATCTCCATATATTCCGGCTTGATCTGATAAGGGAAATAATCAAAGAACACACTGGTGCTGATCGACCCCAGGTATTCATGCTTTCCCAGCAGCAGGTTCAGAAATGTGGTCTTTCCCTTTCCGTTTCGTCCGATAAACCCAAGCTTCCAGTTTGTATCAATGGAAAATGAAACGTTTTCAAATATGTTATCAAAACTTCCTTCGTAATAAAAAGTCAGGCTATTTACATTAATCTGAGCCATACACAGCCTCCTTTCTTTATTTTTTCTATGTTTCTCTAATTTCCCGCACTTTCATATGCCCTTGTCCCAAGGGTAAAGACCAAATAGGCCAGAGCAAAAGAAACCACAGCGATCAGGCACTCCACGCCAATGGTTGACAGTGCACTGACCTCCGGTTTGAGAAAATAGCTTGCCGGCAAATACGCAACAAACGCAAACGGAATGATCCATGTAATGATCACACGCACTCCTTTTGCATAGATTCCTGTTGGATATTTTGCAAAATCTGCCAGCTGATACGCGGTATACAACACCGGCCCGCTGATCTTCATCCAAAAAGCAAAGGACGCGAACAGCAATTTTACCGCCGTATAAATGATGGCTCCGGCAAACACAGATATAATAAAAAACATTATATGTGAACCATCTAAAATTACGATTCCCTTACTTAGCGAAACAACCACCAAAATGGTTCCCACCAGCAGTTCTCCCAGCGCATCCGGCTGGAGTTTTTCAAATATGACCTGTAAAAACAGATTCATAGGCCGCAGCATATACCGGTCAAACTGACCATTTACCACATACCACCACGCCACCATCCAGATATTATCCGTAAACAGATGGTCAATACCCCGTGGAATCTGTGCAAATCCATATATGAAAATCAACTGTTCCAGACTCCAGTCAGCCAGCGTCGGTATCTGTTCAAATACCAGATACAAAAAGGCGATTCCTGTGATCTGCGTGAAAAAGAACCCGCACAGACCTATTATAAAATCTGCCTTTGACTGAACCAGAGACTTGAAAAACTGCGCCACAAACACTTTATATAATCTCGCATATCGTTTTAATGTCTTCATGTCGTCCTCCAGTGGTGCCTTTCCCGCAC
Organism: Lachnospiraceae bacterium; assembly: GCA_036310185.1. GTDB lineage: Bacteria > Bacillota > Clostridia > Lachnospirales > Lachnospiraceae > JALENY01. Next base: position 24,996 of record JAXJSH010000123.1, on the reverse strand, counting down.
CATAAATTCAATGTCCAGTAAAAAAATTCTCTCTTTGCTTCATCCACCTAGCACAATCAGCCTTTTGGTGATCTTACTCCACAAAAATGATCCCAGTGCATACAGAAGAATCATCCAGATCAGCTGCCGTCCCAAAGCGAAAGCCAACTCTTTCCCTGCATACTTTCCCAGATACACCATAACCGGCGTATACACCATAGAGGAAAAGGGCAGGAAATCAAAAATCCGCTGCAAAACTTCCGGAAAAAAACTGATCGGGATCAGCTGTCCGCTCAAAAAATTCAGGACAGCATTTTTTGCCATCTTCATACCAAACATATAAGTAGTGACAAATGCCACCATACCAAAGCAAAAATCAAAAAATGAATAAATAAAAAAGCTCATTATCATACTGACCATATAGAGCAATATATTGGCAAGCGATGTCACACCCATTCCAAGGACAAGGGCTTTATACACTTCCAGACCGATCCATACGAACACAGCCGGTGCCAGAAAACGGTACAGCGCCACTCCCATAGCCCTTGATATAAGACTCATGCGATAATCAATTGGCTTAATGAGTGTCATCACCACCGCGCCTTCCGTCACATCATCCGTAATATCACCGGCAACACCAATCGTGACTATTTCTGTAGTAACATAAGTCATAAAAATATATACGACCATCTCTGCCCGGCTCAGTCCGCCCAGCACCCCGTCAGGCGAACTTCCATAAATCGCCATCCACAAATAGTAAGATATAAAAGGGCCAAATATACTGCATATCATCATCAGATAAAAACTGCCCTTATATGCCAGATTGCGTTTAAACTGGTTAATCAAAAAAGGCATATATACGTTCCATTTCCGTTTCAAGTCAATCCCCCCTATGCCGTATGACTGTAGATCTTTTTCACAATCTCAGCCAGTTCTGTCTCATATATTTTAATGTCCCTTACCTGCGTATCCTTCATCATCCGCTCAATTACATCGGAAACCTGAAGCTTATTCTTGTCAAACACTACTGTAATCGTACTGTTTTGATCATCAGTTTCCATCTCATAGTCCGATTTTGAAACGTTCAGATATTCATCCAGCGGAATTTTTTTCGCCTGTGACGGATCTGTCACTTCCATCACTACTTTTCGAGTGGTTCCATATCGCTCTTTCAATTCTGTCAGCGATCCGTCATAAATCAGTTTTCCGTTATCAATAATCAGAATGCGGCTGCACAGTTCCTCAATATCTCCGATATCATGGGTGGTCAGCACGACCGTGGTATCATACTTTTCGTTAATTTCCTTAATTGCTGCGCGGATATTATCTTTTACCACCAGATCCAGACCAATGGTCGGCTCATCCAGATACAGAACCGGTGGATTATGTAAAAGTGCTGCGCCAAGATCCGCTCTCATACGCTGTCCGAGAGAAAGGTTCCGCACCGGCTGTGAGAAGAAATCCTCCAGCCCCAGCACCCGATTTAAAAATCCCATACGCTCTGCATAGTCCCCATCGCTTACATTATAAATTTCTTTTAAAATGGTAAAAGATTCGCTTAAGGGCAGGTCCCACCAAAGCTGGGTACGCTGCCCGAACACAACACCAATATTCTGGGCATTTGTTTTCCGGTTTTTACATGGATCTACACCATTGACCAGACAGGTGCCGCCGGTGGGTGTTAAAATACCGGTCATCATTTTGATGGTCGTTGATTTTCCTGCACCGTTGCTTCCGATATAACCCACGATCTCACCCTTTTTGATGTGAAAGGACACATCATCCACCGCTGTTTTCCGAACCTTTTCTCTGGAAAAAAGACCTTTTACGGCACCTTTTAATCCAGGATATTTTTTTGCTGAAACAAATTCCTTACAAATATGATCTACTTTTATCAATTTTTTCACGCTCCTTCATTGGCTGTCTTTATTTTATCGCTGTTTTTTATCTGCAGGCCCCATTTAACCATACAAATCTGAAAATATAGAAAACTCCATTTCACATATCCTCCTGTATAATCTGCCCTTCCACTGCGTGATGCCATTTAAGGATACCACAGGCGGGTTTCCGCAAATCTCCATCATACGTCTGCTCTCTGATGTCTCTCTCAGAGCCGCTTCCAACTCTGATTCGGACAAATACGGTACCATATTGCGGATTTTCTCTTTGGCTGTATCTGTCATGGCAAATTCCATCCACAATTCCTTTATCTTGTCGAATTCTATTACTTTTTCTATTCCATTGTTGTCCATAATACTCCTGTTTTTATACTAAAGATTCATAATCACTATACTCCACAACACCATTTATGCGTTCCAGCGCACCTTTTTCCAGTTCTTTTACCATCAGGCACTCTACTGCAGGCAGATTTACACTTTCTCCAGGCAAAATTCCGTAATCCGAAGACGTCAAAAATCCCCGGGACCGATAATTTTGCGGATTTCCTTCTACCAGAACGGCCTTATATCCCAGTTCCCTGGCTTTTTCAAACCCGTATTCGATCATTTCTTTCGAAATATGCTGCCTTTGCAATTCAGTCTTCACCGCAACCGGCGACAGAAGCAGCAGCTCCTCCCCGTATTTTCCCTGTAAATGGAATCGGGAAAACATGGCATAACCAATGAGTTCGCCCTTTTCGTCTACGGTGATCAGTTCAAGTTCCGGAATGTAAAACCGTTTTTCTCGGATTTCTTTCACCAGCGCCCGAACCAGTTTTCCTTCTTCGGCATCACTGTACTCGGTAAAAACTTTTTCCACAAAATCCAGGGAACTCTCTTTATAGCTTTCATTCATACTGATAATTTTTCTCATTATTTCGTTCTCCTCGTCTCAAAATACAAATTACATTTTTCCTAATACTTAACCCGATTCTGCAAAATGAGCTGCCCTGTAAAATCAGTTCCCGAAATCCGCACAAAATCAAAAAACCATGGAATCTGCCTGCAAAAAGCCGACTTATCCATGGTCTCTGAATCAACAGATCATGTATAAAATAATAGCATGACCATACAGTCATGCTTTACTCTTCCATCATCTATTATTATATAATCTAAGATCGTAAGCATTTTTGTAAGACAAACACATCAGTGCTGATCACTGGTGTTAAGGGCAGACTTGTCCATGAAAAATAAACATGTTGATACATACTTCGCTTCTCATTCCGGGGACAATTCCACACTGCAACTATTTAGTTCGCAGAATCCTCTTTTCTTACAAATAACATCATGCTAACGTTCTCCTTTTCTCTAAAATATGGGCTTATATTACCATGGAATAATCAGGAAATCAACCCCCAAGTTTATTTTAAACAAAATTCTTTGTTTTTATGGATTTAAAAATATTCGAAAAAACAATTGACAAATATTTCCTCATGCATTACTATGTCTATGCAAGACATGTCGAGTCTCGACATGTCGAGATATAATATATTTTATCGAAGCAACAGGGAGGACAAGTATGGACGATAAACTGCAGAAAAAATATTGTCCCATGACAGAAACCATATTCTATACGCTGCTGGCCCTGCTCACCCCCAACCATGGATATGGAATTATGAAGTTTGTCCGGGAGCTGACCAACGAGCGTGTGAAGATGGGTACCGGTACCCTTTACACTATGCTGGGACGACTGGTGGACGATCAGATGATCCTTGTGGTAAGCGAAGAAAACGGCAAAAAAACCTACCAGATTTCAGAAGATGGAAAGACCCTTCTTCTGATGGAAGTGGACCGGCTGCATCAGCAATATGAAAATGGACGAAAAATCTTAGGAGGAAACGAGGCATGAAAAAATTAAAATTTTTCTTCAGTCTATTAAAGGAACGAGACTGGTTAGAAGGTATGGCTTCGCAGGGCTGGCTTCTTACCAACATGACCTGGGGTGTGCTGTACCATTTTGAAAAAACAGAACCCTGCGAAAAAGTATTTGAAGTGGAACGCTTTGCCATCACCGCCCATCCCACAGTCGCAGATCTTACAGCCAGAGCCCGCGCGCTTGACATTACTTCACAGTTTGGCTGGGAACAGGTAACCCATGACGAAGACATGAATTACTATTTTATGAAAGATAAGGCCGGCGACGAGACCGATGAATTTTATGATAATGCGGAATTACGCAAAGAACGTGCAGAGCGATATCGAAAACACTTCTCTATCGAACAGCCGCGCAAACTTTTACTCAGCCTTCTGCTCATATCAGTTCTTTATATTGCACTGTTTTTTACCCTCGATAAAGAAATTACTGTGCAGAATGATCTGATGTGGCTTTATGTTATTCTGGCTACTATTGAAATTGCCATCATATACTGCAGCATGATCTGGGGACAAAACATTTACACAGAACTCTGCATGAGCCGCGAAGAATGGGAACAGCACAAAAGATACAACGAAAAGAAACGTTTCAACAAAGTACAGCAGCTTCGTTCCTACCTGCAGGAAAAAAGCGAGTTTGGCCTGTCACTCAAAGGACACGAAAGCGGATACTACATGTTTGAAAAAGATTCCAGAAGATACAATTATTTTATCGACACAAAAAAATGCCTGAAAAAACGTTTAAAAGAAGACGGTTTATCTTTCACTGACGAGAAGAAAGATTTCCTGACGCAAAGTCTGAAATGGTACGAAATGAGCATTGCCAATGCAGCTCAGTATGATTTAAAACCCGTGGCTGTGATCGGCAAATCTGCCCTGGTATACAAAAGGCCTTATTCTGACAAGCCCTTACCGTGGGAAAACGGCAACGAAAACATCAAATTTTCTGCCCCTTCCCTTGCCGCTGTACTCTTTTTGCTTTGCTGCGCTGTTCTTGGTTTTGTTATCGGCTTTGCAGCCGCAATGATTTTGTAATAGTAGGAGAATATATTATGGAAAACAATGTAATGAAAGACACAAAGAAACAATTTTCAAAAATCGGACTGGTCCTCTTTTTGGGAACACTGCTTATTTTCGGCGTACAGATTCTGTCTTACGCAATTGCTGCTAATGTACCTGCTGTGGCATCAAATGGAAACCTTTCCTTTCTGGTCGGTATGATGCCAATGTACATAATTGCTTACCCGATCATTTTTCTGATGTTCAAAAAAGTACCGGTTCAGATAAGCGGAGAAAAAAAGAAAATGCGCCCACTCCACTTTGTGGCCGCCTTCTTTATGTGCTACACAGCTACCTATCTGTGTAATTTTCTCGGCAATATTGTTACTGCCATCATAGGTGCGATCAAACAGAGCCCTGTTGACAATGTTATGCTGAATATAACCAGTAACATTCATCCAGCTGTCAACTTCTTAGTTATTGTTATCTGTGCACCGATTATGGAAGAATTATTGTTCCGTAAATCTGTTATTGACAGAACTGCAAAATACGGAGAAGGTGTATCTATTGTTTTTTCCGGCCTTCTGTTTGGACTCTTCCACGGTAACTTAATACAGTTTGGATATGCATTTTTGCTTGGTGTATTCTTCGGTTTCATCTATATTAAAACCAAAAATATTGTATATACCATCCTTTTGCATATGATTATCAACTTCTTTGGTTCTTTTATCGGTTCTGTCGTTTTAGAAGTAAGCAACTATACCGAAATTCTGAACGCAACCACCTCCGGTGCAACGGAAGCAGAACTCATGGCTGTTATGATGGATAACATGGGCGGTCTTGCAATCCTGTTTCTTTACTTTATCTTCCTCATAGGAGGTATCATTGCCGGCACCATTATCTTTTTCGTAAACAAAAAGAAATTCCGATTGACCGCCGGAGAAATAACCATCGAAAAAGGACAGCGATTCAAAACCATCATCCTTAATCTCGGTGTGATTCTGTACAGCATATTCTGGATTGTGCAGATCATATTACAGCTGGCGGCATAAACTGTAAACGATCAAAGATCGCAAAAGACACATATGCCTCATTAAATGGGACTGTCGGTCAGGCCTGATTTTTAACGTCTCAATCAGACTGCTTTCCGTCAGTCCCCTTCTTTGACTATCTCACATATCACGGAAAGATTCCCTTGATTTCTTCCGCATAGATCAGTTTCCTCAGGGCAAGCACGTAGGCGCCCATACGATAAGTACAGTGAAGTTCGTCAACAATGGCTTTGATTTCCTGAAAAGATCTGGTCATAAGTTTTTCCAGCATTTCATTAACCTGTTCTCTCTCCCAGGTAAGTTCCTGAATGTTCTGTACCCATTCAAAATAGGATACGATAACACCGCCGCTGTTTGCAAAAATGTCCGGTATCAGCGTAATGTCTCTCTCTTTGAGAATCTCATCCGCCTCTGCTGTTGTGGGACCATTTGCTGCTTCAACAATATATCTGCAGTTCAGCTCAGGAGCCGTTTTTGCTGTAATCTGATTTTCCAGTGCTGCCGGAACCAGAACATCACATGGAAGCGTCAGCAGTTCTTCATTACTGATGTGCCGGAATGCCGGATCATCAAAATCGGCTAAAAGCTTACCTGTTTTCTCCATTTCTTCGCAAATTGCATCTATATTTAATCCGTTTTCACAGTATATACCACCAGAAACATCACTTACCGCAAGCACTTTCACACCTCTGTGGAAAAAAATTTTCGCAGCGTTGCTTCCTACATTTCCCATTCCCTGAATAACGACCGTTGTTCCTTCCAACCTTTCACCGACCGTACCAAGAAGGAGTTTTGTACTGATGACAACCCCCCGTCCGGTTGCAGAGTTTCTTCCTCTGGAACCTCCAAGTTCAATGGGCTTGCCTGTGACAACACCAGGACAGGGTTTTCCCTGAAGCTGACTGTATGTATCCAGCACCCATGCCATAGTCTGAGCGTTTGTATTCACATCCGGGGCCGGAATATCGGTATCGGCACCGATGATCGGCGCGATTGCAAAAGTATATCTTCTGGTCAGCGCTCTTAATTCTCTCTTGGACAGTTTTCGCGGGTCAACTTTTACTCCGCCTTTTGCTCCGCCATAGGGAATATTTGCAACTGCACATTTCAAACTCATCCACGCAGCAAGTGCTTTCACTTCATTCAGACAGCAGTCCTGATGGAATCGGATCCCGCCCTTAAACGGCCCCCGGATATTGGAATGCTGTACTCTCCACCCTTCAAATACTTTTACACTTCCATCATCCATTTCCAGCGGCAGATACACTTTTGTTTCACGCTGCGGATTTTTTATGATCTCAAACAGCTGCTTACTGATACCGCCAACCTCTACCGCTTTTTCCATTGTGGTTACAACATTTTCGTATGGATCGTATGTTCCTGGCATTTTTTGACCTCTCTTTTCCTTTTTTTATCATGTCGGGCCCTGACATTTTTCAATAACAAAAAAGATCAGACAATACGCACCCTGTCTTTATCAGGCGCCCTTGTCTGATCTTCATGTCACATTTTATCCCTGGGAATTCAGGAAATCAAGCCATTGAATTTTTTTCCGCAGAACTTAACTTTTTTCATCAAAATACTTTATTATATTTGCTTTTTGTGGTATCTTACTTAACAAAATTAAGAAAAGGGGAAATACCATGAAAACTGTTCATTTGGATGCCATTGATAAAAAAATACTGACCATCCTTCAGAAAGATGCCAGAACTCCGGTCAAAGATATTGCACATGCCGTATATCTGTCATCGCCAGCCGTATCTGCCCGAATTCAGCGTCTTGTGGACGAGCACTATATCACCGGTTTTCATGCCGCAGTAGACCCGGAGCTTCTGGGATATCATATCAAAGCATTCATTAACCTGGAAGTAAATCCAAAAGACAAACCCGAATTCTACCCTTACATTCAAAAACAGGATTGTGTTCTGGAATGTAATTGCGTCACTGGTGATTATTCCATGCTGCTGGAAGTTGCATTTGCAAGCACCGTAGAACTGGATCAGTTTATAGGCGAACTGCAGGTATTCGGCCGCACGAAGACTTTGATCGTATTCTCCACTTCTGTAGAACATCGCGGTGTGAAAATATGGGATAACCCGGAGTGATTCCCTACAATAGCCAAAACCAGCAAATTATTTTTTCCCAAGAATCCCTTCCAGATCCAGCCCGTACCGATTGGCAATATCTTTTGCATAGCTCAATCCATCCGGCGTAGTCCTGGAGATCCGATAGCTTCTGGTTCCGTTTTCCTTATTTTCCATAAGCGCAACCAGATTATCAATCCTGCCCCTATTGTCCGGATGTGCATTGTATTTATCCACCTGCTGCGGAAGATCGTGAATATGCGTAACAAAAATGCCGCCGCATCCGATAACACCGATTCCGGTCAGAACCTCCGAGGCGATATATCCCGCTTCCAGTCCGCTTGTGCTGGAAAAGGATTCATCCATAAGAAGCAGATCGGTTTCCGAAAGTTTTTTCATGATTTCACTCAGTCTTGCACATTCGCTTTCCAATCGCCCTTTTCCATAATTATTTTCATCGGATGACGGAAAATGTGTAAAAATAGCAGTAACCGGACTCATGTGCGCACTTTTTGCCGGCACGAACAAACCTAGCTGAAACAGGGCCTGGGCCATTCCAACGGAATAGGCAAAAATAGATTTGCCCCCATGATTTGGACCGGTCACCAGATAAAAGCGTCCATTTTCATCATACGAGAACGAGTTTGACACAATGGTCTGTTCAATGGAATTTCTCGCCAAAACAGGATTATAAACCTGTTCCAGATCACATTTTTTCTCCTCCACTTCCGCAACCACCGGTTTGCACATGGAAAATCCCTTTTCCCTCATGGAACGGATAAATCCAACGCCCGCTGTCAGAAAACGGATATCATCCAGAAGTTCCACAAAGGGTGCGGTGTTCATGGTATAATACTTCTGAATTAATGGTTCAAAGCCACGAAGGGACTTTGCAAAAATCGTGTGCAGGGCCTCACTGATGGAGCAGTTCAGCGAATTTAATTCATCTCCGCGCAGTCCCCTGGTCAGGGGATACAGAGAGGACATCAGAACTTCCTTTTCTGAGTTTTTTCTAAGCAGTCTGTCCATAATGGTTCCCGGACGGAATCTGGTCTGATTGACCGATAAAATGCCAGCCTCTTTCGGACGCAGATTTTCATCCAGATTCACCCCTATGGTAACGCTTTTCAGATACCCGAAGTTCATCTCCATCTTTGACAATTCTTCATTCAGGTTCTGGTATTCCTCACTCTGGGCAATGGCAAGAATCTGCTCCCGGAAGGCTTTCATCCCTTCTGAATGAACCGTACAGTCCTTCAGCGAATCCGCAAACAGATTCACGATTTCCTGATACATCTCCAGATAGCGAACCGAACCAAGCGCAGAATCGATTGTAAAATCACTGCTCAAGGCCCTTCGCAGATCACTGATATTATAAATCATGCCTACTGCTTTGCAGAACATCTGATATAATGCATCATTTTCCACCAGATCTTCTACGACCGCAAGCCGATAACTCAGCACAACCGGATCTGTAGTAAAAAAATTTTCCAATTTCAGATCTGCAAATCCCCGATAGCTTTCTTTAATCAAAATAACCATCTCATCAATCTGCAGCGCATGAACAAACTTGAAATCCTTCATCGGAATTTCCCCAGTTCTGTCATAACCTGCCGGATATAGCAAACTCATTTTTGATGCCATAATAAAACTTATTCTCCTTTCTTCGGAATAAAAAATCCGGACATATTTACCTTTTCCAGAGTAAGTAATTTTACTTTTTTATCAATGCCGCCTGCATAACCGGTCAGACTTCCGTTCGTCCCCACTACTCTGTGGCAGGGCACGATAATCGAAATGGGATTGTGTCCCACAGCGCCGCCTACCGCCTGAGCGGACATTCTGGAAATTCCCTTCTGCTTTGCGATCATGCCGGCAATCTCTCCATAAGTCATGGTCTGCCCGTAAGGGATTGTAAGAAGAATCTTCCATACTGCTTCGCGAAAAGGTGTTGACTGCAATGACAGAGGAGGCGTAAAATCCGGCACTTTTCCCTGAAAATAGAGATCCAGCCATCGTTTTGCTTCATCAAAAACAGGCAGTCTCTTTTCTTCATATGCTTCCGGCAGCGTATCACCAAAATACTTTTGCCCGTCAAGCCAAAGCCCGGTCAATACAGTTCCGTCTGCAGCCATTGTAATACCGCCCAGGGGGGAATTATACTTATTTATGTAAATCACAGTGCATCCTCCTTATCAAACCAGTATCTATATCAGTAATTATAACACTATCTCATTTGAAAGTAATATCTTATTCGGACAATTTATCTTCATAATAAACGCCTTTACAACAAAAGCCCGGAAATCCTACTTCACAGATTTCCAGGCTCTGCAATCTGAATCTTGGGTTCCTTTTTCATTCTTATTTTAGGTTGACTGCCAAACAAATGCACGTATAATAGAAATAAATCATTTTGAAAAACAGAGAGGTAATCATATGGCGGATGTTTTCGAATATCTGGATTGGCGCGGTGATCTGTCAATCGAACAAATTCCCTTCAACGAAGTGGACGGAATGCTTCTGGCACGGCTATCCTATGCGCCCTTTGAATACATAGGAAATCAAATTGCAGGGAAACCAATATCCATAGAGGAAGCAGCCCGTAACCTGCTTGAAATTCCCGATATCAAAGAAAAATTATTGCTCCGAGATGATTTTCGTCTGTTATCTGCACTTTCTGAGAGCGAACGCTTCCATGATATGACCCTGCTTTTTTATGAAAACTTAACCGACCTGGAAACCCAGACCCAATTTTCTGCAATAACCATTCGTGTAAAACATAACTTATATTTTGTTTCTTTTCGGGGCACCGACAACTCGTTTGTTGGCTGGAAAGAGGATTTCAATATGAGCTTTGTTTTTCCCGTTCCGGCACAGAAAATGGCGGTACAGTATCTTGAAAAAATCGCCCGAAACACCTTCGGACGGTTTATTGTGGGCGGTCACTCAAAAGGAGGAAATCTGGCCGTCTATGCCGCCGCTTTTTGCGATCCGTCAATTCAGGACCGGATCAATACGATTTATAATTATGACGGCCCCGGTTTCAGCGAAGATGTATTATTGACGGCCGGATATAAAGCAATCTGTGATAAAATAACCACGTTCATTCCCCAGTCTTCGATCGTTGGATTGCTTTTGGAGCATGAAGAAAAATACACCATCGTGCACAGCACCCAGGCCATAAATATGATGCAGCATAACGTTTATTCCTGGGAAGTTCAACGAAATCATTTTGTATACCTGGAAACAGTCACAAACAGCAGCAAATTTATAGATACCACACTTAAATCATGGGTTGCCTCTATGAGTATGGAACAGCGTGAGAAATTTTTCGATGCAATATATACGGTTTTAACGGAAACCAATGTGCACTCTTTCAGAGAATTAGGGGATAATTGGTTTTTTAGTGCAATATCCATTATCAAATCAATAAAAAATCTTGATGAAGAAACCAGAACAGCCGTCATCGAAATGCTGCGGTCACTTATGCAGATCACAAGGAGCGGTATGCTAAAAGCAATAAAGGGTAAATAGGAAACAAATACAAATTTTGACAGCAATTCCATTTTAATCTCTGGGCAAAACGCTCCTGACGCGTTATAATAGAGAGAAAACAAAAGAGAGGTATATAATATGACTAAAAAAGGAAACGTTTTTTCGGCCGCCATTTCTATTGTTCTTGGCCTTATGCTCCTGATTATGAAAGACGACGTCATCAGCATCGCATTAACCATTCTTGGCATTGCAGTTATCATATCTGCCATTGTGGATTTCACAAACAAAATGACGAATTCTGCAATTATTAAGGCAGTGATCGGTGTCTGCATTTTACTTTTCGGATGGTTATTTGTTAATCTGGCTCTGTATGTTCTTGCAGCGGCTATCATAATCAGCGGACTTCTGCAGATTTCTGATATCAGCAAACTCAGCCCAGTCAACCTTCCGGCAAAAGAAAAAGCCTTACTCTATCTCAAACCGGTGTTAACCGTTCTTGCCGGAGCCTGCCTGCTCTTTAATCAGGGCGGCACAATTGCCTGGGTATTTACCGCTACGGGAATCCTTCTGATCGCAGAAGGAATACTGGATCTCGTTCATTCAGCTAAGAAATAGCATAAATTGACCGTTTAAAAAATGCAAAAAAGGAACTCAAATGCAAATCCGAAAAGAATTTGATTTGAGTTCCTTTTGCATTTAGTCAAATGCTATTTTCTCACATCTTCCTTAATCTTTCTGCTCTCTGCCTGATATTTTTTATTGCTTTATAAGCTTCAGGAAGGAAATCTCCCATTTCAATTGCCGGTACTTTCACCAGCATCATTCAATTCAAACCCATACCGGTCGCAAATTCTTCATAACAATCGTCACATACAATGTAATCTACGCCATCCACGGTATATGTTCCACAAACCTTTTCTTGCTCACATCCGCTGCAGATTTCTTTCGTTTCAACTGTTTCTTCTTTTGCGCAGCCAACAGCACAACCTGCTATCATCACTGCTACACCCATTACTGCAATTATTTTATTTCTCATAATCTTTTTTCCTTTCTGTATCGTATTCTCTTCATTTTGAATTTTATCTTACTTCTGAATGTTCTATTTTACTGCTCTTCTTTTCCGCTCTTTGGCGATAATGCCACAAATCATACCACCGCATACAACAACAAGAAGATACATCCAAACATTACTGTCATCTCCGGTTTTCAGAGCAGCAACTGTCTTTGTCTCAGTGCTGCCGGCAGTTTTGTCAGTGCTTTTGCCGGTGCTGTTATCCTGCACATTGTTATTCTGAGTATTATTATTCTGAGTATCGTTATTCTCAGTGTTGTTATTTTCAGTATTGTTTTCCTCATCTGCCACGAGAGCTTCTGCATCTGCATAAACATCTGTAATACCCATAAAAAAACTCTCAATTAGAGATCTGTCTCCTTCATACATCTCATCATAGGAATCCATCATTTCAATAAGAGCGGTTGCCGTTTCCTTATTTGGATCTTCTGCATATGCATTGTATACTTCGCCTACACTCACAACAACATTTGCATCAATCCAATCAGAAAGTATTAAACTATATACAGTTTCTCCGTCTTCTGCCTCTAATAAAACTGCAAGTTCTTCTAAAGCCTCTTCATTCAGATCATTAAAAGTATCTATTACATCATAGAAACCATCTACTGCAACTTCCAGTTCTTCAAACCAACCAGATTCTAATGCATTCTGTACCAATATAAATGCTTCATATACTGTCAAAACATCTTCGGATGGCATATCCGCTAAAGCGGCAGCATAAACATCTGCAATATCCAAAAAGAAATGTTCAATTAAAGTTCTATCAGCATATGTTTCATCATAAGAATCCATCATTTCAATAAAATCTGCTGCTGTCTTTCCATTTGGATTCTGCACATATGCGTTATATACTTCGCCTACACTTACAACAACATTTGCATCAATCCAATCGGAAAGTATTAAACTATATACAGCTTCTTCGTCTTCCACCTCTAATAAAACTGCAAGTTCTTCTAACTCATCTTCATCCAGTTCATTGAAAATATCTGTCACCTCATAGAAGCCATCCACAGCATCCTTCAAGCTTTCAAAGGAGCCAGATTCTAACGCATTCTGTACCAATATAAATGCTTCATATACTGCCGAAACATTTTCAGTATTGCCATCTGCAAATACAGTCATCGGTACACATGTAAGCAGCAGCACACAAAGTACCACACTTAACAATTTTTTTGAAATCCGATTGCTTTTTCCCATCATGTTTCCTCCTTGTTTTTGTATAATCAGGAACGGATCTATCTGTCACTCTCCTATCCCTAACTATATTTTATTGTAATATTTATGGAAAAGCAATGCCCCCTGCATGAATGATCCCAAATCCTGCGTGAATAGACAATGGGTTAGTCCTAAATTTCATCATAAGCTATTTCTGGTTTTATTACTTATTCGCTTTTCGTAAAAAAAACATCCACGACCGGAACTCTCACCAGCCATGAACGTTTTCCCTTTTCTCAAATTCAATTCATCTTTCATCCGGAAATTCATCGGAAAGAATCTTCCAAAATTTTTCTGCTCTCCTCAAATACTTTACAGCCCTGAATGCTCTTCAGGCCCAAAATCATGTAAGAATCATATCCAACACTGTCCAGAAGTCTCTGTACTTTATCCAGCTGTATCTCTCCATTTGCTTCTGTCAGCGAAAAATGTGGTCTTCCATCCATATACTGGCTGATGTACACGTTCTTTACAGGCAATTTCAACTCATCCAGTTCCGGTAAAAAGATCCGGTTTGCTGCAAAATGTGAAATCTCCAGTGCCGCCCCGAAATACGGATTTTCTGCTGCCAGTACCGCAAATCGGTTCAGATCTGAAACCGTACGCACCAGTTCTTTTTTCCGGCATTCCATATTTTCCAGTGCTGCATGAACCCGTTTTTCAGCTGCATAAGCCGCAATTTCAGCCACAGAATCCAGAAGTATTTTCCACTTTTCTTCTGAGTTTTCCCGAATTGAAGTCAGCCGTCCCGGATGGAACGTTACCACACGGGCCCCATATTTTTGAGCCATATCGATGATTTTTTTCACCTGATTTATGGATTCTTTCCGTATTCCCTGATTTCTGGCCGCTATATTGATGTCACTGCATGGTGCATGTAAACTGAGCTCCAGCCCCTTTTCTTTTGCATAATCTAAAATCTCTTTTTTCTTCTCTTCTTCCTCCGGAAGATAATCCACCTTAATGTCGATTCCTTCACATCCACTGTTCACTGCCATATCAATGGATTCCCGAACCGAAATTCCACGCACAGTGCTCATTGCAATTTTTCTTACCATATCTCCGTCTTCTCTCTATAAAGATTTTTTAACTTGTGTAACGTTCCAGAAGGGAAATATGTATATTCTGACGTTTAAAAACAGTACCTTCTGATTCGCTACGCTTTAAAGAAATAAATACATACGCATTTTATCCTTTTAACGTAAAATTCTCAAGTCAAATCGGTAAAGATTAGATTAATTTGGTTAACTTTACCATTTTCATAAAAAAAGGGAACTATTGTCTGTCTATTTCACAAAACAATAATTCCCTGTACCGTTCCAGACTTCTATTCTGTCCGTCCACGTATTGCTGTATCAACTCTATTAATTCAACCGGCAGAATTTCTTCTGCTCTTTTATAGCCCATGTTTGCCTCCTAAATTTTTTTATTTTTCTTCAGGATCAGCAATGGCTATAACAATATTTATTCAATTAAAATTGCAATAGCCAATGCTATGCAAACAGTACATATCGTTTCATAAAACGTAACCCTCCTTTTTTCTTAACCTGTGGGTTTTCAGTCTTTCAACTGCTGACCGCAGCTGTCAATCACCAGTTCGGAACGGATTCCGGAGATACTTATTATATCTTCGCTGTCTCCATCCGTAGCAGTCTCACACATCTGACCGTTTTTCTGATAGTAAACACCGCACCATCTGCCCTTATTGACTACTTTATAGGCGCTTATATCTTCTACGTGTACGACTGTTTTGGCACTCCACTGATTAACATCCAGTCTGGTACAGATTCCCTTTATGGTTATTTCATAATCGGTTTTCCCTGTAAATTCCAGACTTCCCTGCGCATCTCTTATAAAAATCTGATCCGCAGAGCCATCGTATTCCAGCCGCTCCAGTTTCAAGCCCTCCAGATACAGTTCCTTCGCGTTCGCATCCACTTCACAATGGCTGGTATATTCTTCGGGCAGCGTAATAATCACATCCACCGATTCTTCTGCCTCATAACGGCTGATTCCTTTGGTTTTCACACAATCAATGTCCAGTTTTTTCTTTTTTTCATCCAGCTTGATCTTATACAGAGAATGTAAGTCTTCCAGTGTTTCTGACACCAGTTTCACATGCAGCTTTTCATCTTCGCCGGAATGAATCCTGATTTTTCTGGCACTTCCCATGTGAATGTCAAAATGCTTATTACAGTCAATATCGTAAATGGTCTCACTCTCAAAAATCACAGTTTCTTTCTTCTGCATCTGTTGTTCCTGAAGTACCAGATCATCCAGCGTCATCTTGAAAATTTCCGCAAGAATAATCATATTTTCCACATCCGGCAGGCCACGTTTTGTTTCCCATTTGGTGATTGCCTGTCTGGACACACCTATTTTTTCCGCCAGCTGTTCCTGGGACAGACCCTGGCTGGTTCTTATCTGTTTTAAACGATCTCCAAAATCCATTTTTCTCTTCTCCTTCTAAATACCCCGAAATTTTGTCTGTTTTCTGTTTTTACGAATCATTCAGCATGTTTACTCTTTGATTAATGAATATGCAGATATTTTCCTGATCGGCATCGTAAGTCCTATACTGATCAGAAATTCAACCACGATCTGAACCAGAGCAAACATCATCAAAAAGGGGAACGATACTTCCATATTATTTTTCATGGCGCCAACCGTTTGGAAAATAAACTGATTGATGTACGGCATATAGATCAATGCCAGCACAGATGACAACAGTACAGCCCCACCAAGCACCGGAAGAAAACTGCCCGCTGTCTGTATCATCAGCTGACTGTTGCGATAGCCCATAGCCTTGTAAATCCCCAGTTCCTGCTTTCTCTGCACGATCAGCGACCGAATCACAATATATAAAATGAAAAGCGCAATTAGTACAGTCAAAATGAAGATCACAAGTATCAGTACTGCTGCAAGACCTGCATACATTTCCCGGGATTTTTCTGCAACACTTTGTGCATTGACCGTTTTCAGCAGCATATCCGAATACTTTTCTTCCAGCTTTTCCACAAACGCTTCCGCGTCCTTGCCTTCTTTCAAATAAATGTACAGAGACGGCTGCACCGATTTCTCCTGCAGTTCCTCATAGCCCTCAACTGTAAATTCACAGATATTCCCCTGATAGTTAACACTCTGAACAAATCCGGTAACCTCATATCTGCCGGTAATCTCACCGTTTTCAATCTCAATGGTGTCACCCACTTCATATTTATCCTGAAATGCGCTTCCAAGAGCGACTTCCTGCTCTGTCTTCGGATTTTCCCCCAGATAACACAGATCATTGGTCACTCTTCCAAAATCTTCACACACAAACGCAGTAACTGATGTATCATCTACTTTTACAGCTCCTGCCATATACGTAAGTACCTGGTCCACATCCGTATCCCGTTCCAGAATTTCTTCCAGTTGTTTTTTTGATCCTTCGTTCGGATAAACAACCACATCAGATACTTCTTCTGACAATGTGGACATGAAATTGTCCGGTTCTATAATAACATTGTAAACAAAAGTACTGGAAAATGCCACTAATACTGTTAAAACAAAGGCAACCAGAAACAGCAGCACATTCTGCTTTTTACAATTCATCATCTGTTTGAGCATCAAAAGAAACTGCATGTTTCCAGATGTTTTTTCCAACGGAAAATGGTTTTTCCGAATCTGTTTTCCTTCTGAATTTCCACGGATTGCCTGAATGGGCTGAACTTTCCGGATACGCCTTGCTGCTCCGTAAGTAAATCCTGCCACAAGAATCAAAAGAATCACTTCCACACCAAGCAGCGCTTTTACATCAAAAGACAGCACAAAAGAAAATCCTGACTGCAAAGCCAACACCTGTGAGAGCGCAGGTAAAATCCCGTATGAAACAAAAATCCCAATCAAAGATGCCAGAATAGTAACAATCACATATGGCAAAATCATACTTCCAATAATCATGTTTCCCGTGTAGCCCAACGCTTTCAGCACACCCATGTTTACCATCTCTTCTTCAATGGTATTGCGGATACGAAACTTGCAAAGGAAAGCACTTACCAGCAAAATCACAAAAGTAAAGGCCACCAGAATCAGGATTAACAGATCGCAGACCATAGTTCTCGAATCCTTTGTGGATACCCTATCGCAGACCGTCAGCATAGTAATGTTCTGTTCACTCAGCAAATCACTGATCTCATTCTGTACAGTCTTCAGATCTGCATCTTCATCAAGAATCAGCGAATATTCGGTCACTTTATTCTGCTCCATCTCCCCAGCCAGTTTTTCATAAGCCGACTCTGACAGATATGCGCCCATCAGTCCTTTTCCATAGTTACCATACTGCATTTCCTCCGCTACGCCAACTACAGAAAATTTGTGTTTTTTTCCGTCTATTTCGTACACAATCTCATCGCCTGGCTCAAACTCACCAAAACTTGACACATACAGAGGAAGCCATATCTCCTGGCCTGCACTGTCTCCGTTTTCTTTTTCTGTTTTCTCTTCTGCATTATCCTTTCTCTCCAGCTGATTGATATTTCCGGTATCTTCTATATTGTAAAAGACTGTATTCATAGAAAAATCCGCGCCGCGAAAATCTTTTACCACCGCTTCTGAATAGACAGCTTCTCTGTCCTCCACCTTATTTACACCATTTAACTCTTTTATATCTTCTGCCAGCTCATCTGTATTTTGCAGCTGCGGAATGCAGAAGTTAAGATCAGCGGCATGAAGGGTTTCGAATTTTGCATCATAAGCCCGATCCACCTGCAGAGCAAGAACCAGCGCAAGATTCAGCATAAGCGCCGTGAACATGATAATCACACCAAAAGACAGATAGGATCCTTTGTCTTTTTTCAAATGATGAAAAACCAGTGTTTTTATTTTTTTCAAATTTACCACCCCATTTCTGTAAGAAACGCATCCAGTTTCTTTCCCCGCTCTTTGTCCGCTTCACTGAAATCACCCAGATCACATTCACCAAATATCTGACCATCCCTGATATACAAAACTCTGTTTCCGCGAAGCGCCGACTTTTTGTCGTGTGTTACCATGATAATGCTCTGACCTTCTCTGTGAAGTTTTGTAAATACATTCAGAACCGCTTCCGAATTATTGGAATTCAGTGCACCGGTCGGCTCATCCGCAAATACCACTTCCGGTTTGTTGATGACCGCCCGCACAATGCCAGCCCTCTGGGCCTCGCCGCCGGACACCTGCGTGGAAAATTTTTTCTGGGTGATCTCCGGTATATTTACAAGCTCAAACAGTTCTTCTGCCCGCTTTATAACTTCTTTCTTTTCGATGCCGCCAAGAGCCCCTGCAGTAAGTACATTGTCCATCAGGCTCATCTTTTCCAGCAAATATATCTGCTGAAAAACAAATCCGCAGTGTTTTCTTCGAAAGACCGCCAGCTGGTCATCCGTACATTTTGTAATTTCTTTTCCGGCAAAATAAATGGATCCTTCCGTGGGCCGGTCCATTCCGGAAAGGGAATACATAAGTGTGGATTTTCCGGCACCTGATGAACCCATGATCACGGTAAAGTCTCCTTTATATATATCAAGACTCAAATTTTCAAAAATAGTCTGCGGGGCTTCGCCTGTGTAAAAATTTTTCTTTAAAGATTTTGCAGAAATAATAACTTCTTTTTGTGACACGATTTCTTCCTCCCTTGTTTGCATCATTGATCTGATACGCTCATTCTATTTATTCCGCCGGGTAACATCCACCAACCTTTGTTTCCATGCACCAAAAAAGGATGCTACTTTTGGTAGCATCCCTGAAAAACCCCGTATTTTCAATGTTTTTAACCATCCTTACGGGCAACCGTATTTCTATTTTTCTGTTTACTTTCCTTTATGACAGACAAATCCATCCGGCAGATTCGGAATAGAAAACAGTTCTTTTTTCAAAATATCCTCTCCTGCAAAAAATTGACTTTATTCTTATACCATGATACAGTTGTATTAATTATACAAGTTTATCACCCAATATTTTGCAAGTCAACCGGATTTGTCCGGCACCCATGCTTTTTATTTGGTGCGTCATGTTTTACAATCAGAAACAATCATTTGGAAAGGAATGACTTAAGATAAATGCAAAATATACTTTATGAACTGAGCTGGTTATTCTTCCTCTATTCATTTATCGGATGGATTCTGGAAACGGTCGCCGCTGCAGTAAAAAACAAAAGATTTGTAAACCGCGGTCTGGTAAATCTGCCTTTCTGTATTCTCTATGGAAATGCAGCCATATTTATCACCATTTTCGGTCAGGAACTGCACGGAATCTGGCTGTTTGTGGGCTCCATGATCCTGGCAACCGTCTTTGAGTGGTGCGCCGGACATCTGATCGAACATGTTTATCATGAAAAATGGTGGGATTACTCCCGGATGCCGTGGAATCTGGACGGATATATCAGTCTTCCCATGTCACTTATCTGGGGTGCCCTCGCTTTCGTTATGATGAAATGGTCCAATCCATTCGTTTTGCGCATCTGGCGCCTCATGCCCCGATTGGCAGGCAACATTATTTTATGGATTCTGACCATTTTGCTGATTGTTGATATTCTGGCTACTCTGATTCTCCTCAGCGGCCGCAGTCAGAGAGTGCACCGCTGGAAAAAAATTGATAAATGGCTCTCCAGCATCAGTATGCTTCTCGGCGAAAAAATCTATGGCTATGTGGATCGACGCATCAGAAAAGCGTACCCGAATGCAACAAAAACTGACGGAGCCGCCGTTTCCGAAACCGCCAACACCATATTTGCCGCCGGCTGCAGTTTTCACAAGCTGGTATGGCTGTTTGTGATCGGCTCTTTTCTGGGTGATATTACAGAAACGATCTTCTGCCGCATCCGTGCCGGTGTGTGGATGAGCCGAAGCAGTCTGGTATGGGGTTCATTCAGTATCGTATGGGGATTTGCTTTCGTGATCGCCACACTTCTTTTATATCGCTATCAGCAAAAATCCAGTGGCTTTCTTTTTGCTGTGGGCACTTTTGTGGGAGGCGCATACGAATACATATGCAGCGTACTTTCCGAGCTGGTATTCGGAAAAGTTTTCTGGGACTACAGTCATATGCCTTTTAATCTGGGCGGACGTATCAACCTGCTTTACTGCTTTTTCTGGGGTTTTGCCGCGGTGGCGTGGATCAAACTGATCTACCCGAAACTCTCCGCACTGATTGAAAAAGTGCCTATGAAAGCAGGAAAAACCATTTCCTGGATCCTGCTGATTTTTATGGTCTGCAATATGCTGGTGTCCGGTCTTGCGCTGATTCGAAGCACGCAGCGTGCCAACGGTATTGCGGCTACATCCGGCTGGCAGGAGATCATGGATGAACGGTTTGATGATGAACGAATCCAGAAGATTTATCCAAATGCCATAAATACCCAATAATACAATATTTTTTAGCTGGACAACACTTTCAAAAAATAAATACCCGGAGAAAAGACAATCTGATTTCTGCCATTCCGACAAAAAATCCGATTTGCTTTTTCCGGGTATTTTTCATTTTTTTACCAGAACTATTTCTTAATCATTCCGTTCTTGTTCAACCACACACTCGTTCTTGATTCTTCCCACTAAATACTGAAGTGCATCTACTACATGAGGACGAATATCACCGCCGATAAGTACATACATAATATCATCCCCCACCTGAAGCTGTCCTTTGTTCAGCCATACTCTGATATAAAAGATGCCTTCCATCTGATAGGTATCTGCGATCGCCTCGTCTACTTTCCCCTGATCATAAGAAAATATCATCCCCGTCACCGGTCTGGTATCTTCCTGCCCAAAACGCACTTTCGCTTTGGCAGTCTGACGTACTACACCGTTGTGCGTCAGATACATTCCAATCTTTGGTGTACTCTCATGCGCTTTTGCCTCTTTGATCCATTCATCCATGGAGGGGATCTGCTTTCTCTTTTTTACCTTCCAGACCCCTTTTGCATAAAACACCAGAGACATGATCGTACCAATCGTCCATCCCACCGGCCAGGACATCCAGATTCCTGTCGTGCCAAAAGGCACTGCCAGAATATAGCCCAGAACCACCCGCAGGATCAAATCACTGAAAGTGGACACCATAAACCAGGTCATCGCACCGGAACCTCTAAGCAGACCATCCGTTACCAGTTTCAGAGAAACCACGAAATAAAAGGGAGAAACTATTTTCAGAAACTGCACACCCGTATTAAGTGCGACCGTCGTTTCTTCTTTCATAAACAGGCGAACCAATGCTGACCCCTGAAAGAAACAAAGCAGGAAAAACGGAATTCCTATCAATATTCCCATTCCGAGACCCGAACGAAGACCTTTCTTTACCCGATCATTACTTCCTGCCCCAATATTTTGTGCCGTAAAACTGGACATAGCATTTCCCAATGTTCCAAAACAGGTGATTCCAAACGTATTTATCTTAATGGCCGCAGAATACCCCGCAATAACAGAAGAGCCAAAACCATTCACCAGACTTTGAATAAAAATGTTTCCCACCGATACGAAACTCTGCTGCAGCACACTGGGAATTGCAAAAATTGCAATTTTTTTCAGCATAGAGGAAGAAAAGAGTTCCGGCTTTTCCTCACAAGCCACCTCTTTTAACCGTTTTTTCAACGTTACCAGTGCCAGAATACACGCAATCCCCTGACATATAAACGTTGCCCAGGCTACACCCGCCACATCCCAGTGAAAAACAGCAACAAACGCCCAGTCCAGTGCAATGTTGCTGAGCGATGAACCAATCAGAAAATACAGCGGCGTTCTGGAATCACCCAATGATGTAAAGATACCTGTAACTACATTATAAAGAAACAGAAAAATAAATCCGCCAATATAAATTTTAAGATACACATCTGCATCTCCGAAAATGTTTTCCGGCGTGCGAATCATTTTCAGCATGCTGCCGCTCAACAGCACGCCCAAAATAGTCATTACTACAGACAGAAAAAAAGAGGCGAGCAATGTGGTCGATACCGCGGTCTTCATTTCCCGATAACGTTTTGCACCAAAAAGCTGGGAAATCACTACCGCGCAGCCCACATTACATCCCATGGCAATCGCCATGAAGATCATTGTGATCGGATAAGATGCGCCTACCGCTGCCAACGCCTCTTCCCCCTGACCTGCATAATTACCGACAATAACACTATCGGCAATATTGTACAGCTGCTGAAAAATCACGCTGACAAACATAGGCAGCGTAAACTGCCACAAAACCTTCCCCGGATTTCCTTCCGTCAAATCTTTTATCATAAGCATCAACTCCTTTGCTGAAATACCTGTTTAAATATTTACCGATAATAAATAATAAGACTGAAGTTTTGAAAATTCAATCGGTTTTCTGCTGAATCTTCCCATTTCAGGATAATATAAAACCTTATTTTTCTCAGATGTATTGACAAATGTCTCTATTTATTTTAAAATCTTCACATCGCCGCTTTAAAGCATTAAATCAAATCAGAAAGGATTTTAATACTCATGAAAGAAATAGCAAAATTAATGGATTACCGCTCAGATATACGCGTCGTAGATGCCACCCTTCGTGATGGGGGACTTGTAAACGATTTTTATTTTTCCGATGAATTTGTGCGCGACTTATATCTCACCAACTTAAGAGCCGGTGTTGACTATATGGAATTTGGTTATAAAGCTTCCAAAGAACTGTTTGACGTAGAAAAATTCGGAAAATGGAAATTCTGTAACGACGATGATATTCGTGCCATCGTAGGGGAAAATAATACCGATCTGAAGATTGCAGTTATGGCAGACGTGGGCAGATGTGATTACAAAAAAGACATCATCAACAGCAGTGACAGCCCGATTGACCTGATCCGCGTGGCAACCTACCTGCATACCATTCCGGCCGCTATCGATGTCATCGAAGATGCTGCAAGCAAAGGTTACGAAACCACCTGTAATATCATGGCCATCTCCAATGGACGCGAAGGCGATATCAACGCCGCCCTTGATCTTCTGGGCAAAACCCCGGTAAACTGCCTCTATATCGTAGACAGCTACGGTGCGCTCTACCCGGAACAGGTTACCCGCATGGTAGATTCGTTTATGAACGCCGCAGCAAAATACGGCAAAAAGGTAGGTATTCACGCTCACAATAATCAGCAGCTGGCATTTGCCAATACAATCGAAGCAGTTGGTGACGGCGCTGACTGGCTGGATGCTACCTATTCCAATATGGGACGTGGTGCCGGAAACTGTGCTATGGAACTTCTGCTGGGATTCTTAAAGAATCCGAAATACAACATTTATCCGGCTATTCAGTTTATTGAGAAGCATATGGAAAAATTACGCGCGGACGGTGTGGTATGGGGATATGATATTCCTTATCTGTTGACAGGTGTTCTGAACCAGCATCCAAGAAGTGCTATTCAGTTCACCAAGGATAAGCGTAAAGATCACACTGAATTTTATAAAGAACTGGTTGTACAGGATTAATCGTTTTTTAGGAAGATCTGTATTTACAGACTTTTCTTCATAGTACTCTTTAAAGCTCTCTCTCGGTGTTCTGACTGAGAGGGAGCATATTTGTACGCAAAAAGAACGACCCTGCAGATGGCAATATACCATTTTCAAGGTCGTTCTTATGCAGTACTTATTTTGTAAATTCAATGGAAACGGCAAGATCTTTTAAGTCTTCCAAAAACAAATCTCTGCATTGGGAATATTCATTTTCTTCATAGTTTCCATTTAAACCATATATGGTTCCGTCCTCAAATTGAATTCCAAGATACCAGCCTGAAACTTCACTCATGCTGCTGTCTTGTTCTCTATTCCATGAATAAACATCATATTGATCAAATAGAGCCAGCACTTTTTCTTTTACAGTATCATCTGCATCACCAATAATATCCTTTTCCGTTATATTAAGTTCTGCGCCGCTGCCGGATATGACTTTATTGATTTTAAAATCGTATATAATGTAATTATTTTCATCTCCTTCTGTGCTTGAAAAAAACACGATCGTAATGTGGTTTTTCATATCGGAAGAGAAATCCATATTTTTATCATAATTATACATCAAACTATAATCTGGCAATTCTATTTTCTCAAGATTTTCTTTATACTTTTCCAGAAGAAATTCCACATTTTCGTTATGTATTGTTTCATAAGATAAATTATAATAGTTGACAAAGCGCTCAAAATCAACATCTGCAAATTCTGACTCGTCTATCTGGAATTCATCACATACATATTCCAGTGTCAACATCTCATTTGTACCATTTTCTTCTACTGCATTATTTTCTTCAGCATAGGAAGAATGATCCTGTTTATTATCACTGCAGC
>JAXJSH010000122.1:0-39709 GCA_036310185.1 Lachnospiraceae bacterium | reverse complement strand
GTGCATAACAATCAGAAAGGTATAAAAAAAGTGGATAACTCATAAAAAGCGAGGAATGGTGTTATGGGGGAAAGGTATAATTAAATTTATTCCTCACTCCTGATGTCTGGCAAAAGTATGTGACATTGTACGGGTATGATGGTATTATCATATTCAGGTAATGTTTTCGTATGAAATTACGCAAAAAAGTTTGTATATGAAAATACTGGAAATACTTTGTATAT
This sequence comes from Lachnospiraceae bacterium, assembly GCA_036310185.1. Classification (GTDB taxonomy): domain Bacteria; phylum Bacillota; class Clostridia; order Lachnospirales; family Lachnospiraceae; genus JALENY01. The sequence goes on along the minus strand of JAXJSH010000122.1, from coordinate 39,485 downwards.
GAAATTTACTTTTAGACGAGGTGAGGTTTTGAGACAAAAAAGGCGAAACAGGAAAAATACAATGGGATATCTGTTGATTCCGGCAATTCTCATTTTATTTAATATAATTTTGCTGATTCGTGACAGGGGAAAAATAGAGGCCTATACAGATGTTATTTATGAAAAAAGTGACAGCGAAGCAGAAATGGTGAAGGGGACAGCAGAAGAATGGTTTCAGGAAAAGAAAGAAAATGCTGTCTATACATCATCCGGGGTAGAAGATTATCCTGCCTTTTGTGAAATCGGACAGGTAGAGAGGCCGGTGGAACGCGGTCTTGAACAGATTCTGGCGCGTTTGGAAGAATTGAGCCAATCGGATTCCAGAATCGGAACAATACGGGAAAATTATGACGATTATCCGGAAGAAATGCTGCGGAATCTGGCAAATAACCCGGAAATGGCAGATTTTGTATTAAATTATCCCGAAAAACGTGGAACCACTGACGCCGTATTGACGGAGAGTGAAAAAAATCAGGAGCATCCGCTCTTTTTACAGTGGGACCCGAGATGGGGGTATGCGCTATACGGGGATGACAGCGTGATCGGAATTGCGGGATGCGGTCCAACATGCCTCTCCATGGTTCTTTATTATTTGACCGGAGATGAGACGATCACACCGGATAAAGTTGCAGCATACAGTATGGAAAATGGTTATTGGGCAGAAGGACAGGGAACTGCCTGGGCACTTTTGGAAGAGTACCCGGTACAGTATGATGTTTTCAGTGAAGAAATTCCGATGACGGAATCTGTTATGAAACGTGAACTGGATGAGGGACATTATCTGATCCTGACCATGGGAGAAGGCGATTTTACACTGGAAGGACATTTTATTGTCATTTATGGATATGATGAAAATGGATTTCTGGTCAATGATCCAAACTGTGTTTCCAGAAGCAGGAAAAGCTGGAGCTTCGGGGAGCTGGAGGGACAGGTGAAAAATATCTGGTCCTTTTTCCGTCTGTGAATCACGGATAGCGTGTTTTGAGATAAAAAAGCAGGGGCTTTGTTTAGCTCCTGCTTTTTTAATCACGGGATTCTGTTTTCGGCAAAATGACCATAAAGGTGGAACCCTTCCCCAGTTCGCTGGAAACATAGATTTTTCCGCCGCATTTGTCCAGGATTTTTTTGCACAGAGGAAGTCCCAGACCGTTTCCCTGTGATTGTCTGGATGTATCACACTGATAAAATTTCTCGAAAATATGAGAAATGGTGTCTTCGGACATGCCGATTCCATTGTCTGATATCAGAACGGAAATTTCGCTCTGTATGGATTTCAGTTTTATGGTAATGGCCCCCTTCTGGTCAGAAAACTTTATGGCATTGCTGATCAGATTCATCCAGACCTGGAACAGCAGTGCCTGCTGACCGGTGTAGGAAACGTCCGGAAGGTCGATTTCCAGACTGATCTGTTTCTGATTCCATTTTGGTTCAAGGAGTACGATGGCTTCCCGAATCTGTTCGTCCAGACGATACGTAACCGGATCATTCATGGTATTCTGGTTCTCCAGTTTGGAGAGCTGTAAGATATTTCCGGTCAGGTCATTCAGTTTATCAATGTTGAATCGAATCATCTGAATATACTCGTTTCGTTCTTTTTCCGAAAGTTCCGGATCCTGTAAAAGAGTGGCATATCCGGAGATGGAGGAAAGGGGTGTTTTAAATTCATGAGAAACGTTGGCGATAAAGTCGTTTCGCATGATTTCCACAGAATTCAGTTCCCGTACCATAAAATTAAAATTGTGAAAAGTGCTTTCGAGCTGTTCGATATATCCGTCGTATTTCAGCTGCGTATTATAGTTTCCCTTTGCCACTTCTTTGGAGGCTTCACTCAGTTTTTCCATAGGTTCAAAGATCATATTCATCAGGATCAGTGAGACAGAAAATCCAATGATGATACACAAAAAACTGATGCCGATGATCAGAAAAAGCGGATTCCTCAGCCGGCTGACAGAAAGTCCGTTTTTTTCCAGGAAAAAAAGAATTCCAATGGAGATCAGGAAAAGGGGAAATATGATCGAATAAAAGCCGAAGGTATATTGGGTCTGCGCCCGGTATCTTTTCAGTTTTTTCTTCAGGTTGATCTTTTTCATCGCTTCACTGCCCTGTAACCCAGTCCGCGGATGGTTGCAATCTCAAAATCCGTGTTCTTTTTAAAACGTTCACGAAGTCTGCTGATATGGACATCCAGTGTATGTGAGTCTTCATAATTATTGATCCCCCAGATATCATCCAGAATCTGCTGTCTGGTAAAAATCTGACCGGGATAGGATAAAAGCTTGTACAGAAGCTGGAATTCTTTCTGGGGCAGTACCTGGATACCGTTTTGGTCGGCAACAGTCCAGGTATTGTATTCCAGAGTGGTGCCGCCGAAGGTCAGTCTTTTTTCACTGACGCTTTTGGCGCGGCGAAGCAATGCATTCACCCGGAGAACCAGTTCATTGATATCGATCGGTTTTACCATATAGTCATCGGCGCCTGCAAAAAATCCGGTCTGTTTGTCCATAATATCGCTTTTGGCGGTGATGATCAGAATCGGAAGATCAATCTGAGATTCCCGGAGCTGGCGGATAAATTCAAATCCATCCATGCCGGGCATCATGATATCGGTCACGATCAGATCAATGTATTCCCTATCAAGAATTTCCAGGGCAGTCTCAGCCCGGTCTGCACCAAATGTTTGATAATTGTTGCGCTGCAGGGTCCGGCAAAAAAGGTTTTTCAGACTGACATCGTCTTCTACGACAAGTATGCGAAACATAATTAAGTGCTCCTTTTTGAACATTTTCGACATGTTGCGTTTTTATTTATAATGATGTTGGGGCCAAAAGGTATTAGTCACTTTTTTCATGCAAGCATGAAACATGTGGCCTTTTGAACCTGGTATCATTATAATAGGTGAATCTCAACGGAACCTCAACATAAATTCAATAAAAATTGAGATTAATTTGATGAGAAATTGAGGAAGGCGGTTTTTAATAGGAATGTCAGAAAAACAATGCAGATTTCAGAAGGAGGAAAAAGAATGCTTGAACTGAAGAGCATCAAAAAGGATTATCCGGCTGGCGACGGCGTGGTGCATGCACTCAAGGGAATCAACTTAAGTTTTCGAAGAAATGAATTTGTTTCAATTTTAGGTCCGTCCGGCTGCGGAAAAACTACCATGCTGAATATTATCGGCGGGCTTGACCAGTACAGCAGCGGAGATCTGGTCATTAATGGAAAATCAACAAAGGACTTTAAAGACCGTGACTGGGATACATACCGGAATCATTCCATTGGATTTGTATTTCAGAGTTATAATCTGATTCCGCATCAGACAGTACTTCAGAATGTGGAACTGGCACTTTCTCTTTCCGGAGTATCAAAGGCGGAGCGAAAAGAACGTGCGGTTCAGGCATTGAAAGAAGTCGGTCTTGGAAATCAGCTGAATAAAAAACCAAGTCAGATGTCGGGAGGCCAGATGCAGAGGGTTGCCATCGCACGAGCTCTGGTAAACAATCCGGATATCATTCTTGCGGATGAACCGACAGGTGCGCTGGACTCGGAAACCAGTGTACAGGTCATGGAGATATTAAAAGAGATTTCCAAAGACAAGCTGATCATTATGGTAACCCATAACCCGGAGCTGGCGGAGAAGTATTCCAGCAGAATTATCCGTATGCTGGACGGCGAAGTGCAGAATGATTCGGCACCGCTTTCCCAGCAGGAACTTCAGCAGGAGGCTGTTTATGATAAAAAAGCCCGGGAATCGGAAACAGACAGCAAAAAACCATCCATGTCATGGGAAACCTCTTTTTCGCTTTCCTTAAAAAATTTAGTTTCCAAAAGAGGGCGTACCATTTTGACTGCGTTTGCGGGCAGCATTGGTATTATCGGTATAGCTTTGATTTTGTCCCTGTCAGAAGGTATGACAGGATATATTGATTCTGTTCAGGAAGAAACCCTGTCTTCTTATCCGCTGACCATTCAGGAGACGGAGACAGATATGAGTTCTCTGATGAATACTTTTATGGGAATATCCAGTGAAGAGATTTCTCATGACAGAGATGCGGTCTATACACAGCCGGTTATTTATAACATTATGGATGCCATAAATAATGTGGAAGTTCAGGAAAACGATCTGGAATCTTTCAAAGACTATATTGAGACGGAACGTTTGGCTGATCAGGATGAAACAGGTCTTTCAGAAGCAATCAGCGGAGTACAGTATACCTATAATCTGGATATGCAGGTTTATACAGAAAATGTGGATGGTAAGATTATTAAATCTGATACACTTGAACTTTTGCAGGAACTTTCCATGGAATATCTGGATATGGATATGTCTTCCATGATGGAGCTTCGGGAAGAAAGCGGATTAGGCAGCAGTTCTTCCGCAAGTATGATGTCCATGTTTTCCGGTGGTTCCATGAGCGTAAACCTGTGGCAGGAGATGCTGTCAGGTGATAATGGTGCCGCTGTCAGCGATGTGCTGAAAAATCAGTATGAAGTGGTATATGGTGACTGGCCGCAGAATTACGATGAGATCGTCCTTGTGCTGGATGAAAACAATGAACTGGATGATATGACGCTGTATGCGCTGGGGCTGGAATCCAAAGAAGAGGCTGCAAAAATCATTGAAGCAGCGCTGGATCAGAAAGAACTGGAGTATAATGACAGAAGCTGGAGTTATGAAGAACTCTGTGACATGGAATTCCGTGTGATTCTGAATTCTGACTGTTATACACTGGATGAAAAAACCGGTCTGTATACAGATCTCAGAGAAACCGATGCCGGACTGCAGTATCTGTATGATAATGGTATTTCGTTGAAAGTAACCGGCATTATCCGTCCGCAGGAAGATGTGGAAGCACCGATGCTGTCAGGTTCCATTGGCTATACAAATAAACTGACCGAATATATTATTGAAAAATCAAAAGATTCTGCAGCAATTGAAGCACAGTTAGCGGATGATTCCATTGATATTTTTACAGGACTTCCGTTTAAGTCAAATACCGGAAATCTGACGGATGCAGAGAAGAAGGAAGAACTGCTTACTTATCTTGGGGAACTTGATGAAGAACAGAGAGCAGAAATTTATGTTCAGATAAAAGGCATTCCGACGGAAGAACAGGTATCAGCTATGGTAACGGAAGCCATGCAGGGTATAACCCGTGAAACAATGGAAAGCACACTTGTTCAGGTCCTCATGGAACAGATGGGAATGAGTGAAAATGATATTCTGGCTTATATACAATCTATGAGCGATGAAGAGATGACAGAAATTTATTCGCAGATGGTGACAGAACAGATCAAACTTCAGTATGCACAGCAGGTTCAGAGTCAGATGGGTGCAATGCAGCCGGCAGAACTGGCGATGGCGCTGGAAATGGAGTTGGAACAGTACACCGAAGAAGAGTGCGCGTTGTATTATGATGAAATTATGACATTTTCAGAGAGTACCTATGAGAAAAATCTGGAAGACATGGGCTATCTGGATCTGAATAAGCCATCATCGATCAACATTTATGCTACTTCTTTTGAGAATAAAGAGATCATTGAAGATGCCATTGAAGCATACAACGAGAGCAGAGACGAAGTTTCTAAAATTAAGTATACAGATTATATAGGCATCATGATGTCTTCCGTATCGACGATCATTAATACGATCACATATGTATTGATTGCCTTTGTTGCAATTTCACTGATTGTTTCTTCGATTATGATTGCAGTTATCACATTGATTTCCGTTCAGGAGAGAACAAAGGAAATCGGTATCCTTCGTGCGATCGGAGCGTCCAAAAGAAATGTTTCCGGTATGTTTACTGCTGAGACAGTTATCATCGGATTTGTTGCCGGATTGCTTGGTGTTGTGGTGACTTACCTGCTGTGTATACCGATCAATGCAGTTATCCATAACCTGACCGGAATTGCCGGATTAAATGCACACCTGCCAATTTCAGCCGCTGCTGCACTGATATTGATCAGTATGCTGCTGACTGTATTTTCGGGAATCATACCTTCCAGAAGTGCAGCCAAGAAAGATCCGGTCGTTGCATTGAGGTCAGAATAATAAAAAAAGATTCTTATTTTAACTTTTTCATTTAGGCTGAATGGAAGACGGATGGAAGATATTAAAGGGGGAACAATATGTACAGCTATAGTGTGGCGCAATGGATTTTATTCTTTTTTGCCTATTGTTTTCTCGGATGGGTATGGGAATGCTGCTATGTATCCGTAAAGGAGCGGCATTGGGTAAACAGGGGATTTCTGAATGGCCCCTGTCTGCCCATTTACGGTTTTGGAACTATTGCTATTTTATTTCTGACCCTTCCGGTTCGCCATAATCTGACCGCAGTCTTTTTCCTGGGAATGTTCGGTGCGACGCTTCTTGAGTTTGTAACAGGATTTGCCATGGAGCGGATTTTCCAGATAAAATACTGGGATTACAGCAAGATGCCGCTGAATATCAAAGGCTATGTATGTGTGCCGGCATCTTTGTGCTGGGGGGCTTTTTCCATATTATTGATACGCTTTTTGCATAAACCGGTGGAAAATCTGATTTTGCAGGTTCCGAACAGTCTGCTGGTTATTCTGGATATTTTATTACTGGCTTATTTTGTGACAGACATCGTATGTTCCACACAGGAAGCTCTGGACCTGAAGCGGATGATACAGCTCTATGTGGCTAAGAAACCGGAACTGCAGAAGTGGAAACTGAATCTGGAACAATCGAAAGTATATCTGGAAGAACAGTCAAAGCAATATCTGGAGCAGTCCAAAGCATATCTGGAACAGTCGAAGCAATATCTGGAACAGTCAAAAGAACAGCTGGAATCCCAGACGAAGCAGTACCTGGAGCAGACAAAACAGCAGCTGGATCAGATGAAAGAGCGGTTGGAACAGACCAGGGAGCAGCTGGAAGAGACAAAAGGGCAGCTTGAACATACGAAGCGGAAGATTCAGGACAGCGGGAAAAAGAGAGCAATGCGTATGATCAGACGAAATCCAGGCGGTATTCACAAAAAACTGAAAGTGGATTTTGAAGAAATTAAAAACTTTTTGGAGAAAATATAATATAAGCAAAGTGACAGAAAGCCTGCCGGGCAGTATCGGCAGGTTTTTTGTTCTTACCCTGAGAAGGGCCGAAAATCCACATGTGCAATTTGTTTCAAAAAGATAAAAATTATCAAAAAAAGTAGGGCAAAATGTAGAAAATAATTTAAAATAAAAAACAGTCCTGCAAAAGCTTGTATATTTATGTTTTTTTCTGTATAGTAATATTGTTAATAATATAACGTTAATTTAATAACGATGGTATTATAACAAAATAAAATATGATAAAATAAAACAGCATTGAAAGGAAAAGATTATGAGCAGTAAAATTACAATCATTGGAGCCGGCAGTGTAGGTGCTACAATCGCTTATACTCTGTCAAAATCAAATTTTGCATCAGAACTGGTATTGATTGATGTTAACAAGGAAAAAGCTGACGGTGAAGTAATGGATATCGAACAGGGAACCTGTTTCAGAAATCCAATTTCCATCATTGCAGGCGATTATGCCGATGCCAAAGGTTCTGATATTGTCATCATCACATCTGGTATTGCAAGAAGACCAGGACAGACAAGAATAGAGCTGACACAGACGAATGTAAATATCTTAAAATCCATCACTCCGAAGATTGTAGAGGCTGCTCCGGATGCATATTACATCATCGTAAGCAACCCGGTGGATATTCTTACTTATGTATTTACAAAGATTTCAGGACTTCCGGAAAAACAGATTCTTGGTTCCGGTACGATTCTGGATACAGCAAGACTTCGCTGTGGACTGGCAGAACATTTACAGGTTGCTCAGAAAAACATTCATGCATACGTGTTTGGTGAGCATGGTGACACTTCCTTTATTCCGTGGAGCAGCGCCTATATTTCCGGTGTAAGCATGGCTGAATATATTGACCTTATGAAATCTCTGGGCAGAGATATTCCGGATGTGAATAAAGATACTATGCTGCAGTATGTACAGAAATCCGGCGGACAGATCATCGCCAACAAAGGTGCTACATTCTATGCGGTATCTTCAGCTGTATGTGAACTGTGTGAAATTATTCTGGCTTCATCCGAATCCATCGCTACAGTTTCTACTATGATGCATGGCGAATACGGCATCGAAGATGTCTGTCTGAGCACACTTACTTTAGTAGGACCGAACGGTGTACAGGGTAAAGTGCCGATGAAACTGAACAAGAAAGAGATCGAACAGCTTAAAGCAAGTGCCGATGCACTGAAAGAAATCATCAAACAGATTGAATTATAGGAATGACAGAAAAGTAGGAGGAACTATGAAGTACAGTTATTATCCTGGATGTACCCTAAGAACAAAGGCAAAAGATTTGGACGTTTATGCAAGAGCTTCAGCAAAAGCCCTGGGAATAGAGCTGGAAGAGATTGAAGACTGGCAGTGCTGCGGCGGTGTCTATCCTCTTGGAAAAGATGAAATTGCTACAAAACTGTCATCTGTCCGTGCTTTAAATGCAGCAAAAGAAAAAGGACAGGATCTGGTAACCATGTGTTCCGCATGTCATCACGTGATCAAACGGGTAAACGATGACATGAAAAATGTGGAAGACATTCGTACCAGAGCAAATAATTATATGGGACTTGAAGAACCGTATGCCGGTGAGACCAACGTTCTTCATTTCCTGGAAGTATTAAGAGATAAAGTCGGATTTGATACAATCAAAGAAAAAACAGTAAATCCGCTGACCGGTAAAAAAGTGGGCGCATATTATGGATGTCTTTTGCTGAGACCGGGAAAAGTCATGGCTTTTGATAATCCGGAAAATCCGACGATCATCGAAGATTTTATCCGTGCACTTGGTGCAGAACCGGTTGTATACCCGTACCGCAACGAATGTTGCGGCGGATACATATCTTTGAAAGAAAAAGAAATGGCAGAAAATATGTGCCATACCATCAAAAAGAGCGCAGAAGGATTTGGTGCAGACATGCTTGTTACCGCCTGTCCGCTGTGTATGTATAACCTGAACAAGTGCGATACCGTGGATGTTCCGGTATATTACTTTACCGAACTGCTGGCAGAAGCACTGGGTGTCAAAGAGGAGGTACAGGACTGTGAATAATGCAAAAAAACAAGCTGAACAGATACAGGAAATCAGTGGAGTAAATCCGCTGAAATGTATGAAATGCGGAAAATGTTCTGCTACATGTCCTTCTTTCGATGAAATGGATATCAAACCGCATCAGTTCGTATCTTATGTCATCAAAGAAGATATGGATTCACTGATCCAGTCAAAATCCCTTTGGAAATGTCTCTCCTGTTTTGCATGCGTAGAACGCTGCCCAAGAGATGTACAGCCTGGTAAACTGATTGACGCAGTAAGACAGCTGGTTGTTAGACAGAAAGGTCAGAATTATCTGGTGCCGGATGAGATTCCGGAACGTTTGGATTCTGAAATGCCGCAGCAGTTGTTAGTAAGTGCATTCAGAAGATACAGGAGGTAAGAGGAATGCAGAGAATAGGAGTATTTGTCTGTCACTGCGGAAGCAATATCGCAGCAACAGTAGATGTAAAAAAAGTAGTAGAGATGGCTATGATGGAGCCGGGCGTTGTTCATGCGGAAGATTATCAGTATATGTGTTCCGAAGCTGGTCAGGCCCTGATCGCGAAAGCCATTAAAGAAAAAGGGCTGACAGGAATGGTTGTATGTTCCTGTTCACCGCGTATGCATGAGACTACATTCCGTAAAGCAGCAGAACGTGCCGGCCTGAATCCATACATGGTGGAGATCGCCAATATCCGTGAACATGTTTCATGGATCCATAAAGATATGGAAGAAGCTACCAAAAAAGCAGTTATCCTGATGAGAGCTGCCGTAGCAAAAGTAAATCTGAACACTCCGCTGAAACCGGGCGAGAGCCGTGTAACAAAACGTGCCCTTGTAATCGGCGGCGGTATTGCCGGTATTCAGACCGCAATTGACATTGCTGATGCTGGCTACGAAGTAGATATCGTGGAAAAAACACCGAGTATCGGCGGAAGAATGTCCCAGCTTGACAAAACATTCCCGACACTGGACTGTTCTGCATGTATCCTGACACCGAAAATGGTGGAGGCAGCAGCACACGAGAAAATCAAGATCTATACATATAGTGAAGTAGAAAAAGTATCCGGATTTGTGGGTGATTTTACCGTAGATATCCGCAAAAAAGCAAGATATGTTGATATAGATAAATGTACCGGATGCGGCGTATGTCAGGAAAAATGTCCTTCCAAGAAAGCGCCGAGCGAGTTCAACAGAGGATTAAATACAAGAAGCGCCATCTATACACCGTTTGCACAGGCAATCCCGAATGTACCGGTTATTGATACAGAGCACTGTCTCAAGTTCAAAACCGGAAAATGTGGTGTCTGTTCAAAAGTATGTCAGGCAGGCGCAATTGACTATACACAGAAAGATGAGATCGTTACCGAGAAGTACGGCGCAATCGTAGTTGCTACCGGTTTTGACACCATCAAACTGGATAATTACGATGAATACGCATACAACCAGAGCAAAGATGTTATCACATCTCTGGAACTGGAGCGAATCATGAATGCAGCAGGCCCGACAAAAGGTCATCTGGAACGTCTTTCCGACGGAAAAGCACCGAAGGAGATCGTATTTGTACAGTGTGTGGGAAGCCGCTGCTCCGACAGCAGAGGAAAGAGCTACTGTTCCAAAATCTGCTGTATGTACACCGCAAAACATGCAATGCTGATCCGTGATAAATATCCGGATGTAAATGTTACCGTATTCTACATCGACGTACGTACTCCGGGTAAAAACTTTGATGAATTTTACCGCAGAGCCGTAGAACAGTACGGTGTAAATTACATCAAAGGCCAGGTTGGAAAAGTTGCTCCGCAGCCGAACGGAAAACTTCTGGTACAGGCTTCTGACCTTCTGGATAACAGCCAGATCAGAATGGAAGCAGATATGGTAGTTCTTGCAACTGCGATCGAGCCGAATCCGGATGTAAGAAAGATTGCTACCATGCTGACCGCCAGCATCGATACCAACAACTTCCTGACAGAGGCGCATGCAAAACTTCGTCCGGTAGAATCACCGACCGCAGGTATTTTCCTGTCCGGTGTATGTCAGGGACCGAAAGATATTCCGGAGACCGTAGCACAGGCCGGCGCTGCCGCTGTAAAAGCAATCGGACTTCTGGCAAAAGATAAACTGATGACCAACCCGTGTACCGCTCATGCAGATGAACTGATGTGTAACGGATGTTCCACATGTGCAAACGTTTGTCCTTACGGAGCGATCACATACGAAGAGAAAGAAGTGAATGACCACGGTATCCGTGAAACACGCCGTATCGCAGTGGTAAACAGTGCACTGTGTCAGGGCTGCGGAGCTTGTACCGTTGCCTGCCCGTCCGGTTCCATGGACCTGAAGGGATTCTCCAACAGACAGATTATCGCGGAGGTAGATGCAATATGTCGATAGAAGCAAAAGAAGAATTCAGACCGAAAATCGTGGCATTCTGCTGTAACTGGTGCAGTTACGCAGGTGCTGACCTTGCCGGAAGCAGCCGTCTGACCTATCCGGCAGATGTAAAAATCATCCGTGTACCGTGTTCCTGCCGTGTCAACCCCATGTTTATCCTCCGTGCATTTGAAAAAGGTGCGGACGGTGTAATCATGTGTGGATGCCACCCGGGAGACTGCCACTACAGCACCGGTAACTACTATGCAAGAAGACGTATGACACTGCTGTTCTCCATGCTGGATTATATCGGTGTGGAAAACGGACGTACCCGTGTAGAATGGGTATCCGCAGCAGAAGGTGTGAAATTCTCACAGACTATGAATGAATTCGTAGAGAAGATCCATTCTCTCGGTAAAAACGTAAGATTGGGGGATTTAAGATGCAGGAAATAATCAATCGTGCAAAAGAGCTGCTGGCTGACGGTACCGTAGCCCGCGTGCTTGGCTGGAAAGCCGGAGACCTCTCTTACAATCCGGAACCGGCTTACTTTGAGACAGAAGAATCTCTGAAAGATTTCGTATACAACGGATTCTGCGGAGCAAACTTAAGTAAATATATGATCGAAGCTTCCAAACTGGAAGGAAAAACACTGGTTTGTCTGAAACCGTGTGATACATACAGCTTTAACCAGCTGATCAAAGAACACCGTGTAGACAGAGAAAAGGCCTACATCATCGGTGTTGGCTGCAAAGGCAAGCTGGATATTGAAAAGATCAAAAAACAGGGCATCAAAGGTATCGAGAGCATTCAGGGTGCAGAAATGACCGATGAAGCGGATACACTGACCATCCAGACCATCTATGGTGAGAAATCCTGCGCATATAAAGATGCAATGCTGGAAAGATGTCATGTATGTAAAGGAAAAGAACACAAAGTATACGACGAACTGATCGGTGAGTCAAAAGATACAAAAGATGCAGAGCGTTTTGCAGAAATAGAGCGAATCGAGGCAATGAGCCCGGAAGAAAAATTTGCATTCTTCCAGAGCGAGCTGAGCAAATGTATCCGCTGCAATGCCTGCAGAAATGTCTGTCCTGCATGTAGCTGCCGTAAATGTGTATTCGACAGCACCAAGTTTGACAGTGCACAGAAAGCAAACGTGGACTCTTTTGAAGAGAAAATGTTCCACATCATCCGTGCATTCCATGTAGCCGGAAGATGTACAGACTGCGGCGAATGCAGCCGTGTATGTCCGCAGGGTATTCCGCTTCACCTGTTCAACCGTAAATTCATCAAAGACATTAATGAACTGTACGGTGAATATCAGGCCGGAGCAGATACAGATTCCAGGGCACCGCTCACCAATTTCACATTTGATGACGCAGAACCGAGTATCGTAGGAGAGAGGGGATAATGTATGTATAAGATAGCAAAAGAAAATCTGTCCGCATTATTCCAGGCAATTGCGGCAGCACAGGAACTGTATCTGCCGGTGAAGACCAGCGGTCAGGTAAATTTCAAAGCATGGACGGAAGATGCAGAGGTGGATCTGGATACACTGAAAACCGTAAAATCCCCGAAAGATGCATTTTTCCCGCAGAGTGAGACTTTATATAATGTAAAAAAAGATGGAAAGAAACTTTCCATCGAACCGGGAGCACTGAAAGATCAGGATTTTGTTGTATTTGGCATGAAAGCCTGTGACGTACAGGGCGTTCAGGTTCTGGACAAAGTATTTCTGGCTGATCCGGTGGATACCTACTATGCAGCAAGAAGAAAACATGGAACAATTGTGGCTATGGCATGTCATGAGCCGGAAGAATCCTGTTTCTGTAAAGTATTTGGCACTGACTGTGCAGAACCGGTTGCTGATGTGGCAACCTGGATGGTAGAGGGAAGCCTGTACTGGAAAGCACTTACCGAAAAAGGTGAGGCGCTCACAAAAACCGTGGAAAGTCTTTTCACAACAGCAGATGCTGCTGATGAAGAAAAAGTGGAAGCAGAAAAAACTGCAATCCGCAATATCGTTGAAAAACTTCCGTACAGCAATCTGTCTCTGGAAGGCTGGAACGGCGATGTTCTGACTGAAAAATTCAATTCCCCTGTATGGGAAGAAATCTATAAACCGTGTCTGGCATGCGGTACCTGCACCTTCGTGTGCCCGACCTGCCAGTGCTACGATATTAAAGACTACAATACAGCCAATGGTGTACAGCGTTATCGCTGCTGGGATTCCTGTATGTATTCCGATTTCACCATGATGGCACACGGAAACAACCGTAACAGCCAGATGCAGAGATTCCGTCAGAGATTCATGCACAAGCTGGTATACTTCCCGGCAAACAACGATGGCATGTATTCCTGTGTAGGATGCGGCCGTTGTGTGGAAAAATGTCCGGCATCTTTAAATATCGTAAAAGTAATCAAATCCTTTCAGAAACAGGAGGGCGAAAAATAATGTGTGAATGCACCTGTCATGAAAATTATACATTAGATACCCTGATTCCGCAGGTCGGTGTGATCACCGACATCCGTCAGGAAACTCCGGATGTAAAAACATTTCGTGTAAACGCTCCGGAAGGCGGAAAATTATTCGAGCATATGCCTGGCCAGTGTGCCATGGTATGCGCTCCGGGTGTGAGTGAAGGTATGTTTTCCATCACATCTTCACCGACAAACAAAGAATACCAGGAATTCAGTATTAAAAAATGCGGTATGCTGACCGAATATCTTCACAGCCTTCAGGTTGGTGATGAGATCACCGTTCGCGGACCGTACGGAAATTACTTCCCGGTGGAAACCGAGTTAAAAGGAAAAAATCTTCTGTTTATCGCAGGTGGTATCGGACTTGCTCCGCTGCGTTCTGTAATCAACTACGTGCTGGATAACAGAGAAAACTACGGAACCGTGGATATCGTATACGGATCCCGTTCCGCAGATGATCTGGTACAGTTAAAAGAAATCCAGGAAGTATGGATGAAAACAGAAGGTGTAAACGTATATCTGACCATCGACCGTGAACAGGAAGGCTGGGACGGCCATGTTGGATTCGTACCGACCTATGTAAAAGAACTTGGTTTTGATACAGACAAAACTGCTCTGGTATGTGGTCCGCCAATCATGATCAAATTCGTTCTGGCCGGATTAAAAGAGCTTGGTTTCTCCAACGAACAGGTTTATACAACTTTAGAGCTGAGAATGAAATGCGGCGTTGGTAAATGCGGACGATGCAATATCGGATCAAAATATGTCTGCAAGGACGGTCCGGTATTCCGATTCGATGAGATTGATGAATTACCGAATGAATACTAATTAATTTTACTTTTACTTTATCTAAGAAAGGACTGGTATCCAAAATGGAAAATATGGTAAACGTATACTTTTTTGGAAAGAAATACAGTGTTCCGGCTGAACTGACCATTATGACAGCAATGGAATACGCAGGCTACACGCTGAAAAGAGGATGCGGCTGCCGTCATGGCTTCTGCGGAGCATGTGCAACAATTTACAGAATCAAAGGACAGAACGAATTAAAAACCTGTCTGGCATGTCAGACACAGGTACAGGAAGGCATGTATGTGGCAAGCATTCCGTTCTTCCCGACTGATAAGAGAACTTATGATATCAATGAAGTAAAACCGAATCAGCAGATCATGATGGAACTGTATCCGGAAATCTACAGCTGTATCGGCTGTAATGCATGTACAAAAGCATGTACACAGGATCTGAACGTAATGCAGTATATCGCATACGCACAGAGAGGTGAGTTTGAGAAATGTGCAGAGGAATCTTTTGATTGTGTAAGCTGCGGATGCTGTACCGTAAGATGCCCGGCTGGAATTTCTCACCCGATGGTAGGTCTTCTGGCAAGACGTCTCACAGGAAAATACATTGCGCCGGAATCAGAACACCTGAAAAACCGTGTGGAAGAGATCAACAAAGGTGCATATGACGAACTGATCGAGCAGATCATGCAGAAACCGATCACAGAGATGCAGGAACTTTACAACACAAGAGATATCGAGAAATAAGGAGGGAGAATCATGTTTACAGCAGAAATGCTTGAGTCAATCAAAAAAGTAGAGGCTACCCGTGCAGAACGTATGGCAACAGAGCCGAGACGTATGACCGCTGATGAAAAAGATGCCCTTCTGAAAGCATATCATCCGGACTACAGAACAGACGGATTTGCAGAAATTAAGATCGGACCGAACAAAGGTCAGAAAGTTCCGACTGAACTTGGACATCTGCTTCACTCTAACAGCCGTCTGTTAAATGAAGATATTGATTTAAATAAAGTGGATTACGACGTTGACGTACTGGTAATCGGCGGCGGCGGTGCAGGTGCATCTGCAGCGATCGAAGCACATGAAGCAGGCGCAAACGTTATGATCGTAACAAAACTGCGTATTGGAGATGCCAACACCATGATGGCGGAAGGCGGAATCCAGGCAGCAGACAAAGAAAACGATTCACCGGTACAGCATTATCTGGACGCTTTCGGCGGCGGACATTTTGCAGCAAGACCGGAACTGTTGAAGAGACTGGTTATGGAAGCTCCGGATGCAATCCAGTGGCTGAACAAACTGGGCGTTATGTTCGACAAAGATGAAGAAGGAACAATGGTAACCACCCACGGCGGCGGAACTTCCAGAAAGAGAATGCATGCCTGCAAGGACTACTCCGGTGCAGAGATCATGCGTACACTGCGTGATGAAGTGATCAACCGTCAGATTCCGGTTGTGGAATTTACTTCTGCAGTTGAACTTCTGAAAGACGAAAAAGGACAGGTAGCAGGTGCTGTTCTGTTAAATATGGAAACCGATGATTACATGGTTGCAAAAGCAAAAACCGTTGTCATCGCAACCGGTGGTGCAGGACGTCTGCATTATCAGAACTTCCCCACATCCAACCACTACGGTGCAACCGCAGACGGTCTGGTATTGGGTTATCGTGCAGGCGCACCGCTTCTGTATCAGGATACCATTCAGTATCATCCGACCGGTGTTGCATATCCGTCCCAGATTTTTGGTGCTCTGGTAACAGAAAAAGTTCGTTCTCTGGGCGCTATGCTGGTAAACGTAGATGGTGAAGCATTTATGCATCCGCTTGAAACAAGAGACGTATCCGCAGCATCAATCATCCGTGAATGTTCCGACAGAGGAAAAGGTGTAACCACTCCTCTTGGAAGCGGTGTATGGCTGGATACTCCGATGATCGAAATGATCGGCGGCGAAGGAACCATTGAAAAACGTATCCCGGCAATGCTTCGTATGTACATGAACTATGGCATCGACATGAGAAAACAGCCGATCCTTGTTTATCCGACCCTGCATTACCAGAACGGTGGTCTGGAAATCGGCGGAGACGGATTTACAAAAGCAATCGACAACCTGCTGGTAGCCGGTGAGGCAGTAGGCGGAATCCACGGAAGAAACCGTCTGATGGGTAATTCTCTTCTTGATATCATCGTATTTGGCCGAAATGCAGGTAAAGCAGCTGCAGCAAAAGCCAAAGATACTCAGATTGGAACACTTACTCTGGATCATATTAAAGATTACGCAAAAGAGCTGGAAGATGCCGGTGTTCACACAGATGACGTATCACCGCTGTTACTTCCGAAATATGCAAGACATGAGCGCTAAGTAAAAGCGTGCAGCAAAAGTGTGAACGATCAGAAGGAGAATAGATCATGCGTGAAATAAACGTAAGTCAGATTATCGATGTGGTTGAAAAACTTTGCATCGAAGCAAACGAACATCTTCCGGAAGACGTAAAATGTGCGATCAAAAACTGCCGTGCCTGCGAGGACGGCCAGATCGCACAGGGAATTCTGGATAATATTATTGAAAACTTTGAAATCGCAGACAGCGAAAACGTGCCGATCTGTCAGGATACCGGAATGGCATGTGTATTCCTTGAGATTGGTCAGGATGTACATATCACAGGGGGAGACCTGTCAGAAGCCATCAACGAAGGTGTACGCCGCGGTTATGACAAGGGATACCTGAGAAAATCCGTAGTGAAAGACCCGGTAAGACGAGGCAATACAGGTGATAACACACCGGCAATGATTTACACAGAAATCGTTCCGGGTGAACAGATTAAGATCACCGTAGGCCCGAAAGGTTTCGGAAGCGAGAACATGAGTGCAATCCGTATGTTCAAGCCGTCTGCAGGCCTTCAGGGAATCAAAGATTTCATCATTGAGACCGTGGAAACAGCAGGCCCGAATCCGTGCCCGCCTATGGTAGTCGGTGTTGGAATCGGCGGAACTTTTGATAAAGCTGCTCTTCTTGCAAAGAAGGCACTGATGAGACCGATTGATTCTTCCAACGAAGATCCGTTCTATGCAGATCTGGAAGTGGAAATGCTGGAAAAAATCAACCAGCTTGGCATCGGACCGCAGGGATTTGGCGGAAAGACCACAGCAATCGGCTTAAACATTGAGACACTTCCGACTCACATTGCAGGTATGCCGTGTGCAATCAACATCAACTGCCATGTGACCAGACATAAAACGGAGGTGATCTAAATGGAAAAACACATTACATTACCATTAACAGAAGAACTGGCAAAAACTCTTCACGCAGGTGACACCGTTTACCTGACCGGAACCATCTACACATCCCGTGATGCAGGTCACAAGAGAATGTGTGAAGCACTGGCAAGAGGAGAAGAAATTCCATTTGATCCGACCGATGCAACCATCTATTATGTAGGTCCGACTCCGGCAAAACCGGGACAGGTTATCGGTTCCGCAGGTCCGACCACCAGCGGCCGTATGGATGCATATGCACCGACCATGATGAGTGTAGGCGCAAGAGGTATGATCGGAAAAGGTGCGAGACTTCCGGAAGTAGTAGACGCCATGAAAAAATACTCCGGTGTATACTTTGGAGCAATCGGCGGAGCTGGTGCACTTCTTGCAAAATGTATCAAAAAATGTGAACTGATCGCATACGAAGATCTTGGTGCAGAAGCACTGAGAAAATTATACGTAGAAGATATGCCGCTGGTTGTTATCATTGACAGCGAAGGTCGCAATCTGTACGAAGAAGGAAGAAAAGAATATCTGAATTCTGTGAAAAAGTAAATAGACCTGTATTGTAAAAAACAGATATAAAAAGATATTCATATGAGAAGGAGAAACTGAAATGACAAACGTAACAAACTTATTGGAAGCACTTATGATATTCTGTTTTGGACTTTCCTGGCCGATTTCCATTCGTAAATCCTGGGTATCCAGAACAGCAAAAGGAAAAAGTGTATTTTTTGAACTTTTTCTGTGGATTGGTTACATTTTTGGTATTGCACGTAAAGTCATCCTGTTTATGCAGGCAAATGCAGCAGGAACCTCTTTAGACTGGATCTTCTATCTGGGATGGTTCTTCTATGTACTGAACATGGTAGAAATCACGATCGATATCATTCTGTACTTCAGAAACGTAAAACTGGATAAAGCCAGAGAAAACGCATAATAAGTAAACTGTTGGAAAAGTGTGTTATAAAAACCGGTGTTGGAGCTTTTGGGCTTCGGTGCCGGTTTTTTTTCTCCAATTCACATGAAATATAACAACTTGCGGGAGCTGTTCAGCAGAGCTTCATGATTCTAAACACTTTATAACTTATTCTTAAAAAAGGATAAAGTTCATTGACTTGAAAAAGGAAAGGTTTACAATAGTTTTAGTTTTAAAATAAGCATTTATTTTATATGCGCATATCAGAAATGAAGTATTCTCCTGGTGTAACTTATGTTGCCTGAAAAGAGGGATAATAATAAAAGAGAAAGAAATGGAGCTGAAGCAATGAGTAAAATAATCGGAATTGATCTTGGAACGACCAACAGCTGTGTATCGGTGGTGGAAAACGGGCAGCCGTACCACACCCAGTATTGTGGCATTTTCAAAAAACGGAGAGCGGCTGGTGGGAGAGGCGGCCAGAAGACAGACAGTGACCAATCCAGACCGGACCATCAGCTCCGTGAAACGTCATATGGGTACCGAATGGACCACCCGCATTGACGGCAAGTTATACAGACCGCAGACGATCAGTGCCATGATTCTGATGCAGCTGAAAAAAGAAGCGGAAGAATTTATTGGGGAGCCGGTAACAGAAGCGGTGATCACAGTACCGGCCTATTTTAACGACGTGCAGCGTCAGGCAACAAAAGATGCAGGAAAAATTGCAGGACTGGATGTAAAACGAATTATCAATGAACCGACCAGCGCGGCCATGTCTTATGGTCTGAATCATGGAGAGGCACAGAAAGTCATGGTATATGATCTGGGCGGCGGAACGTTCGACGTTTCTATTATTGAGATTGGAGATGGTGTCATTGAAGTGCTTGCAACTGCCGGCGACAACAATCTGGGCGGTGATGATTTTGATGCGCGTCTTGTAAATCACATCGTAAGTGAGATTAAAAAGGAGCATCGTGTGGATATCTCCCGTGATTTTGCGGCAATGCAGCGAGTAAAAGAAGCGGCAGAGCAGGCGAAAAAAGAACTCTCCACCATGGAACGGACCAATGTGGTGCTGCCCTATCTGACACAGAGTAAGGGTGAAGCAGTTCATGCGGATCTGACGATCACCAGAGCACAGTTCAATGAGATGGTTCGTGATCTGATCGACCGAACCACGGGTCCTGTGCAGAATGCGTTAAATGATGCGGGAATCACAGCATCTCAGCTGGGCAGGGTTCTGCTGGTGGGCGGTTCCACCCGTATCCCGGCAGTGCAGGATAAAGTAAAGGCTTTGACAGGAAAAGAGCCCTCCAGAAATATCAATCCGGATGAATGCGTAGCCAAGGGTGCTGCCATTCTCGGAAGCACTTTGCAGGGAAATGGACTGATCGCAGAAGGAACCGGTCAGGAGCTCCTGCTTTTGGATGTGACGCCGCTCAGTCTGTCCATCGAAACGGTAGGCGGAGTGGCAACCAGACTGATTGAGCGAAATACTACGCTGCCTGCAAAATATTCAAGAGTCTTTTCTACAGCGGCACCGTACCAGACCAATGTGGAAATCCATGTTTTGCAGGGCGAGCGGCCCATGGCAAAAGACAATAAGATGATTGGAAACTTCCGCTTGAAAGGAATCAAACGTGCTCCGGCAGGGGTGCCTCAGATCGAAGTAACTTTTGATATTGATGCAAACGGAATCCTTCAGGTATCGGCAAAGGATCTGGATACCGGAAAACAGCAGTCCATCACCATCACGGCCAACGACCGTATGTCAGACTCGGAAATCGAACAGGCAATCCGTGATGCCCATGAATATGCGGGGCAGGACAATATGAGAAGAGAGGCACTGGAACTGCACAGCGAAGCCCAGACCCTTCTGGCAAAGGCACTGCAGGGAATGAAAAACGCAGGAAAAGATCTGGATAAAACCAGAAAGAAACAGATTAAAAAAGATTGTAATAATCTGCAGAAACTGTTGTCAAAATTCCGTGCAGATAAGGTGACAGAAGCAGATATGGAAAATATTCGTCAGGCGAAACAGGCGTTGGAACAGTCCGCCGCTGAAATAATCGCTTCTTGACGCTGAATATGGAACAGGAATATAATGTTTATGATTTTCCTGTTCCGTATTTTTATGTATGTTCCTGAAATGAGAAATACAGATGCATAAAAAGGAACGGAATCGATATTATTTATATGACAGGAGAAAAAAGCAGCATGACAAAATATGGAAAATTGCAGGGTTTTGAAAAAAAGGACAATACAGTGTATCTGTCTTATGAAAATGGACAGATGGAAATTCAGGTTGTAACGGAACAGATTATCCGTTTCTTTTCTCAGATCCATCCGGAACGAATGGCTTCCAAAGCGATTGAAGAAGATAAATGTCAGGAAACGGAATTTGAAGTAAAACAGTCAGAGTCCGGTATTGAGATCAGCACAGAAAAACTGCTGGTGAAAGTATATGAAGACGGTATGACTGATATTTTTGATAAAGAGGGCAATGCGCTTTGCTGTGATTACCGTGGGGAAAGAACTCTGCTTCAGAAATATGACCAGTATGCGGCAGAACTGCTGGAACAGGAAGGGCACAGTGTAGGTCAGGACGCCAATGAACGGAAGATTCAGGTTGTAAAACAGATGGATGGCGATGAATGTTTTTACGGTCTTGGGGATAAGACCGGTTTTCTGAATAAGCGCGGCTATGAATATGAGTGCTGGAATACGGATGATCCGTCTCCGCAGATGGACAATTTTAAAGCTTTGTATAAGAGTATTCCATTTTTTATCACGTTGAAGAAAAATGCGGTGTATGGTCTGTTTTTCGATAATACTTTCCGCACTTACTTTGACATGGGAAAAGAATCGGATGATTATTACTGGTTTGGTGCAGATCAGGGCAATCTGGATTACTATTTTATCGGCGGAGATTCCATGATGGATATTGTAAGGGGATATACATATCTGACCGGTACTGCGCCGCTGCCTCAGTTGTGGACCCTGGGATATCATCAGTCCAGATGGGGTTACCGCAGTGAAGAAGATATCCGGTATATTGCGGAAAATATGCGTAAAAATGATATTCCGTGTGATGCAGTTCATATGGATATCGACTATATGGAGCATTATAAAGTATTTACCGTGAATCAGGAGCGTTTTCCGGATCTGAAAAAACTGACGGAGGATCTGGCTGACATGGGCATGCGTATTGTTACGATCATGGATCCGGGTGTGAAGATCGAAGAGGGATATAAGATATATGAAGAAGGTATTCAGAACGGATATTTTGCCCGGACGCCGGAAGGCGGTGTATATGAAAACGCTGTATGGCCGGGAGATTCCGTATTCCCTGATTTTGGCCGGAAAGAAGTTCGTGACTGGTGGGGGGACAATTATAAAGTTCTTCTGGATGAAGGCGTTGCCGGTATCTGGACGGATATGAATGAACCGGCCAGCTTCAAGGGCGAACTGCCGGCAGATGTGGTATTTTACGATGAGGACAGAAAGAGCTGTCACGCAGAGATGCACAATGTATATGGTCATAACATGGCAAAAGCTACCTATAACGGATTGAAAAAACTGACCGGAAAAAGACCGTTTGTCATTACAAGAGCATGTTACAGCGGAACCCAGAAATATTCCATCGGATGGACTGGTGATAATCACAGTCTCTGGGCCCATCTTCAGATGGCAATTCCGCAGATGTGCAATATGGGCTTAAGCGGAATGCCCTTTATCGGAACGGATATGGGCGGATTTGGATCTGATTCAACCAAAGAGCTGATGTGCCGCTGGGTACAGGTAGGTGCCTTTTCACCGTTTTGCCGAAATCATGCAGCTGCCGGTACAAGGCAGCAGGAACCGTGGCAGTTCGGACAGGAAGTGGTGGATATTTATAAAAAATATCTTGGACTTCGTTATCAGCTGCTTCCATATCTCTATGACCTGTGCAAACAGGAAGAGGAGGAAGGTATTCCCATGATGCGTCCCCTGGTTCTTCATTATGAAAAAGACGAAAATGTGAAGAATCTGAACGGACAATTTATGCTGGGTGAGAGCCTGATGATCGCTCCGGTGGTAGAACAGGGTGCCACACAGAAACTGGTATACCTTCCGGAAGGAACCTGGTATGATTACTGGACCAGAGAGAAACTGGAGGGCGGACGATATATAATCCGTGAAGCCGGTCTGGATGTGTGCCCGGTTTATGTGAAAGCAGGAAGCATTATTCCGATGTATCCGCCGAGACATACGACTATGGGTGAGAAGGACAGTCAGCTGATTCTGAATCTGTTCCCGGGTGAAGAGGAGAGCAGATATATCCATTATCAGGATAATGGGGAAGATTTTGCATACCAGGATGGCCAGTACAATATGTATTGCTTTACTATGAATCCGGAAACGGAAGATAAGGTAAAAGTTGAACTGCTTCATCATGGATATGACAGAGTATATGAAGCTGTCGACGTCATGTAAAATATGGAAAGACAGTAACTGTTTTGTGAGTGAGCTCCCACATACACTTTATGCATATGTGGGAGCACTTTCTGAACAGTTACAAAAAAAATTCATAAAAAATTAAGAAAAGAAGATAGAGTTTCTAAATTTGTTTGTGAGATTATATGATAAAATAACTGCAGAAAGATAACTATCCTTTCGTATTCTTTAAATGCACATCAATTTGGGCGCTCAGGATAGGGCATTCGTATCGTGGCTGTGATACAGCCTGCGGACACATCAGTGTGAGGAAGTAAAATGGAATTAGTAAAAAGATTAAAATCGGATAAATTTAAAAGACGGCTGACCGGTGTTCTTATATTTGGGGCATTGTATCTGCTTGCATTTGCCTGGATGGAGCAGCGGGATGTACGTATTCATTTGATACGAATGGAGATAGACAGGAAAATTCCGTTCTGTGAATATTTCATTATTCCGTATTTGCTGTGGTTTTTCTTTGTGGCCGCTACGGTACTTTATTTTGCTTTGTTCTGTGAAGATGACAGAGAGTATTATAAGCTGGTAACCACTCTTGCTATTGGAATGGTTCTGTTTGTGATAATTTCTTATGTATATCCAAATGGGCATAATCTGAGACCAAAACTCAGCGGTGACAGTATTTTTATTCGGATGGTGCAGATTTTGTATAAAGTGGATACTCCCACCAACATATTGCCCAGTCTGCATGTGTTCAATTCTATTGCATGTGGAATCGCCCTGCTGAAAAACAGAAAAGTAAAACAGCACAGAGTTCTTTGTGCGGCGATTGTTGTTTTGGCTGTTTCCATTGTATTGTCTACGGTATTGTTAAAACAGCACAGTATGCTGGATGTTCTGGTGGCATTTATGATGAATCTGGTGTGCTACGGTGTGATATATGTGAAAGAGGATGCACGTCATATGCGGCAGGCCCAGCGTATGTGGGTGCGGAAAGAAATGTAAAAGGCAGCCATAAAACAGCGGCAGAACAGAGAGCGAAACTTCCTTTTTTATGAAAAACAGCCGGCAGGATTTTTCCTGCCGGCTGAAACTTTATCCAATCATGGATTACAGTCTGTCACCACGTTTAACGTAACCAACTTTTTCTGCGTCAGCAGTGATCTGGTTTCCGTGAACGATCTTGGAATGTTTATCAACAACGAAGTTTTCTACATAAACATCTTTGCCGATAACCGTATCCGGTAAAATGATACTGTTTTTGATCACAGCACCTTTTTCAATCTTACATCCACGTCCGATGATGGAATTTTCCACGGTACCTTCGATAATACAACCGTTGGATACAACTGATTTTTTCACAGATGCGCCTTCACGATACTGTGTCGGTGCAGAGTCATTGGTTCTGGTATAAATGGGCCAGTCCTCATTAAACAGATCAGAAGCTGTTTTATAGTCGATCAGAGACATATTTGCTTCATAGAAGTTCTGCAGAGAAGTAATTGCTGCAAAGTATCCACGATGAGCAATGCCGCGAATATCGATTTCATCACATGCACGGCTCACAATCTGAGACAGTGTGTACATGGAGGATAATTTGTACGCATTTTTAATCAGTTCAATAAACAGTTCTTTCTTCATTACATAGGTGTCCATGAAGATGTTTTTGCTTTTGGCTGTTCCACGGTTTTTCTCAATGGAAAGAACACCTTTCTGTTTGTTCAGATTTACAACATCACTGTTTAAGAATGCTTCCTTTGCATTGTCAACAGAATGATACAGAAGGGAAATATCAGCGCCGGATTCGATATGAGTATCCAGAAGCTTGTCAAAATCCTGTGTGAATACCAGATGGTTCGGTGTGATCACAACATATTCTTCATGCATTTTTTCGATGCTTTCAATGTTTTCTATGAAAGCTGCAATGTCGGTGTTGTAGATGCTGTTTTTAGACTGACTTTCGGAGAACAGAATCTGAACTTTACCGCGTTTTGAGTTGATGTTGTAATGTCTTCCGGTTCCGATGTGCTCGGTAATGGAGCGCGGTTTTCTTTTTACATAAACCTGAATACGGTCAATGCCGCTGTTACTTAAGTTTGAAATGGGAAAATCCACAATACGGTATCTTCCAAGGAAGGAAAATGCACCGATCGGACGATAATCCTGTAATCCTTCTACCCAGATATGATTTCCGGAAGAATTAACAATACCAAATGCGCTTGCCATATTATTCTACCCCCTTCACGCGTTTTGCAACGAGTTCGATGTTTTCACTCTTTGCGTCACCCACAACAGCACCTTTGCCGATCACGATATTGTCTGCAACCAGTGCACGGGTTACAACAGCGCCGTCTTCAACGACAGCACCCGGCATCAGTACGCTGTCGATGATTTTTGCACCGGCACCGACTTTGACGCCGGTGAACAGTACGGAGTTTTTCACTTCACCGTCGATCACGCAGCCCTGTGTAATGTAAGAGCGGGTGATTTCTGCATTTTCACCAACATAGTGCGGAAGAGTAGTAACGTCTTCGGTGTAGATCTTCCAGGTCGGATCGCCAAGATCCAGGCCGCTGTTGGAATCCAGAAGATCCATGTTTGCCTCCCATAAGGAATCGATTGTTCCAACGTCCTTCCAGTAGCCCTGGAAAGTATAGGCAACCAGCTTTTTGCCGTCGTTGAGCAGCCCTGGGATGATATCTTTTCCGAAGTCATGGTGAGATTCGGTGGACTTCATATCTGCAACCAGCATCTTGCGAAGCAGTTTCCAGTTGAAGATATAGATACCCATGGAAGCCAGGTTGCTCTTTGGTACTGGCGGTTTTTCCTCAAATTCCACGATGCGTCCGGTTTCGTCTGTGTTCATGATACCGAAACGGCTTGCCTCTTTCATGGGAACTTCCATAACTGCGATGGTAGCGTCAGCTTTGTGCTCCTTGTGATAGTCAAGCATTTTGTCATAATTCATTTTGTAGATGTGGTCTCCGGAGAGAACGAGTATGTATTCCGGTTCGTAGGTGTCAATAAAGTCTATATTCTGGGAGATCGCATCAGCGGTTCCGCGGTATACATCAAGATTGGCATCTGCTTTTTCTCTTGGAGGGAGAACGAATACACCACTATCCTTTGCGTCAAGACCCCAGCGGCCGCCTGCGGCTACATAACTGTTCAGGAGAACAGATTCATACTGAGTAAGTACACCGACTACATCAATGCCACTGTTTGCACAGTTGCTAAGAGGGAAGTCGACAATGCGGTACTTACCACCGTATGAAACGGCTGGCTTTGCCACTTTGTTGGTCAGGTCATGCAGACGAGATCCTCGGCCACCGGCCAGAATCATTGCTAACATACTATTTTGTTTCATGATGAACCCTCACTTTCCTTTTATTGTAATATATTATACAATTAATTTCTGGGTTTTTCCATATTTTTGTGCAAAAAAACTAGGTTAAATTTAAAAAAATTTTATGCAAAGTAGACAAATTATGCACTATAAACATAAAAAGGTAAAATTTTACATGGAAAAATATGCAAAAACACAAGTGTAAATAAAAAAGACATTTTTATCTATATATGATATACTGAATATGTGAGTATTTTTACTATATCTTTGATGAATTTTTTGAAAAAAGCATATATGTTGATATAAGTGAGGAATTATGATGAAATTTTATATGGCACCCATGGAAGGCGTTACGACTCATGTGTTCCGGGAAGCGTATCATTCCCTTTTCCGTCCGGCGGACAAATATTTTACGCCGTTTCTGGTGCCTCATATTAATAAAACCTTTTCAGAGAAAGAATGGCAGGAACTGAACCCGGAGAATAATAAGGGCATGGTGACGGTTCCTCAGATCCTGACCTGTCAGGCGGATGATTTTGTCCGGACGGCAAAGCATCTGAAAGAATACGGCTACCGGGAAGTGAATCTGAATCTGGGCTGTCCCTCAAAGACGGTGGTCACAAAGGGAAGAGGATCCGGTTTTCTGGAAGATCCGCGGAAGCTGGATCGTTTTTTTGATGAAGTTTTTGAAAAACTGGATATGGAAGTGTCGGTGAAAACACGTCTTGGGCTGGAAAGTCCGCTGGAGTTCGAAGACATTCTTGCTGTTTATGAAAAATATCCTTTGAAAGAACTGATCATTCATCCGCGTGTGCAGACGGACTATTATAAAAATCATCCCAATCTGGATATTTTTGGGGAGGCGCTGGCATCCAGCCGTCACAGCATCTGTTACAATGGAGATCTGTTTTCAAAAAAGGATTTTGAATCCTTTCAGGAACGTTTCCCACAGGTGGAGATGGTAATGCTGGGGCGCGGCATTGTGGCACATCCGGATCTGATCAATGAGCTGTGCGCAATGGAACACGGAAAGACGGAACAGCTGCAGCTGTTTCATCAGAGACTGCTTGAAGGGTACTGCAGGACACTTTCCGGTGATCGAAATATTCTGTTTAAAATGAAAGAATTCTGGTCTTATTTTGTCAAAAATTTTTCAGATGAGAAAAAAGTATGGAAAAAGATTAAGAAGTGTGAGAGATTATCAGTATATGAAGCGATTGTGGATGAGATTTTTCAAAATGCATAGACAGTCTTTTTAAGGAAAGTATATAAAATCTTCATTGAAACTGCGTGGGGATGCAGGCATGAAAAAAGAATACGGAGGGGTTATGATGGAACCAGGCGTAAGAAAAATAGAGCAGGTTATTAAGGAAGTAAAAAAAGTAATTGTTGGTAAGGATGAGAGCATTCATAAGGTTATGATGGCTGTCCTGGCAGGGGGACATGTTCTTCTGGAGGATGTGCCTGGCGTGGGAAAAACCAGAATGGCTCTGTCTTTTTCGAAAGCCATGATGCTTCAGGCGAATCGTATCCAGTTTACACCGGATGTACTTCCGGCGGATATCACCGGATTTTCCATGTATCAGAAGCACACGGGAGAGTTTGTCTATCAGCCGGGCGCGGCCATGTGCAATCTGCTTCTGGCAGATGAGATCAACCGTACTTCGCCGAAAACCCAGTCCGCCCTTCTGGAAGTAATGGAGGAGGGGCATGTGACGGTGGACGGTGTCACCAGATATGTGCCGCAGCCTTTTATTGTACTTGCGACCCAGAATCCGGTGGGCTTTTCCGGTACGCAGCAGCTGCCGGAATCACAGGTAGACCGTTTTATGATCAGTCTCAGTATCGGATATCCAAAGCCGGAAGATGAGCTGCGCCTGATGAAAGACCGGCATGCACAGGACCCGCTGGATCTGGTTGAACCTGTCATGAGTCAGGAAGAACTGATCTGCCTGAGAAAACAGGTGGAAAATGTGTTTATTCACGATGTTGTTTATGAGTATATTATCCGTCTGGCCAATGCCACTCGAAATCATCCCATGCTGGAGCTTGGTGTGAGTCCCCGAGGTGCACTGGATCTGACCAGACTGGTGAAAGCGGCAGCATTTATGCAGGGACGAAATTTTGTTCTGCCCCAGGATGTGGCAGATGTGGCAGCACATGTTATGACACATAGACTTCGTCTGAACACCAGAGCCAGAATCGGACATCACACGGCGGAAGAGGTGATGCGTCTGATTCTGGAACAGACAAAGATGCCGCAGCCGGAGAGTGTTCAATAAGACTGGAAGGAACGATGATATGATAAAAAAGATTTTATATCTGATACTTCTGGCCGTTGTGTTTTTTCTGTCTGTCATGTATCGAGTGGAGTCAGTTCGTTTTCTTCTGACCTTTCTGGTGATTTTACCGGTTGTGCTGTGGATATCCCTTCGTTTTATGAAGCAGGGTGTTCATGTAAGCCTTGGAACACCCCAGGAGCAGATCCAGAAGGGCGATTTCTGGGCAGCAGAACTGGCGATTGAAAATAAGAGCTGGATTCCGGCCCCGGTGATCGGGATTGATCTGGAATATCTTGAGATGCAGACCGGGAAACGGGAAAAGATAAAAGTCTGGGGAAATGCCAGAAAACACGGGCATACAAAAGTTATCTGCAAAAAGGAAGAAAAATATTGCGGGAAAATACAATTGAGTATGACCTCAGTGCGTGTATATGATCTGCTGGGGCTTTTTTCGACCAGGATTCCTGCAAAGGGACAGGCGGAAATCAAAATTCTGCCCACACTTTATATGACAGAGGTTACCGCAAAGCCGGTTGTCCGTCCTCAGGAGTCTGATTTCTGTGAATATGATCTGTCAAGGCCGGGAAATGACGTGTCGGAGATCTTTCAGATCCGGGAATATCAGGCAGGAGATACGCTGCACCGCATTCACTGGAAACTGAGTGCCAGAGCGGACGATGTACTGGTAAAAGATTACAGTTATCCTCTTGGGTATCGTGCCTGTCTGTATCTGGATTTTTCCATGCCGCCGGCAGAAAAAAATCTGAGACAGAAGATGGATGGCATTATACAGTTGGGAATGGCACTTTCCTTTTCCATGTTTGTGAACAAATGTCCCCATTTCCTCGTATGGACCACCGAGGAGGGGCATCTGGAACGATATGGTGTGCGGACGGAAGAACATCTGTATGAAGCCATGGAGGCGGTCATGCAGGCGAAGATTCATTCCGGACAGAAAGACTGGAAAGACCAGTACCGGCAGCAGTTTGTGGATGAGATACCGGAAGTTCGTCTCAGCGTGAATCATAAGCTGGAAGTTATCAAAAAAGACGAAGTGCTGATGCAGTTTCATACAGATGAGATGGAAAATGAACTGGAGACATTTAGGCTGGAAATATGAGAAAAAAAGAAAACTTTTTAGAAGTTCATGTAAAAATAGAAAATAAAAAAAGAGACAGCGGATGGATCGGCAGATATGGCGATTTTTTCTTGGCGTATCTTTATTTGTTCATGGCTGTGACCAGCTTTTTCCTGATTTACAGTTCTGTTTTTGGGATTCCCTATAAAAAAGGAACTTTTTTTGCAGGAACTTTGCTGATCTGTATGTTTGGCCTTCTTTTGTATGTGATTCCCCCGGCGAAAATCCGGATTCCGGTCATCTGTGCCATTTTTGGGATATGGGCATTTACCGGATTCCGGGCATGGGATAAACTGAAACCGGGAGCGTATTCGGCCCTTGAAGTGATAATTGACAAAATGAATGAATTTTACAAAACCGCATGGGTCATAGACGGGGAAAATGTGGGAACGATGGGGCAGAATACGGGTTTTCTGCTTTTTATGATGGTACCCCTTGCCCTGATTCTGGGTGCTGGTGTTGTGAGAAAATTCCGCTGGTGGGTGCTGGCTGTTGTATTTTTGATCCCCATTGGGGGGGCCATGCTGGTGGGACAGATGCCGTCCATTTTTTCGCTGCTGCTGCTTCTTTTGAGTATGCTTGTGGTTTTTTCCGGAAAGCGTGCAAAGATGGCCGGTTTTATGGGAAAACAGGCAGCGTTTGGCATGATCTGTATGGCACTGCCGGTGGCTTTGATTTCCGGGCTGCTCCTTGTTCCGGTGAGCCGTATCTATGAAAAAAATGATTATTTTTCTTCTGTGAAGGAATATTTTAATCAGGAAGTGTGGCCTTATTTTGAAGATCTTGGTGAAAAGCTGCCCTTTGGCGGCAGCGGCGGTGCGGTGGATGGCCGTCTGAACCGTGGTGAGCTGGATTTTGATGGAACAAAGGAGCTGCGCGTCACCATTGACTATCAGCCGGAGAGCGCCATTTATCTGAAAGGTTATGTGGGCGATACTTATACGGGTGAAGAGTGGGAAGCCGTGGATGGCGGTGCACTTCTGGATTATGCGAAGGCAGAAGGATGGGCGTATGAAGAAGAACTGAGCCGGATGGTTTCCGATATGACCTATGAGATGCTGAATTCAGGAATTGATCTGACTTATCAGGAACAGCATATGACCATGGAACGTGTACATGCTTCCAGAAAATATGCTTATTTGCCGTATTATGCAAAGGCGGATGAAAAATATGAAATAGATGGTGACGGTACAGTTCAGGGTCTGTTGTCAGAAGTATCTCAGATTGACTATTGCGTAGTTGACGAAAAAGAGATGTATGATTTTGATCTGGATCAGCTGGATGCGGATGCACTTGACGTCGATGCTGACTATGTGGATCTTTTGAAGGAATATAAAGCGTATGTGTACGAAAATTATCTGGACTATCCGGCAGAGCGCCTGTCACGGCTGGAACAGCAGTGCAGGGACAATCCCCAGGGAAGTATTCGGGAAATCCGGGATTATATTGTCTCAACCCTGAAAAATACAACCAGTTATGATATTAATACACCTGCGTTCCCGAAAGAGGAAGAATTTGTGGAATACTTTTTGTATACGCAGAAAACCGGTTATTGTGTTCACTATGCTTCAGCAGCTGTGCTGATGTTCCGTATGTATGGTGTTCCGGCTCGTTTTGTGGGCGGATATATTGCACCGGCCAATACCTTTTTCGAAAATGGAGACGGAACCTATACAGCGGAGCTGATGGATGATATGACCCATGCCTGGGTGGAAATCTATACGGATCTGGGCTGGGTTCCGGTGGAAGTGACGTCTCCTTATGAGGGAGCGAACTGGGCTGGTCATATGGATTCGGCTGAGGAAACACCGGAAGAGACACCGGAGCCCACGGTGACGGAGATCATTACCGTTACCCCGACAGAAGACGGAGAAAATCTGGTAAATACAGAGGAAATTGGGAACACAACAGCAACGCCGGAACCGACCGGAAGTCCCACACCGACTGAGAGTGTCACTCCTGTGCCATCAGAAACTGCGGTACCGGAAGCGAGCGAAAAGAATGGGGATGCTTCGGCAGGTGAGACGGAAAAAGAGATATCCGTACTTAATATTGTTCTGTATGCTGCAGTGGGTGTAATCGTTTTGTCCGTGCTGGTGCTGATTATTAATTTGGCGGTTCGGCGGATACTTTTGCGGATTCGTTTTCACAGCACCGATTATAACAGCAATATCCGGTATATTTATCACTATCTTTATAAAGCACTGCAGTTTGATCAGTTCCCAAAAGAAATTCGTGTCAGTGATACACAGTTTGCTCATCATCTGGTCAAACAGTATCCCAGAATTTCTGTGGATGAAACAGAACGTTTTGCAAAGCAGGTACTGCGCGCCAATTACAGTTCGGATAAGATGACGGCAGTAGAGTGTATGGAAGCCAGAATTTTTTACCGAAAAGTCTGCAAGGAGATCAGTGAACGAAATGGTCTGCTGCGCAGAATACAATTCCGGGTTATCAAGGGATTCTGATGGGGTGTATGTCTGATATATTGAATAAAATCAATTTGACGCAGAATTTCGCTGTATTGTGAAAAATGAAATAAAAAGCAGCATATTATATGGAATATAATTGGGGCCAGACCGTCTTTATGATATGATGGAACAATTTGCAATAGGCTGCGAATATATTATGAAGAAAAGTTCAAGAAAAAAATAAGAAGAGGAGAATCGAGTTATGAAAAAACAGGAGATCGATATCAAAAAGTTACAGGCTAATCCATTTGAAATGATTGGGGATCAGTGGATGCTGATCACGGCAGAAAAGGATGGAAAAGTCAATACCATGACAGCTTCCTGGGGAGCCATGGGAATCATGTGGGGAAAAACGGTTGCAACTGCATACATTCGTCCGCAGCGTTATACAAAAGAATTTGTAGATGATTCTGAAACTTTTACCCTGAGCTTCTTCGGCGGCGAGCAGAAAAAAGCCATGGGGCATCTGGGCGCTGTTTCCGGAAGAGAAGAACCGGATAAAATTGAAAATGCAGGCCTGCATGTGACTGATGTGGAAGGATATCCCACCTTTGAGGAGGCAGCGCTGACTCTTGTATGCAAAAAACTGTATGTGCAGGAAATGAAACCGGAATGTTTTGTTGGAAAAGAAGAAATCGAGAAATGGTATCCGGCGAATGATTTTCACTATATGTATATGGCGGAGATCATTAAGGCTTTTGAATAAGAGTCCTGTGAATTTAAAAAGATATTAGAACTGCCCTGTGTGGTATATTTTTCTTTGCTGAGAAAATAGTGCCGTGCAGGGCAGTTTGCCATATGGAAGAAAGGGATAGAGGTATGTTTTTGACCATTAAATAAATGGTGAGCTTTGCCGGGATGGTGTGTGATGCATTGTCCCGGTTTTTCTTTTATAAGAGACGGATATCTGATATAATATATGAAAAATCAACAGCAAAGATAATATGGGATCAGTTCATTCGAAAGATATGATCTGGATGAAATATTTTGGGAGACAAAAATGGAAAAAGAAAAAATGGGACAGACTACTTGTCCAGTTCACAAAAAATGCGGCGGATGCCAGTATCAGGGAAAGACTTATGAAGAACAGTTGAAAATAAAAGAGACATTGGTGCGAAAACTGATGAAACCGTATTGTAAGACGGAAAAAATTCTTGGCATGGAGCATCCGTATTTTTATCGAAACAAAGTTCATGCGGTCTTTGACCGTGACCGGAAAGGCAATCCAATTTCCGGTGTGTATGAAGCCGGCACACACAAAGTGGTGCCGATCGATTCCTGCATGATCGAAGATCAGCAGGCGGATGGGATCATTGTGACCATTCGTTCCATGCTGAAATCTTTTAAAATAAAGATTTATGATGAAGATACCGGTTATGGCCTTCTGCGCCACGTACTGATTCGCAAAGGTTTTTCCACCGGACAGATCATGGTGGTACTGGTGACTGCATCGCCGGTTTTTCCATCCAGAAATAATTTTGTAAAGGCGCTGAGACAGAAGCACCCGGAGATTACAACAATTGTGCAGAACATCAATGACCGTACGGACAGTATGGTTCTGGGCAGCCGTGATATTGTACTTTATGGAAAAGGATATATTGAGGATCGTTTATGCGGCTGTACGTTCCGCATCTCTCCCCAGTCTTTTTATCAGGTGAATCCGGTCCAGACAGAAGTGCTGTATAATAAAGCAATTGAACTGGCAGGACTGACTGGAAAGGAAGTCGTATTTGATGCTTATTGCGGCATCGGAACCATCGGTATGATTGCTGCTTCAAAAGCCAAAAAGGTTACCGGTGTGGAAATGAATAAAGATGCGGTGCGCGATGCGATTCAGAATGCCAAGATCAATCAGATCAAAAATATTCGGTTTTACTGTGCGGACGCAACAAAATTCATGGTGGACATGTCCATGCAGGGTGAAAAAGCGGATGTGGTTTTCCTGGATCCGCCGAGAAGCGGAAGCACGAAGGCCTGTCTGGATGCGGTCGTAAAGATGGGGGCGAAAAAGGTGGTATATGTGTCCTGCAATCCGGAGACTTTGGCAAGGGATCTTGGATATATTACGAAAAAGGGGTATCGGGCGGAGATGGCTGTACCGGTGGATTGTTTTCCGTGGACGGGGCATGTGGAGACGTGCGTACTATTGTCCAAACTAAAATCAACATCCCGTATTGAAGTTGAAGTAAGCCTTGATGAACTGGAATTAAGCAAGGCAGAGAGCAAAGCAACCTATGAAGAAATCAAAGCCTATGTATTGGAACATACAGGACTAAAAGTATCACAGCTATATGTTGCACAGGTAAAAAGAAAGCATGGCTTGATTGAGCGTATCAATTACAATGTAGGGGAGGGAAAAGCAAGAGTACCGCAGGTGACACCGGAAAAAGAAAAAGCAATCGAAGATGCCCTAAGACATTTTCAGATGATTGTTTAATTTACAGTAAGACCGTCTTTTGATAAGAGACGGTTTTCTTTTTGACAGCTCCGCAGTTTACGGGTGCAGATGTAAAAAGGAGCGTTTACAAAATGAAAAAGGATGTGGCTTTCAGAGCCTATGTAACAAACCTCGGCATGTATAATGAGGGGCAACTTGTTGGAACGTGGGTGGATTTCCCGATTATGAACGATAGGGATATTGATGTAAAAACAGCCATCGATGAGATGTTATGCAGTATTGGGATAGATGGGAAGATTTACGAAGAATACTTTATAACAGATTACGATTCAGATATTAAAGGTTTAACAGACTGTCTTGGTGAGTATGAGAACATGATTTTTCTCCACTATCTTGCCAGTAAGATACAGGAGATGGATTGTAGTATAGAACAGTTTGAGAGTATGGTTGAATATGGCAACATGACAGGGAATGTTACAGAATTAATCAATTTAACGGATAACACAGAGTGTTTCTATTTTATACCAGACGTAACGAATGACTACGATTTAGGATATGAATATGCCGAAAACAGCGGACTGTTTACAGAGGCATTGAAAAGTTTAGGGAGCCTCGCAAATTATATTGATTATGAAAGCTACGGTCGTGATATACGTTTGGAGGAGAATGGCATCCATACACAGAATGGCTATATTTCATTAACAGACAATATACGCATTGTATTTGAGGGGTCTATTGATGAGATACCAGAAATGTATTTACAGTAGCTAGATATTAATGGTTTACAGGAAAAGGATGAGATATTGATGTGGTTTGTCTGTTAGTCTGAGTTTTTACGGGTAAAAGTTTTTTTACTTTTACATCTTCTTAAATATCTGTCTGTTAGTCTGAGTTTTTTACGGGTAAAAGCTATTGATTCTACCAACATTTGTCTGTCAGTCTGAGTTATTTACTTATAAAGATATATTTTTATAAATAAATAATATCTCCTAAGATTATATCTATATTATATTTGCTTATCTATTCCGTGCGATAGATATATGTTTAGTAGCAGGTACTAAAATATAAAAGTTTATTCGGAAGAAAAAGCAGACAAACAGACAGATATTATCTGCTGTGAAAGCAAAAAAAGTTATTCAAAAAAATAAAGCAGACAATCGGACAGATATTATCTGCTGTGAAAGCAAAAAAATTATTAAAAAAAATAAAGCAGACAATCGGACAGATATTATCTGCTTATGGAAACGTAAAAAGTTTTTCTGTAAAATAAAACGGACAATTGGACAGGGGAATCCCTTTGTAAAATTATCCCCCTGTAAACCTTTTACTCTTCTTGCTTCTCCTTACGGAAATATTCAGTTAGTTCATAAAGAATCTTTGTCTGTTCGGTGTCAAGTCCCGTTACATCCAGACTGGCATTCTGTTTCAACCCCAAAAGATAATCTGTAGAAACATGAAATAGTTTTGCTAATTCCACCAGATAATTCGTAGACGGGATGGAAAAACCCTGTTCCCATGCATTTACGCTAGATCTGGTGATGTCTAATTTTTTTGCCAGTTCTGATTGTGACATATTTTGTGCCGTACGAAGCATCTTAATTCTGTCAGCTATCATAAAAAATACCGTCCTTTTTCTGTTTATAGTAATGCTGACAAAAAGACATTGCATTATCAAACGGATGTTGTAATTTGACATTTGCAAAGTTTGGACATATAATAAAGTAATGTGGTAGTATATTGTGTAATTGAAACTGTAAATTATACTGATATATAAGGGAGAAACACTACGTGTGAGGTACGTGAGATGTAATTATCAAACATATATAATTACATATAGTACAATATGTATCAGGTCTTTACATTTTCTCTACACGAAGACCTGTGTCGAGAGTGTGAGTGAAGTTAAGTGAGACGTTGGTTCATGAACGACGTAACGCCGCTTCACGAAATTATGTTAAAAACCACAAGTAATTCTGAAAGTGAGGTTATAAATTATGAAAAAGAGAATGTTTTTGATTGCCATGGTGGGTGCCATGACAATGAGCCTTGTCGCTTGCGACAGCAACATCAACGCTGGTAACACCGTGCCTGAGACCGAAATCAACGAAACCGTAGATGTCGTTGCTGAACCTCAGACCGTAAACGCATCTGACCTTGCACCTATCGCAAGCGTCATCTCTGGCGTTGAGGACATGAAGATTCAGGAGAACACCGACATCGACTTGAATGAACTTGTTTACGTGGACAATACCATCGTGAAGTCCGTAGACATCGACGACAGCAACATGGACTACACCAAGGCTGGTGAGTACGAAGTCGTTTACACTATCGTGTTCGACAAGACTGCTTTCAACGAGTATCTTGACGAGAACGAAATCGAAGTGAACTTCGACACTGACACTGAGTCCGATACCATCGTCGTTACCACTACTCTTACTATCGAAGTCGTGACCGAAGAAGTCGCTGCTGAAATCATCGACAACAATCAGACTGTTGCTGAGGAAGACAGAAAGACTATCGTGACGAACGACACGAAAGAAAATGTCAAGGCTGACAACAAGTCTGAAACTAAGACGAAAACCACACCTGTTGACAACAAGACTGACAAGTCTGACAACAAGACTGACGGCAAGCCTGACAAGTCTGACAACAAGACTGACAAGTCTGACAACAAGACTGACAAGTCTGACAGCAAGCCTGACAAGTCTGACAGCAAGCCTGACAAGTCTGACAGCAAGCCTGACAAGTCTGACAGCAAGCCTGCACATACCCACAGATACACTGGCAAGGTAACGAAGAACGCTACTTGCGAAAGCAATGGTGTGAAGACTTACACTTGTTCTTGCGGTGATACTTACACTGAAAACATTGCCAAGACTGGTCACAGCTATGACAATGGTAAGGTTACCAAGAACGCTACGTGTTCCGCTGCTGGCGTGAAGACTTACACTTGCAAGAACTGCGGTGCGACTCGTACCGAAAGCATCAGTGCTACTGGTCATGACTGGAAGCATCATGAAGCTACTGGTCACGAGGAACAGGTTCTCGTGAAAGCAGCATGGGACGAAACCGTGACTGAAAACCACGTGATTTGCAATCAGTGTGGTAAAGACTTCGGTAAGGGTTCTTCTGCAAATGATGCTGCAATTCTGCATTGTGCTGGTCTTGACGGTACTGATTGTCAGAACTACTCCGTAAAGCCTGTTACTGTAAGCACTGTTCATCACGACGCCGTGTATGAAACGAAGTGGGTGCAGGACACTGCCGCTTACGACGAATGCACGAAGTGCGGTTCCAGACGCTAACACGTCACCAACAACCTCACTCTTGAAACACTCAAGAGTGAGGTTTATTTTTTTGTGAAATTATAAGATATACACTTGACGGGTGTAGTTATAGACAAGAACAAATACAGAAAACAGTACAGGCATTTCGATGATACTACGAAATGCCTGTTTTCTAACACCCGACGCAGAAAGGATAATAAGTATGGAAAAGATAGTTACTGACCATTTAGGAAATGCGTTTCCTACAATCAAAGATATGTGTGACTATTGGAAAATACCAAAAAATACATATGTTGCAAGAATACATACGCATCATTGGTCATTGGAAAAAGCACTAACTACACCCGTAAAAGAACGTACATGTAGAGACCATCTTGGACAAGAATTTCCAAATAGAACAGAAATGTGCAAACATTGGGGAATATCAACAGGAGCCTACATTGGGCGAATGGAACGAAACTGGACATTGGAACAAATCTTAACAACACCGTCACAACCAAGTAAAAAAGAATGTACGGACCACTTGGGTAACAAATTTACATCAAAAGCATCAATGTGCGAACATTGGAATATCCATGTTCAGACATATACAAAACGTATAGAAAAACAAAAATGGTCTCAAGAACAAGCACTTACGACACCACTTGAAATACAGGAAATCATCAAAGACCCCTACGGTAACACTTTTGACAGCATTTCCAGTATGTGTGACGTATACGAAATGAACAAAACAACACACCGTGCCCGATTCCATGCCGAAAAGGCAATGATTGAAATACTGGGTATCATACCTGTACTGAGTCATACAATTCAAAACTATAAGTTTAATGAACATTTAACTATCATTGAAGCTATCAATCATACACACAAATCAGGTTCATACACACCAAAATACTTTGCCTGTACGTTTGACGGTCAAGAAGTCATGTTGCCGTACCAATGGATAATCCAGTATTGTGAGCAACACTTGCCGCCTGAGAAGAATCCCATGCGACAGAACGCATAGCAACCAAACTCTCGCTTGAGTGTTGTTTAGCACATTAAATGATGTTCCGTTTTTCACATTAAATGGAGCTGTTTCAGCATAGAATCAGGAATCGGTGTCACTTTATTTGATATTAATTCTTCAAATTAAATGTGCCTC
>JAXJSH010000121.1:0-18831 GCA_036310185.1 Lachnospiraceae bacterium | reverse complement strand
GTTTACTGTTCTTTTTGGTTCTCTCTTTCGAGAGCGTTCGTTTACTCTTAAAGAATTTTCGAGATGTATCTTCCCTTATTTTCATAAGTTCTGATACGATGTGTTCTACTGTTCAGTTATCAAAGTTCTTTGTTTTTCGACTCGTCTGTGTTATTCTCTCGCGAGTCAGCTTAAATAGATTATCATATCTAAAAGTCTTTGTCAACAACTTTTTTTATTTTTTTCAAAGCTGTTTTTCGGTTGATCTGTATCTGTCAGACGCAACTCAGCTATAATAGCACGTCTTCCACGGAATTGTCAACAACTTTTTTCATGTTTTTTTGACTATTCTACTCACATACTTCCTATTCTTGACACTATCTTTATAAAATAGTACAATTTTTTATATCTGTTCAGAAGGTGCGAACACATTTTGTGAATGACTTCTTCTGAACCGTCGAATTTTTTTCAATATAAAAACTTATGATGAAAGTGATTTTTAATTATGGACAGACGACTGAATTTTGCCGCAGGTATACGAGACGGAATCCCCATCTGCCTTGGATACATGGCGGTTTCTTTTTCTTTTGGTATTATGTGTAAAAATGCAGGAATTTCCACCTGGCAGGCGGTACTTATTTCCGCCAGCAATCTGACCAGTGCCGGACAGTTTGCAGGCTTATCGCTTATTGCTTCTTCCGCTTCCTATCTGGAGATGGCATTCACGCAGCTGATCATCAACCTGCGATACTGCCTGATGTCATGCGCATTGTCACAGAAACTCAGTACAAAAGTTCCATTTTTTCATCGTTTTTTTGTTGCCTACGGTGTAACAGATGAAATTTTCGGTGTTTCCATCGGTCAGAAGGGGAAGATCAGTCCCTGGTATTCTTACGGCTGTATTCTTGTTTCTGCATTCGGATGGGTATTCGGAACCTTTCTCGGAATTGTATCCGGTAATATTTTGCCGGCCCGCGCCATCAGCGCATTGAGCGTGGCACTTTACGGCATGTTTATTGCAGTTATTATTCCGCCCGCAAGAGACAACAAAGTTATTGCCGGACTGGTGATCGTATCCATGGCATGCAGCCTGCTCTTTGATTATGCACCAGTATTGAACCGGATTTCTTCCGGTTTCAAAATTATTATTCTGACCATTCTGATTGCCGGTGCAGCTGCATATTTCTTTCCGGTAAAAGATGAAGAGGAGGCTTCCAATGAATCATAATATTTACATATATATTCTTGTTATGGCGGGTGTTACTTATCTGATTCGTCTTTTGCCGCTTACGCTGATTCGAAAAGAGATTAAAAGTCCGTTCATCAAATCATTTCTATATTATGTTCCTTATGTTACTCTGGCAGTTATGACTTTCCCGGCCATACTCTCCGCCACATCCAATATCTGGTCTGCTGTGGTCGGATTTGCTGTGGCACTGATTCTGGCCTACCGGCGAAAAAGCCTGATCACGGTATCCATGATCGCTTGTGTCAGCGTATTTCTGGTTGAACTGA
Source organism: Lachnospiraceae bacterium (assembly GCA_036310185.1). Taxonomy (GTDB): domain Bacteria; phylum Bacillota; class Clostridia; order Lachnospirales; family Lachnospiraceae; genus JALENY01. Next base: position 17,337 of record JAXJSH010000121.1, on the reverse strand, counting down.
TTACAGGAATCGGGTGAATGAAACAACGGGGCAGCTTATCCTTTCATCGGTTAAGCTGCCCCGTTTGCTTTATTTACCGTATTCGTTTCATGCTCTTTTACAAACTGTTTTCATAAACAGCGATTCAAGAGTTTCATAAATAATGTGTTCAGACATAGATACTTTGCCTGAAATTTATTAAAGCTGTCATATCTCAACTGAATTCTTCATCACACCATCTTTTTTGTTTCAAATAACTCTGTTCTTATGATTCAATTACGTTCTTATGAGCAACTGCTTATTTCAATATCTCCATCGGATGCATTAATTTCCAGTATTCCCTCTTCATTCGATGCCACATATTTAAAATAATTCCTGTTTTCCCCGGAAAAGAAACCTGTTTCCATAAACGAATCGTCCATTCTTATTTTTCCGTATGCAGTCCCAAGATCCAGTGAAATCTTATCTTTTTGCGCTTCTTTTAACTTTATGGACACATCGCCGTAACTGCTTTCTACGGTAACATCACCAAGCACTTTCAGTTCATCTGCACTCAGATCACCATCTGATTTTTCTATTCGGGAATTACGAAGAGAACTTTTGTCCAGATATATGCTGCCATAATTTAATGATATTTCCCCATTCGTTAATGAAATATCAGTTCCTTTCATATTTCCATCCGACATATCTATTTTTACATTGCTTAAAGAATCTCCATCCAGATGCATATCACCATAATTCAATGATATTTCCATATCCGTCAACGCATTGCCAGCTGCTTTCATATTTCCATCTGACAAGTGGATAAGGCCGCCTTTTGAAGAACAATTTTCCATCGTAAAACCGCCATATCCCAGATTAATCTGAATCTCATCACAGGTTAATCCATTCAGAGATAAGTCACTATTTGACATATTGATTTTGCAGACAGCCAATCCGGAATCTTCCGGAACATATAAGATAAACGTTTCTTCTTTGTCTTTCCGGGATGTATTTCCACCAAATACATCTACCAGGAAGTCTATATTCACTTGTACAATTCCATTGGATTCCCTTTTTTCACGTAATGTAAAAGTACCATCTTCCACTTCATAGGAAAACCCGCTTTTTTGACTGTCACTCAGCAAATTGTAATACAAATAATATTTTTCATCTGTCGATGTCCGTACTTCGAAATCATAGTTATCCAAATCCACATCTATGATCTGCAGTTCGCCCAGTTCTGTTTTTTCCTCCAGCAGCTTGTATTGTTCCTCCGTGGCAGAACCATCTAACTTGTTCAAATCTGTATGAAGCACATAATTTTTGCCCCCTGCTGCTATTCCAATCCCTGCCAGACACAATCCAATCAGGATCATACATCCGCCGATCTGCAAAATAAGTTTTGTTCTTTTCTTCATTTTCTATGATCTCCTTTTCTGCAAGAACTTCTTTACAACAGAAACAATACCCTGTTCAATCAGCACACATAATCTGCAAAGTGCCAGACAAACGATAACCGCCAGCCCCATCAACAGCAGACCTGATCCGGATATGATACAAAAACCTGAAACAGAATATGGTATTGCAGCGAGACCACGAATCAGCATTTTTCCACCCGAAAGAACAGCAGCTGCAATCACCGCAAATGCACAGAAGATCAATGCTGCCATAAGAAGGACTCCCGTAAAAAGGATAAGTAACCCGGCCAAAAGAACAGGCACTCCAACAGGAGCCGCCAGCATTGCCAGAACCGCAATCAATATATTTTTGCCTGCAGAAGATTTCTTTCCGGTTTCAGGATTGTCTGTTTTCTGATCTAAAAGATTTTTTAAAAGTTCTGCTGCTGCCTCTTTTGGGCTTCCCAGTTCTTCGATTACCTCCTGTTCCTTTTCTGGACCGGCATCTTCAAAATGTTCCTTAAAATACTCCATCGCCTGTTCATAATCTTCTTTTGGCAGCCGTTTCAAATATTTCTGCAGCTGTTTTAAATAAATTTCCCTGTTCAATCGAACAACCTCCCTTCAATAATTCCATCTACCGTATCTCTGTAAATGTTCCATTCCTGCTCCAGAAATTTGAGCTGTTCTTTTCCTGCATCTGTTATGGAATAATATTTGCGTGTTCTGCCCTGGTAATCTTCTTTGTAGGTTTCCAGATAGCCGTCCCCCTCCAGACGCTTTAATATGGGATACAATGTTGATTCCTTGATTGCTGATACAAGTTTTACTGTCTGGCTTATCTCATAACCATAAGAATCGTGTTTGTTCACAACGGCCAGAATCAGACATTCGATCAATAAAGAAGAAATAGGATAATACATGTAACCACCTCCTGTTTATATGTATTATTTTAATATATAAATATTTTATATATAATTTTATTATATATTAACCTGTTTCATACAGGTTGTCAACAGAAAAATCGAACTATCCATTGCAAACACAAATCTGAGCAAAAGTATGAGCAGTTCAAGGATTCATCGAAAATCCCACTTTCCTGTTACAAAAAATATCACCAACTGCATTTCCGCAATTGGTGATATTAAGCATTCTTTTTAATTTGCTGATAAATAGAAAAATCGGACGCAGGTTTTGATTCTGTTTTTGTTTCCTGTACTGTTTCAGACGCTGCAGCCCTCGATCAGCATCTGCAGCCTGTTCTCAATATTCGCAAAACTCACATCCGGATCGTAATCCAGCGGTAATATCTGTGCATCCGGATGCAGCTCTTTTAACCGTTTGCTGATGCCCCGGCCCACCACATGGTTCGGTAAACAGCCGAAAGGCTGCAAAATAACGAAAGAACGGCAGCCTTTTTTGGCGTGATGCAGGATTTCTCCCGGAATCAGTACACCCTCACCCGCATCAAAGGTATGGTGAATGATCGGATCGCTTTCTTTTACCAAATCCTGCATCCGGCAGGCAGGCTCATACAGCGGATGTTTCACAGCAATTTTATCCGTCACATTATGCGCTATATTAAAAATACTGTTGGCAGTACGATACCAGACTTTTTTATCCAGCGGCTTTTTCAGATGATACTCTTTGATTTGCGCATCCTGATAAAAGTAGGTCTTGCGGATAACATCCGTCATACGCGCTTCGATAATTTCAAATCCGTTCTTTTCCAGATAATCTTCAATATCATGGTTGGCTCCCGGATGAAAATTCAGAAGATATTCTCCTACGATCAAAACCTGGGGCCGCGGATTGGAGCGGTCATAGGCTACTTCTCTCATGATTGCAATGGCCTTTTCAAATCCTTTTGCCGCACCTGGCAATCCATGCTGTTCCATTCCTTCGATCAACACATCCATGGCCTGCTCGAAAGCCTGGTTTGCACTGCCCTTTTCCAATTTATAGGGACGGATTTTTCTCAGAAGTTCTTCCAGCGCATCAATCATCGGAAGCGCAAAAGCAATCGGAGCAGCAGACAGCAGATTCATTTTGAAAGCCGGATGAATATTGTGATAATCCTCATCGTCATTGGTCAGGATCGGCACATGGGAGTATCCTGCGTCATCCAGTGCCTTCCGAAGCAGTGCCGTATAATGGGTCAGCCGGCAGTCACCAACATATTTTCCCATGGCGATCGCCACTTTTTTATGGTCATACTTTCCGCTCTTTAATGCGGCCAGAGCCTCCCCGATTACGATCTGTGCCGGAAAACAGATATCATTATGTACATACTGCTTACCCAGACGTATTGCCTCTTCCCGTCCTATCTCCAGCGGAACAGTACGAACACCCTGGGACTTAAAAGCAGCAGACAGCACACGGCAAAAAGCGTGGGATGTGTTCGGCACCAGAACGATTTTTTCTTTTTTGCTCTGTTTTGTAAATTTTACCGGATACGGGTCCTGCAATTCATGGACCTCCTGATTTTTCTGCTGCTTTTTGCGCATGGAGACGGTTTCCACAAAAGAACGGACCCGAATGCCCAGGGGACCCTGGATGTCGCTTTCATCCACTTTCAATACCAGCGGAACTTTTCCCGATATTTCTTTCATCATTCGGATGATTTCGTCCGACAAATACGCATCATGTCCGCAGCCGAAACTGACCAGCTGCACATATTCCAGATGTTCACTTTTCGCTGCCAGAATCGCAGAGGAAAGCATACGTGCATGATAATTATTTACCACATCCAGACGGCAATGGCTTAAATCTACGGTTCTTGTCTGAGCAAGAGAATCTGCCGTCAGCACCGGGATTCCCTGCCTTGTAAACATTTCCGGAAGTTCATGGTTGACCAGCGGATCGTTCTGGTATGGGCGGGACGCCAGAACAACCGCATAAGTACCCTTTTTCTCCACTTCACACAAGACACGCTGGCCTTCCTGCTCCAGTTCCCGGTGGAACTTCGCTTCCGCCTCATCCGCCATTTTGACTGCAGCCAGAACATGCTCCTCCGAAATATGAAAAATTTCTTTCATATAAGCGGTCAGCTGCCTATTCCTGTCTTCATCTTTATACCAGTGAAACAGCGGTGCATCGAATGGAATCTCAAAATTTTTCTCCGGATTATCCGAATTTCGCACCACGATTGGGTAACCTTTTACCACCGCACACATGGACTGGCTGGTTTTTTCTGTATTTTCAGACGGGACAGTCGTAATCGAAGGCATAAATATGCGGTCCACTTTCTTTTTGTGCCAGATTTCTCAGATGTCCGTGCACCAGTTTTGCAGGAAAACAAACGGTGTCGGAAGTAACTGCCGACAGACCGTTTTCATAAATTTTTCTTGTGCTTGGGTCGGAAATCTGTACCTTAAATCCAAGTGCACGCCAAAATGTGGTCCAGAAAGGCATCGTTTCCCAATAAGAAAGCACCCTTGGAAGCCCAATCGTAATCCCTTTTTCCGGTTCCACCTGTGTGTATTCATAATCCTGAAACAGCAGTTTTTCCCGATAACGGAACAGATTGGGCACTTCATCCTTTTTCTTCTTTTTTTCTTTCAGCTGCAAGCGGACTTTTTCGTCTTTGATATCACCCAGCACTTCGCCGCGCTCACAACGGTTGTTGGTAACCCAGGTCCTGCCGTTTGAAAAAGTTACGATCGTACGCTTGCAGTGATTCATACAGAACGGGCACGGCGCGTTGGCATCCTGTTTATAAGAAAAGTCTTCCATGGCATCCAGACCAATAAAAGTCTTTTTCCCGCTGCCTTCTGAAAAACGTTCTTTCGTAATCAAAGCCGCACCGATCGCTCCCATAATCCCCGGATATGGGGCGCGGATCACTTCCCGCCCTGTGTATTGTTCCATGGCACGCAGAACCGCATCATTCTCAAAGGTTCCGCCCTGCACAACAATCCGGTCACCCAGGCTGTCCAGATTGGAAATACAGATTACCTTGGTAAATACATTTTCAATAATGGAACGGCACAGACCTGCCATAATGTCCTCCGGCAGCTTGCCGTTTCGCTGTTCTGTGATCACGCTGCTGTTCATAAACACCGTACAGCGGCTGCCAAGCACTGCCGGATTTTCAGCGGAAAAAGCCGCATTTGCAATATCACCCACCCCAATATTTAAAGCAGACGCAAAATTCTCCAAAAAGGAACCGCATCCGGAAGAACAGGCTTCATTTACTACAATATTTGTGATAATTCCTTTGTCGATCCAGATGGCTTTCATATCCTGTCCGCCGATATCCAGAATAAATCTTGCATCTTTCACATATTTTTCTGCGGCACGGGCATGGGCTACCGTCTCAACTACGTGGCACTCGGTGTCAAACGCATTGGCAAAAAGAACTTCCCCGTATCCAGTTGTTCCTACAGCAATAATCTCAAGTTCTGCCCCTGCCCTGCGATAGCGATCCCGCATGGCAATCAGGGCCTCTTTTGCCACCCGCAGCGGCTTGCCCTCGTTTGGCGCATAAAAAGAATCCAGAATATTTTCGTCCTCATCCATCAGAACAAATTTGGTGGTGGTACTGCCCGAATCAATGCCAAGATAAGCGCGCACTTTCTCACCCTTTTCCGGCTTTTTCCACGTATGAACCGGAAGTGTATGGCGTTTGTAAAAGTCTTCTTTTTCTTTCTCTGATGCAAAAAAGGGAACTCCTTCGCCTCCGGAGTGCTGTCCTTTTTCCTCTTGTATTGCACGGATCGTCTCAAGCAATTCCCCTATTTTATATTCACGGCACTCATTTCGAAACATGCCCGAAAGGGAAAGTGCCGCACCATAGGCCACCATAATCTCCGGATGCTCCGGAATCAGCACTTCTTCCGGTTTTAGCTGAAGCCGCTCTGTAAACACACGGATCAACGTGGGATTAAAAGTCAGCGGACCGCCCTCAAACACCACCGGCATCTTAATATCCAGACCCTGGGCCAGACCTCCGATGGTCTGCTTTTGCAATGGCATGAAACGCAGACAGCGCCAGATCGGATCTGGCCGCTCCCTGATTCAAAAGGGGCTGAATATCTGTTTTTGCATACACACCGCATCGGCCGGAAATGTCATAAACACAGCTGCCCCGGGAAGCCAGCGCATCAAATTCTTCGATCGGTGTCTTCAGAATAGAAGCCACCTCATCAATAAATGCCCCTGTTCCCCCGGCGCAGCTGCCGTTCATGCGCATATCCGATACATTTGTCTGACCGGATCTGCTGTCTTTATTAAAAAATATAATTTTTGCATCCTGTCCGCCCAGCTCGATTGCCGTTCCCACTTCTTCGTAATGCTTTTTCAAGGCAATGGAATTGGCCACCACTTCCTGAATAAAGGGAACTCCGAGGCGCTCCGACAGAAGCTTTGCACCGGACCCGGTCAGGCACAGACTGATCGGTATGTTCGAAAATTCCTTTTCCAGTTTTTCCAACGCTTCTTTTACACTTTGCAGCTGGGCAGCGTTGTGTCTTTGATAATCGGAATATATAATCTCTGTAATTTTCCCTGCTGGTTCATCCATATTACCAGTATTTTTATTTAATGGTTCCTTTTTTCTTTCCGGGGCCATGGCCACGATTTTTGTGGTGGTGGAACCAATATCAATGCCCACGAAAAGTTTTTTCATCTGCTCACTTTCTACACTCATAGGTACCTCTTGCTTTTCTTTTCCATCTAATATTTGTCTTGGCAATTATAACTCTGTTTTCTGATTTTGGTAATATTTTCGGCATGAAAATTGTATAAAAAAAAGGTAAATTTTACATTGCCTCTTTTTCCTTTTCTGCTTCCGGGTCTTTGATCTGATATATTCGCGTCCATTCTTTTGTTTCATCGTTTCGCTGTACTTCCGACTGATGCTGATACAAAAACTTCACCAGTTCATATCCGCTCACCCAGATTTCGTTGTTTCCTTCCCTCTGGGATTCATCAAAAATCAGCTGCAGCCCGAAATGAAGGTGGTATTCGTCAATATTATTTACGTTTTCCTCGGTACTGTAACCGGTGCGCCCCATGTATCCTATGACATCACCCGCCTGCACAATGTCTCCTTTTTCCAGTCCCTCCGCATAGGGACGGTTTTGCCTGAGATGTGCATAATAATAGTAGCGTTTCCCGTCAAAACTGTTGATTCCCACACGCCATCCTCCGTACTGGTTCCATCCCAGTTCAGCCACATACCCGGATTCAACCGCTATCACAGGGGTTCCCACCTGTCCCATCATGTCATGCCCCAGATGATTTCTCTTATATCCATAGCTTCTGGACACCCCAAAATCGTCATAATCTGAATACAGAAATCCTTTTGCAATGGGGTGGAAGGCTTTCAAACCGTATATTTTTTCCCATGCTGTTTCCGTTTTATCTTCTTCCGGTTCTTCCTGATTTTGTTCTTCCTGATTTTCCGTATCTTCTGTCTCCGCTTTTTCCATCGTCTCCGAATCTCCCGACGATTCTTCATTTACAGAATATTCCACTTCATATTCACCTACCATGCCGTCCAGCACAGCACCGTAAGCTTCCCGGTAATATGTATAATACTGCATTTCTTCGGCCAGGGTTTCTTCTGTTTTTTCTCCGCTTAACAAAAGTTCTGCAATTTCTGTCATATCCTGCTCTTCATACTGTGAAAAATCTCCGCCATATTTCGCACCCAGATACGCCAGCAGACACACCCAGTTCAGATGAACTTCTTCTCCGTATGTATTCAAATCGTACTGATATGCTTTATTCATGGCTTCACAAGTCACATTGAATTCCACCCATTTTATGTATTCTTTTTCCTGTGTATCTGAAGTTACATTTTCAGTCTGGGTTTTTACCGTTTTCCCGTTTCTGAAATGCAGTACACTTCCAAAGATTAAAACAGCACACAGCATCAGGATTATGCCAAGTTCACTTTTCTTCAAAAACTGCCTCACATAATTTGCTTATTACAATAATTTATGCGATCCCACATCGATACTTTCATTTTAAATTTCTTATCATATAAATTGGCGGTTAACCTGACACTGGTCAATTAACCGCCGATTTTTTCTGTCGTTAATTCTTTTTTCTTTATCGCAGATTACCGTTTTTCAACGCTTTGTCCACTCATTTGCCTTAAATTCTTTTTCTATGTGACAATGCTCTGTTTTTGATACCAGCCTGCCGCCTTCAAGGTCAACTTCAAGAATATATGGCATCCAGTCGATGATCCTGAGAAAATCCTCACAGGCAAAACTGCCAGCAGGCGATACCCGCTGGCAGAAAAGTTTCTGATTTTCACATATGGATTTTTTTACATTGCTCTGCGATACAGTTCCTCAATCTGTTTCTGATCAAATAAAACCGGATTATTCGCAATACTTGCCGCAGATACTTTCATACAGTTTTCTGCCATCCACGGTATATCTTTTTCTTCAATTCCAAGATCGGACAAACCGCATTCCAACTCCAGTTCGTGAAGCAATGTACGGATTTTTGCCGCACAGTCTTCTGCAGTGATGCCGCCAAAGATTCTTGCAATTTTTGCATATTTGAAGTGATTTCCCTTCTGAGATGCTTCGATCAGTACCGGTGTCAGAGCGGCAAGCCCCTGACCGTGAACAATATCTTTCAGTCCGCTGGCCGGATGTTCCATACCATGCACCAATGTAACGCCGGCTGTATTAATGACCATACCGCCAATTGTGCTGGCGAGGGTGATTTTTTCCCATCCTTCCTTTCCTTTTTTGCCCTGATAAACATCCACCAGATTATCTGCTATCAATTCCATGGCATATACAGCCAGCGCATCGGTAAATGGCTGTGCCGCTTTTGATGTATAAGCTTCCATACAATGACAAAGCGCATCAAATCCAACCGAAGCAAGCACTTTTTTCGGCATGGTCATCATGCACTCCGGATCCACGATGGATACCTTTGCCACAATCGCATTGCAGCGAAGGGACTTTTTATCTCCATTTTCCGGATTCGTAAGAACAGCAAATCCATTGCCCTCTGAACCGGTGCCGCAGGTAGTCGGAATCAAAATGATCGGAAGTGCATCATCGCTCACTTTGCGATTGAAAATGTAATCGTTTATATCACCACTGTTTTTTGCCAGAAATGCAATCGCTTTGGCGCAGTCCATAATACTGCCGCCGCCAATACCAACTACTACATCACAGTTATTTTCCCTGGCAAATGCAGCGCCTTCTTCTGCTGTTGCAGTAAGCGGATTCTGCGTTACTTTATCAAACAGTACAGAATCAATACCTGCAGCTTTTAAGCTGGCTGCAACTTTATCATAAAGGCCTGATTTTTTAGCACTGCTCCTGCCGGTTACAATAAGTGCCTTCTGTCCATATGGTTTTGTGAGTTCACCCGCAGCATTTACTTTTCCCCATCCAAATACCACATTTACAGGCAGGAAATAGGAGAAACTCGTGTCAGGCTCAACTGTTTTTGCAACGGTTTCAGCACTGACTGTCTCCAGTGCTTCCCGTAGCGCGGTTTCAACCTCGTCTTCTTCATCCATATCTTCCACAATATTGACAAGGGAACCAAATTTTTCTTTATATTTTAATTTGCAGATAATATAGAATACAACACCGAGTGCGGACCATCCACCTGCCATAATCCATTCCTGCGCAACCAGGGTACAGCCGGAATTCGGAATCACATACATCACTACCATGAAGCCGGACATAAGAACAGCCATAATACCTACAAATTTGTAATGTTTTACTTTATACGGCCTTGCCATATCCGGTTCTTTCTTTCTGAGAATAATGAAAGAAGCAGCTACCATACAATAAGCCAGACAACATCCAAAGTTACCGGCATCTACAATCCATACCAGCATTTTACGTCCAAAAAATGGTGCAATAATGGAAAGTAAACCAATCAGATAAAGGGCATTTACCGGTGTTTTATACTTTTTGTGAAGTTTTGCAAATGTTTTTGGAATCATATAAGATTCAGCCATTGAATACATCGCACGGCTGCCGCCGATCAGGAAGGAGTTCCAGCTGGTCACAATACCGCACATACCACCAACAATCAGTACTTTCGACATGATACTGCTGTTAAAAGCAATGGCCATAGCATCCGCAGTTACAAGACCGGAACCTTCCTGCGATGCACGGATTGCTGAACCATCCATAACATAACCTACTCCGATGATGATCAGGCTGTAGAATACAACAGCCAGGACAATGGATAAAATCATCATTTTACCGATTTTTTTAAGGGGCACATTAATTTCTTCTGCTGCCTGCGGAATCACATCAAAACCGATGAAGAAAAACGGTGTTACCACTGCAACGCCAAAAATAGAACGAATAACTCCTCCGACACTTTCACCAACAAAAACTTGACCCTGCAGATTAGACACATCGCCTGTTACCGCAGATGCTGCAATCAGAAGAATACCAACGCCTCCAATGATAACGGTAAGGATGGTCTGCAGCACAGCTGCTGTTTTTGCACCGCGGATGTTGATATAGGTAATAAAAATTACCATGATCACTGCCACCGCAAGCCAGGAAGCATATACGTCAAATCCAGCGACCGTATATAAATATCCCTTTAAGAAATCCGGGTAAATATAAGTAATGATAGTTGGCAATGCACACGCCTCAAAACATACAACACTGACATAACCCAGAACAATTGCCCATGTGCAAATAAAAGATCCCACAGGGCCCATGGCTCTGTGGCTGAAAACATGCTCCCCGCCGCACTGGGGCATAGCAGCTGTCAGTTCCGCGTATGTAAGACCCACGAAGAAAATCATAATACCACCAATTGCAAAACCCATGGCTGCACCAAATACACCGCCTTTGTTTATCCAGTCACCGGTGGAAACCACCCAGCCCCAGCCAATCATGGCACCAAAGGCGATCACCAGTATATCCCAGGCACTAAAGACTTTATCAAATTCCGATTTCTTTTTTTCCATATCTCTGTCCTCTCATCTCTGCTGTCTGATTAAAATGAAAGGCGTTAAAGCAACTCTTTTTATGAGTTTTTCTTTAACGCCTTTGTTAGTTCTATATACTATCTGTTTTCAAATCTTAAATCGATCAGCTGCATAATATATTTTGCGGTTTTCTCCAAACCTAAAATACTGCTGTCGATCATCATGTGACGCATATTTCTGTCACCGCGATATGTACCGGTCATATATTTATAACGGGCATGAAGCATCTCGTCATTATATTTTACTTTTTCCCCAGCATCTTTTCTGGAAAGGCCCTGACTCTCCATGATATGCCGGATACGAGTTTCTTCCGGTGCGTAAATAAACAGATTCAAACAGTCATCTCTGTCTTTTAAAATATAATCACTGCATCTTCCGATGATCACACAGGAGGATTTTTCTGCAAATTTCTGAATTACTTCAAACTGTGCGTAAATAACACGATTTGTAAGATTTGCATATCTGGGACCAAGTTTTGTCTCAAATTCGTACTTTACATTATTTCCTTTATCTGCTTTTTCAACCAGTTCCCGGTCCACTCCAAGTTTATCCACCACTTTGTCAACCAGATCTCTGTCATAATATTCGATACCAAGAGACTCTGCAATCATTTTTCCGATTTCCGGACCGCCGCTGCCATATTCACAGCCTATGGTAATTACAAAATGTTTCATCTGCATCTCTCCTTCATTATGTTTTATTTATAATGATTCTACGGTTTCCTTAATAATCTCAAATGCTTTGTCGCAGTGTTCTTCTGTAAGAATCAGCGGAGGCACCATACGGATCGTATGTGCACCGATGGCAGTAATCAGTAATTTACGATCCAGACAGCCATGTTTTACATCTACACCGCTGACGGTGTCATCAAACTCAACACCAACTAAAAGCCCCTGACCTCTTACTTCTTTTACATGCGGAAGTGCTTTTAATTTTTCCATGAAATATGCACCCATTTTTCCGGCATTTGCAGCCAGATCACGATCCAGAAGTTCATTGATCTCAGCAAGTGCAGCTGCACAGCTGATCGGATGACCGCCAAATGTTGTTCCATGGGAACCCGCGCTGAAGGCCTTTGCCACTTCTTCTGTGGCACAGATGGCACCAATGGGCATTCCGCCGCCCAGGGCTTTCGCCATAGATACGATATCCGGTTTTACACCGTAATTCATGTAAGACATAACCGCACCGGTTCTGCACCAGCCAGTCTGAACTTCATCCAAAAGAAGCAGCAATCCTTTTTCATCACAAAATTCACGAAGTCCGCTCATAAATTCCTGTGTTGCCGGATGTACGCCACCTTCGCCCTGTACCGGTTCAATCATGATGGCAATGGTATTTTCTGTGCATGCATCTTTAAATGACTGAAGGTCATTAAATTTTGCATAGGAAAAACCAGGTGTCATATCACCGAAACCGATCTGGCATGCATTATCCGGCTGACCGGTTGCACTCATGGCACCAAACGTTCTTCCATGGAAAGACATCTCAGCCGTTACAATGTTGTATTTGTGAGGACCATATTTTTCCACACCATATTTACGTGCCATTTTGATCATAGCTTCGTTTGCTTCTGTACCGGAGTTCTGATAAAAAATCTTATCCATGCCAATGGTCGTACAAACCTTTTCAGCCAGAAGTGCCTGCGGAATGGTATACGGATAATTGAAGGTGTGCATAAGATCATCCACCTGATCTTTAACAGCCGAAACCACTTTTTCATTACAGTTTCCTGCGGAGTTTACCGCGATGCCTGCATAAAAGTCCAGATATGGAGTACCATTTTCATCAAAAATATACATGTCTTTTGCAGTCTCTGCCAAAAAATCAAAACGTTCATAGGTTTCAATCATATACTTATTTACTTTGTCTTTAATATCCTGTGCTGTTAATCCTGTGTCTTTTAATCTCATGCCGCGCCTCCCAAGTTCATAAAACAGTCTTTTTGTAATAGAAAAAGGCGCTTATCCTGCGATAAGCGCCTTCGCTTTGTTTGTCCTTTATATTGAACAATCATACAATATCATAGAATAGCTTTTCTGTCAATACTTTTTCTACAAACTTATTTTTTGCAAATTTTCTTTTTTTTCGTGGCTTTTTTCAATTCTTCTAGTTTTTTAATTTAAATTCCAAAACACATTTCGTCCAATATATTGTACATATTTCTAATGATAATCCTGAAAGAAACAGAGAAAACTGAGTTTTTCTGATGTTTCATTGCGGTATATGTGCATCTGATCAGATTCGAATCGAAATACTTCTTCTTTTGTCAAAACATAATAATCTCCGTTACATTCGATCGTAAGCCGGCCATCCAGAACCGTAATATACTCACGGGTCTTTTCTCCGTGTCCGCCGCTGACATAGGCTTCACCCGGCTCTATATCAATACGGTAAATCTCCACCATCTGATTATCTTCATACGGAAAACAGGTCCATACACGATATTTTCCTTCTATTTCCTTAGTCGGTATGGTATCCGCCACTTTTACCAAGCAGGTATCCATGGGCGGAGCCTCGATCAACTCCTGAATCCGTACACGAAGGCCACTGGCAATTTTGCCCAGAACTCCCAGAGAGGGATTGGCACCGCCTTTTTCTATTTGTGCAAGCATACTTTTGCTTACTCCTGTCTGTTCAGATGCAACATCCAGGCTCATGCCTTTTGACTTTCGCAGTCGTTTTAAATTTACAGCTACGTTATGTGATAAATAGTCCATGTGTTATTTTCCTCTGTTTTCTTCAAATTTTTGTGACGATTCCGGAAGTGCAACGTGTATTTTTCTGATCACAAACAGCAACGGATAAATTGCAGCTGCGATACAACGCACTTTCAAAAACTCCGTTCCATAGCGTATCGTTTCGGCATCGTTGATGAAAAAGCGAATCAGCTGTGGTGCAAATACATACGAACATATGCTGCAAATGAGAGAAAAACTGATCGTACAAACGGATGAAAAACCGATTACAGACTTCATTCTTTTATATCGGCGGAACGAATAGCAGTAAACCACAATTGGCAGCATCCCCTGTGTAATTCCCTGATTAACAGTAAAAGAAAATACACTTCCATTTTTATGTCAATAGAGACAAATCTCAGTCAACTTCTTTCTCTTTTTTTGAAGCATTCATCATAGATACTGCTGAAAAAACGGTTGAAATAAGTGTAAGGGGCGCCATATATATGTTGGAAAAATACCAATTCCAAAAATTCGGAAACAGATCCATTTCCGATAATGTGGCATCATCCACATAGCCTGAAATAAAAGCAGTGTCATTTTCTATATCATAAGAAATATTTAACGATGAATCCTCTGAGAACAGATAAAGTTCCTGCTGTTTCAATACATATTCTTCAGCGGTCGGTGTATATGAGACCGTGAGTTTTCCGCTGGCTATTACCTTACAGGAAGCAGCCTGTTCTGAATTTATACTATTAAAATCGACAAAACAGGCTTCAAGCTGTGAATCTACGGATTCTGAATCAGCAGGTTCCGTATAAATCCGCACAGAATATTCTACTTCATTGCTATATCGTTCAATAATACGGATATAATTCTGGTACTCATTTTCATGCTCTTCACCAATGCTGCCATCCGCTTCCGTTATATCAGCAACAAGTTCTTTATATTCGTTAATAATATTCCTGTGTGAAGTACTTGTTAATACCAGACTCTCTGTACAATCTAATTCTTTTTTCTCCCCACTGTTGTCATTAACAATATATGCAGTTCCACAATCAATCTCCAAATGTTGTTCGCCAATAAAACGACAGGAAGAAGAATTTGAATATATAATGCTGTGCCGATTAACATTTGAAGCTGCATCATAAAAATATGCTTTACTGATTGATCCAGAAAAGTCTATAAACGAGCTTGCACTGCCTGCTGAAGATATTTCCAAATACTCCCCATCCGAATAATCGGTATCGTTAATCGATAATCCATTTAAGTCGATTACAATTTTGTCCCTGCTGCTAATTGATATGTAATTCCGCGGAATATCACCTATTTCTAACACTTCTGAGTGATAATCTAAAGAATCTATCTCTATTTGTTCTAATTCAGCATATATGTAAGCCTTTTTAGGTTTTACCTGAAATATAAGCAATACCATGAGCATAATCACAATTAGGGATTTAAATAAATTGTATATAAATGATTCTTTTATTGCCCTTACAATGGTATTATTATTAAATTTTTTATACCTTTTACACAATCTCCATTTTAAATGTTCCATAAAATTCTTTTCACTTTCTCCAGTTTTTAATGGAGTTCCATTTTATCTGAACACGCAGTTACTGGTTTCTCAATTATTATGATACCCGGATCAAAAGGTCACATGTTTCATGCCTGCATGAAACATGTGACCTTTTGACCATGGTATCATAAAAACTGTCGGATATCAACAGCAAGCCTTTCTTCAAGATTTATCACACGCTGCACAATATCCGTGGTCTTCTCATCAGCTCTTTTATATTGATTAAGGTATTTGTTGAGCGATTTTACCCCCATATTACAGCCATCCGTCATTAAATCGGCAATGGTTTCATCCGATTCGTTCATAACCAGCTTCACATTAGTCTTGATCCAGGACATGCTTTTGGCCATAGGATTTGGATTTTTCCCTTCATAATGATATTGATCTAAAAGAAGCTGAATTTCTTTTTTCATTTTATCATGTTCATTTTTGCAATCTGTAAGATACTTTCGAAACCTTTCATCATGTACATAATCCAAAACATCATCAATAGAGGCTATCCCCATTTTAATACCGGCATCGCATTCCCGCAGCAATTTTATAGTATCTGATTCAACCATTGATTTTTTTAACTCCTTTTAATCTTTTAAATAAGTGTATCCACTTTACCACACACTATTCAGCCTGCTTCATTGCCAATTTTTACAATACTGTTCAAGCCCTTCCGAACCAGCTTCTCGCCATATGATCTTTTAAGAAAGCAATAATTCATAAAACAAATATTAGTCTATAACAAAAAAACAATCAGCAAAATGATAACAGCTGTCAAAATCGCCACGCCCCATCCAATTCCAAATATGGTCCAGAACTGCTTCATTGTCAGATTTCCGACAGATGCCTTCGCTTTCATACTGTTACTTCCTTTTCCATTGATCCGGTCGTCCTCTGCCTGACCAAAATTATTGCGGATAAAGTTTTTATCATATTTTTTATTGTTTTTATCGTATGTATAAACATATTTCGTAGAGTATCCAATCATCACTTTGCCGCTGTTGTTATGATACATGAAATCATAATACACCGTAAAAAATGCAAGAATGGGAAGCCATGATTCATATCCCGGCAGAAAATGGAGCAAATACCGGTCCTGATTATTCACTGTACTATTTGATCTGGTAAGCTGGCCTACCTGCCGCTCATTTTGATAAAAAGAAACAACTTCTTTATTTCCAACGGATCTCCTATAACCAACGATTGCCCGATTTTCACGCTGTAAATACAATTTTTTGTCAATCAGCCCGTTTAGTTCTGAATAAAATGCGCCTATTGTTTTTCCATCTGCATCTACTACACTGTATTGGTTGAACTTCTGCGCGCCAGTCAGAAGATATTTAAAAGGAACGATGGCTTCGCTCATATTTTCCAGAAAACTGTAATTCGTTTCAAAAACTTTCTGCCCTGCCGGATCGCTCATGGTAATTTTGCGGGCAGCATCTGTTATCATAGGTAACCACGGTGAATGTGCCTGATAAAGAAGCTGACCGCCTTCGATGATTTCAAAAAGATTCTTTCCGTTTGCACTTATCTGATTAATTTCTAATATCATACTTTCTCCCCATTCTCGTATAAAATATTATGATTGCTCTTTTTCACTTTCACGTTTAACCATATTATACAAAATTAATATACAGATTTCTATAATTATTATATGATGTTGGGGTCAAAAGATATTTTGCCCCCCTGATACCTACGGATTACTCCGCATTTTATGCTCCCGTAATCCTAAAAACATTCGAAATCCGCCCTATTCGGGCTGCTTTCTCATGTTTT
>JAXJSH010000120.1:0-4404 GCA_036310185.1 Lachnospiraceae bacterium | reverse complement strand
GGATACAACTGAGGAAAACAGCCCATTCCCTTCGCCGCGATGCTATGTCCATGGGACGCATAAGCGCCCTGATCCGAATAGGCTTCCAGCTTTCTTGCCACAATGGTTCCGTCCGCACGCAGATGCGTCACAATATGACTGCGGATGGGATGACGAACCCGGTTATTTACAAACGTCTCCTCACGCGGCACATCCAGTTTTACCAGACGTCCGCCTGTCTGTGTAGACAGATACGCACACAGCGGTTCGTACAATGCGTCCTGTTTGTTGCCAAAACCGCCTCCTATGTATGGTTTTACAATCCGGATTTTCCCCCAGTCCATTCCAAGGGCCTGGGCTACCACCCGGCGTACAATATGGGGAATCTGGGTCGAAGAAACCACATGCACCCTTCCGGCTTCCATATAGGAATAACAGATAAAATTTTCGATATGGCAATGCTGTACGGCCGGTGTCTCATACCAGCCTTCCACTTTGACCAGCCCCGGTTCCTGAATGGCCGTCTCATAGTCGCCGTTCCGAATAAACGTATGTTTTAAAATGTTATTTGGATATGCCTCGTAGAGCTGTTCCGCTCCGTCTTTCATGGCTTCCATCACATCCAGAACAACCGGCCGCTCCTCGTATTCCACCCGAATGGCGCGAAGTGCCTGGGCCGCACTGACTTCGTCTTCTGCCACAACGGCAGCCACATCATCGCCATAATAACGCACCCGGTCAGTCAGCAGCAATCGGTCCGCCACATCCTGATGGTCCACATCAATACTCCACGGATGTCCCGCCGTCGGGAAATAGTATTTCGGCACGTCAAAGCAAGTCACAATTTTCACTACCCCGGGAATTTTTTCTGCCTCACTGGTGTCAATGGATTTTACGGTTCCATTTCCAATGGTTGCGTGTAGAATGCGTGCAATCAATGCATCTTTTCCGCACAGATCATCGGTGTATTTTGCCCGACCTGTTACTTTATCGAAAGCATCTACTCTTTTGTAACTCTTTCCTACAACCATATATTCACATCCTTCCCTGGTTGTTCTGTACCTGAGGTACTGTCCGCCCACAGTTTCTGTACAGAATTTCCTTCTATCAGTTAACCGGATATAAACTTTTTCTTTTTTAAAGCTGCACTTATTTGTAACTGTTCAGAAAATGCCATTCACAAAATGGCGAAACATATTTATTTTAAGTACAAAGTTGCCACCGCTTTTTCGTTATATTGCGAGGAAATGATTCCCCCGTCCGATAATCTGGAATACACGCCCGCCAGATTTCCATTGTAAACGAAAAGACCGGCCATATTGCTGTATGGCAAAAACTGCGGATTTTCTTTATAGAAAAAGATGTTTGACGTACGATGGGGCGGGTAATATTCCTGAATGATATAATCCGCATCCATATGTTTTTCCAAAATATCCGTCCATTCCCGGTCGGAATAATCAGTTCCCGCAAAAACGCCCTGTGACGCATAGGAATCCAGCGGTTTTACAATCCAGCGGTCCTTTGTCTTTATCAGATCCTGCAGATCACATGTCTCTGCAGACAAAAGCTTTGTTTCCGGAATGTGTTCCATCACGAAAGCCTGTTCCTCGTCAGTCAGAAGTGATAAGGTCTCTTTTTCCTGAATCACTTTGAAAAGCCATTTATTATGAATGATCTGGGTACAGAAGGACCCGATCAGGCAAACCGCCTGGTCTTTTACTGCCTGAATAAAATCCGGAATCTCTTCATAATGTTTTTCCACATCACTTGTCACGGCACGGCGGTAAATTACATCTACCGGATTGCCGGTGTGGCTGTAAAGGACCCCGTCCCGATACGTCATCTTACGAATATCGCAGATCTCGCAATCATATCCGCGGGCCGCAAAACGTTTACGGAATTCTTCAAACTCTGTCTCGGAGGCCTGGCTGTCAATAAAGTCAACGATTGCCACCCGTGGATTTTCTTTTTTCTTTTCATAGGTATCATAAAGACCCATAAAGGTGTCAATCCAGCTGTCAAACAGTTCAAAGATACCGAATTCGTATTTTTCTTTCATATGCTGATGTGCATTGTTGTACTGAATGGCAATATTCAGTTCCCGATCCTCATTCATGGCACTGGTTCCGTCTGTGTTGATCTCGCAGAACTTGAATGCCCCGGTTTCCTCGCTGTAAAAAATGTCAAATCGTGCAATCGGCAGAACACTGTCATAGAGGTTCGGCACCAGAATCAGTTCTTCCATCCGCTTACTGAAGGGGAATAACCTGCGATACGCCGGATTCTTCAGATATTCCAGAATGATTTTTTCAAAGATTCCGTAAGTTGTTTTTACAATTCTTTGGAAATCTTTGATTTCGTCCTGACTGTATATTTTCGGAATATGCAGCGTATGAACACATCTTCCATGATACGCTACGGTGGACTGATACAGATATTCTTTAACTTTCAGTCCTGATTCTCTGCTTTCTTCAAAATGTTCTTTTATATATTCTTCATATTCCTGATTTAATTGAATCATAGTGGTCTCCATTCTAAGTCTCGGCTGCATTGAATGCAGTCTTTCTTTTTTACGATTCACGCGTAAAAACAATTATTTCCGTTTCACATGGTTTTCATCTTTTTTCATTTACAGGCTGTGAAAAAACATCTAAATATGCTTTTTCTTCCAGACTTAAACCGGCTTTTGCCACTTCAATCAGATGGTGGGTGAATTCTTTCGCATTTGTCCCATAGATTTCCGCATCCCAGCCCTTTTCCTGTACTGCTCTCTGGGCGCGAAGGATTTCTTCCACAGAACCCGGCAGCCTGGTCTGAATCGCTGCCAGAATGTCACTGTTGAAAAACAGTCCCTTGATCAGCGCCAGATATCCCATCACATATTCCGCCGGCATACTGTCCGCCACACGGATCTCAATATAATGTTTCAGCCGGATATCCAGAAAGGTCATGGACAAAATATGTTCAATATCCGCCTGTGTCAGTTCCCGGTCTGCCCACAGCTCTTTTGCCGTCTTATGGCCTGTATATGTGGCCGCGTCTCCATCCGCCACAAAAATCATGGGCAGATTCCACAGATATTTTGCATAGGACTCAAACCCGAAATTCTCCGAAAACAGATCCGGCAAAACGCCGCACCGCACCGGGTCCACGTTGTCCCAGATATAAGTTCTGGCCAGATGACCTTCATATGGCTTTCCGTCAAAATAAGGTGTATTGTCCGTCAAAAGTTTCAGCGCCGGCATCAGCTGATATGCCACCCGATATTTCCGCACAAAATCTTCTTCACTGCAAAAGTCAATGGAAACCTGTGTTGCCGCTGTCCCGCGCATCATATGATATCCGCAGGTTCCGGAGGTTTTAAAATACGCATCCATATATTCATACCGTTTTTTCGGAATCAGTGGCATATCACCGGCACGGCTCACCGGATGATACCCCAGCGTAACCAGCTCATAATCCAGTTTATTCAGAATCGGCGTAACCATGCGCAAAAACAACTGATAAATCACCAGTATAACCGAAATACTTTCCTTCGGCACAATACTCACTTCCAGTTGCCCTGCCGGTTCAATGCTGATGGAATAATCATTGTTGTACATTCCGATCAGATTTTTTCCTGCGAAAATCTCTTTTTTCGGAAAGAACTTTGCCATCTCATTTAAAATGTATTCCACACCGTGCTCCCCGTAATAACTCACGGATGCTCCGGTCTTTTTCTCTACAATAAAATGCTCGATTTCCACTCCCAGCTTCTGCACGCAGTTTGCTTTGCATCCGTTCTCAAAGTGTTCCACCAGCAGTTTCATATTTTTTTCTTCGAATTGATCACTCACTTGCAGGCCTCCGCTTTTAAGTCTTTTCTCTATTATAAGTCTTTGCTGAGATTATGTCCAATTTTATTAAAAAAATGGTTGAATTTTTTCATAAATGCGATATAATAGTTCGTGTGCCGAAATAGCTCAGTTGGTAGAGCACTTCACTCGTAATGAAGGGGTCGTCGGTTCGAGTCCGATTTTCGGCTTGCGTAAAAATGCCATAATCCTTGAGTTTTCAGGGACTATGGCTGTTTTTATGTCTGAATAGAAAAATGGCATAAAACAGAAAAAGAGACAGCCTTCCGGCCGCCTCATCTTTTCTGGTTAATCGGTCCAATCCCTTCCATCCGAACATTATGTTCCTGATTCTGGTTTTCTACCTTTTTCTTATGCGTTATACTGTTGAATTTCTCATTGTCTTTTTTCTGCTGTTTATCCATTTCGATCACCTCCCAAATAAGATTCCCAAAAACATATACAACTATTCTGAATTTCATGATACCAGGGTCAAAAGGTCACATGTTTCATGCTTGCATGAAAAAATATGACTTTGAGACCCGCAAAACATGAGAAAGTAGCCCGAATAGGGCGGATTTCGAATGTTTTT
>JAXJSH010000119.1:0-16646 GCA_036310185.1 Lachnospiraceae bacterium | reverse complement strand
TCCCTACGTTGGCATTATCCAAATCAGGTTAATGGGTCGAAGGTCATACCTTCCTCTCAGCCTGTCATACAAGCTCCCCGCTGTTTTTCTTATTTTTTACTATTATACCTTTGTTATCTTTTTTATACAAGCCGCTTTTTTAATCTGATCCCTGTCCCATGAGCAAAATCGGGTGATCCGCATATCTTTATTTTAAAAACATCCGTATCATTTTATCTTTCCAGCCCGCATATGGCCGATACCGCATAGGAAGATCCATCCAGGTATATTTTTTCACAATGCTCTTTTCATGGCTGAAGGTCGTAAAGCTCTTTTTCCCATGATAAGAGCCCATACCACTGTTTCCTACACCGCCAAAGCCCATCTCCGAAGTTGCCAGATGGATAATCGTATCATTAACACATCCGCCGCCAAAGGGCACTTCTTTTAAAAATCTTTTTTCTGTCTGTTTATCACTGGTAAATAGATACAGCGCCAGCGGCTGCGGTCTGCTTTTTACAAATTCATATGCCGCATCCACAGAATCCACCGTCAGTACCGGAAGTATGGGCCCGAAAATCTCTTCCTGCATAACCGCATCGTCCTCTGTCACGCCATCCAGAACCGTTGGTTCGATCCGCAGGGTATCTGCATCACTTCCGCCTCCATGCGCCAGTTTTGACCGGTCAATCAACCCCAGTACCCGGTCAAAATGCTTTCGGTTGACCATCTTTCCATAGTCGGAATTTTCCAGAGGATGCTTTCCATACTGAAGTTCGATTTCCTGTCTGATCCGTTTTAAAAATTCATCTTTGATGCCTGCCTCTGCCAATATATAATCCGGAGCAACACAGGTCTGTCCGCAGTTTAAATATTTTCCGAATACCAGTCTTTTTGCTGCAAGTTTCAGGTCTGCCGTATGGTCAATGATGCAGGGGCTCTTTCCGCCCAGTTCCAGCGTTACCGGTGTCAGGTATGCGGATGCCTTTTCCATCACCATTTTTCCCACGTTCACACCACCGGTAAAGAAAATGTAATCAAATTTCTGGTTCAGAAGGCTCTGATTTTCCGCTCTTCCCCCTTCTACCACTGCCACATATTCTTCCGAAAAAATTTCCCGTATCATCTGTCCCATCACCCTGGAAGTCTCCGGCGAATAGGCGGACGGCTTTACCACACAGCAGTTGCCGGCTGCCAGCGCTCCAATCAGGGGCTCCAGCGTCAGAAGGAGCGGATAATTCCATGGAGACATGACCAGCACCACACCGTAGGGTTCCTGTACCGTAAAACTTTTTGCATGAAACTGGTTCAGCGGAGTCCTTGCCTTTTTGTTCCTGCTCCAGGCCTTCACATGTCTTTTTACATACCGAAGTTCCGACAGCGTCATTCCTATCTCACACATATAGGACTCTGATCTGGATTTGCCAAGATCCGCCCCCAGTGCCTCATACAATTTTTCTTCGTATTTTAAAATTGCCTGTTCCAGGAGCGTTAATGCCTGTATTCGGCCAGAAACATTAAATGTCTTTCCGGACAAAAAATAATCTCGCTGCTTTTGCACCAATGTTTCTATCTGCATGCCTTAATTTCCTTTCACATTTCTATAAATCTGCTCCAATTCCCTGCGATTCATCAGTTTTGGAACCGGATATAAAGGATTCCCTTCTTTGTCTGCATGCCGTGCCATCTCCGGGATATCTTCATCCCGAATATCCGGGAAAGTACGCGGAATCTGCATATAATCATTCATCTTCTGGATCCAGTCAATGAAACGCTCTGCCGCCGCAGCATCATCCATTCCTGCATCTGCCACCTCTGTTTTTCGTGCCAGTTTTGCCAGTTTTTTCTCGCAGGCAGGCCCATACATCCGAAGAACAACGGGAAGCAGAACTGCATTGGCAAGACCATGAGGGGTACCGTATTGCCCTCCCAGAGAATGGGCTACTGCATGGACGTAACCCACATAAGATTTGGTAAATGCAACCCCTGCACAGTATGCCGCTTTCAGCATTCCTTTCCTTGCTTCTTTGTTCTCACCGTTATCATATGCATTTTTCAAATGCAGATAAACGAGACGCACCGCCTGTTCTGCCATCTCTCTCGTTTCTTTCGTCGTAGACCCGCCAATATACGCCTCCACCGCATGGGTCAGTGCATCCATACCTGTTGTGGCTGTAATATTTTTCGGCAGACCCACCGTCTCATGGTAATCCAGCACAGCATACCGCGGAATCAGACTAAAATCGTTAATTGGATATTTGTGGTGCTTTTCACTGTCCGTAATTACAGCTGCCAGGGTTGTCTCGCTTCCGGTTCCGGCTGTCGTAGGAACTGCGATTAAAAGCGGCAGTTTCTTATGTACTTTCAAAAGTCCTTTCATCTGACTGATACTCTGCTTCGGTTTTGCAATTCTGGCCCCTGCTGCTTTGGCGCAGTCCATGGAAGATCCGCCTCCAAAAGCAATAATTGCCTGCGCTCCCTGCTCCAGATACAATTCTCTTGCCTCTTCCACATTCCAGATGGTGGGGTTTGCCACTGTGCGATCATAAATGCAGTAGGAAATCCCCTGTTCGGTAAGGCTTTTTTCCAGAAAATCCGTAAGCCCCAGAGAACGGATGCCCTGGTCGGTCACAATCATGACGGTATCTATACCCTGCTCTCTGCACACATCTGCGATCTCTGCCACTGATTGAATAATTTCCGGTTTCCGATATGGCAAAAACGGCATTGCCGCTTTAAAAACCAACTGAAAAGTTCTGCAATATAACTTTTTTGTAATCCACATAATACTTTGCCTTTCAAACTATTTTTCTCTCTATCTTAAATCCAATCAGAAAAATGTCAAGGTTTTCATGGAAATCTGCCCTTCTTTGCCTGGAAAAAGGAAAGGACACCTTCCAGATTTCTCTGGAAAATGCCCTTTTCTCTTTCGTTCTTTTTGATTCTATTTTTTATTTGTCACAGATTTCGCCGTGCATCTCCTGAAGAGACTTCACTTCACTGTCTCCGTGATTCTTCACGTAACGAATTCCTTTTGCAGTTGCTTTCGCAGCCGCCATGGTTGTCATATACGGAACTTTTGCCTTGATGGCAGCCTTACGCAGGTAGCTGTCATCGTTCACACTGTCTTTTCCAACCGGAGAGTTCACGATCAGCTGAATCTTTCCATTGGTAATCAGATCGTATACATTCGGACGGCCCTCATGGCGTTTTTTCACTTTTTCAGCCTCAATGCCCGCTTCACAAAGCAGATCACAGGTATTTCCGGTAGCAACAATCTTGAATCCAACTTCGTCAAAGATTTTTGCAATCTCAACGATTTCTTCTTTATCTTTTCTGTTTACAGAGATCAGAACCGTTCCTTCCAGCGGAAGTTTGGACTGAGTTGCTTCCTGTGCCTTATAGAATGCTTCACCATAAGACCGGGACATACCAAGAACTTCACCGGTGGAACGCATCTCCGGTCCCAGCAGCGGGTCTACTTCCGGGAACATATTGAACGGGAATACCGCCTCTTTTACACCATAGTTCGGGATTTCCTGCTCTTTCAGGCCCGGAACCGGTGACGGATGGCCCGTCAGTTCGGAAGTGATGATCTCGGTAGCCAGCGGTACCATGCGGATGTTGCAGACTTTGGATACCAGCGGTACTGTACGGGATGCTCTCGGGTTCGCTTCCAGTACGTATACTTTACCGTTTTCGATTGCATACTGCATGTTCATAAGACCTTTTACATGCATCTCTTCTGCTATTTTTCTTGTATATTCTTTAATTGTCTTCAGATTTTCTTCACTGATGTGAGCAGACGGAATGATACAAGCGGAGTCACCGGAATGAACACCAGCCAGCTCAATATGCTCCATAACTGCCGGAACAAATGCATGTGTTCCATCGCTGATCGCATCTGCTTCACACTCCATGGCGTGATTCAGGAAACGGTCAATCAGAATCGGACGATCCGGAGTAACACCAACAGCCGCTTTCATATAGCCGGTCATGCTCTCATCATCATAGACAACTTCCATACCGCGTCCGCCAAGTACGTAAGAAGGACGTACCATAACCGGATAGCCAATCTTGTTTGCGATCTCAACTGCTTCCTCAACGGTTGTTGCCATACCGGATTCCGGCATCGGAATTTCCAGTTTTTCCATCATTTCACGGAACAGATCACGGTCCTCTGCCAGGTCAATAACAGACGGAGCAGTTCCAAGGATCTTCACACCGTTCTTTTCCAGATCAGCAGCCAGGTTCAGCGGAGTCTGTCCGCCAAACTGAGCGATAACGCCAACCGGTTTTTCTTTCTTATAGATACTTAATACATCTTCCAGAGTCAGCGGCTCGAAATACAGTTTATCTGAAGTATCATAGTCAGTGGAAACAGTTTCCGGGTTACAGTTTACGATAATGGTTTCAAAGCCCAGTTTCTTAAGTGCCATGGATGCATGTACACAGCAGTAGTCAAACTCAATACCCTGACCGATTCGGTTCGGGCCTCCGCCCAGGATCATTACCTTCGGCTTGTCTGTATTAACCGGATTTTTGTCTTCTGCATTGTATGTGGAGTAATAGTAAGCACTGTTTTCGGTTCCGCTTACGTGAACGCCTTCCCATGCTTCTTCCACACCGAGTTCGATACGGCGGTTGCGGATATCTTCTTCCGGAATCTCCAGAATCTGGCTCAGATATTTATCAGAGAAACCGTCCTTCTTAGCGGCAATGAGCTTCTCATCGGCCGGAAGACTTCCCTTATCTGCCATAAGAGCTTCCTCTTCCTCAACCAGCTCTTTCATCTGCTCAATGAACCATGTTTTTACTTTTGTGAGCTCATAAATTTCTTCTACCGTTGCACCTTTGCGCAGTGCCTCGTACATAACAAAATGACGTTCACTGGAAGGTGTGATCAGCATCTGAAGCAGTTCTTCTTTGCTCAGGGAATCAAAATTCTTTGCATGGCCAAGACCGTAACGGCCGGTCTCCAGGCTGCGGATTGCTTTCTGGAATGCCTCTTTGTAGGTCTTGCCGATACTCATAACTTCGCCTACTGCGCGCATCTGAGTGCCCAGTTTATCTTCCACGCCTTTGAATTTTTCAAATGCCCAGCGTGCAAACTTGATTACAACATAATCTCCGTCCGGTTCATATTTGTCCAGTGTGCCGTATTTGCCGCACGGAATGTCTTTCAGGGTCAGTCCGGTGGCTAGCATAGCGGAAACCAGAGCGATCGGGAAACCGGTAGCTTTGGAAGCCAGTGCGGATGAACGGGATGTACGCGGGTTAATCTCAATAACGATGATACGGTCAGAAACCGGATCATGAGCAAACTGTACGTTTGTTCCGCCGATAACCTGTACGGACTCAACGATCTTGAATGCCTGCTCTTTCAGACGTCTCTGGCAATCTTCGGAAATGGTCAGCATCGGTGCAGAACAGAAGGAATCACCGGTGTGTACACCAAGGGGATCGATATTTTCAATGAAGCATACGGTGATCATATTGTTATCCTTATCACGTACAACCTCAACTTCCAGCTCCTCCCATCCAAGAATGGATTCTTCAACCAGAACCTGACCCACCAGGCTGGCCTGAAGGCCGCGTGCACATACGGTACGCAGTTCTTCCTTATTGTAAACCAGACCGCCGCCTGCACCGCCCATGGTGTAAGCCGGACGCAGAACAACCGGATAACCAAGCTCTTCCGCAATCTCAAGTGCCTGCTCTACGGAGTATGCAACTTCACTGCGCGCCATCTCGATTCCCAGCGCGTTCATGGCTTTTTTAAATTCGATACGGTCCTCGCCACGCTCAATGGCATCAACCTGTACTCCGATAACCTGTACATTATATTTATCCAGAATACCCGCTTTATTTAATTCTGCACATAAATTCAGACCGGACTGTCCGCCCAGGTTCGGGAGCAGCGCATCCGGACGCTCCTTGGCAATGATCTGCTCCAGACGTTCCACATTCAGCGGCTCAATATAAGTAACATCCGCGGTTTCCGGGTCTGTCATAATGGTCGCAGGATTGGAATTCACCAGCACGATTTCGTATCCCAGCTTTTTCAGAGCTTTACATGCCTGGGTACCGGAATAGTCAAACTCGCATGCCTGACCGATGATAATCGGACCAGAACCAATAATCAGAACTTTATGGATATCTGTTCTCTGTGACATATTTGTATATCCTCCTTTGGAATCTTCTCTTTCTCATAATATATCATGAACGAAAAGCAGACATAACGCAAGCAAAAAATATACTTTTTTTACACTTTCTGCAATTTTCCCCCATTTTTTTACCGGACTTTGAGCAGATCATTTTCAAATAAAATGTGCAGTGACATCTTCCTGCTTATCTCATCAAAATGAACCGTCACATACTCATCGGACATTGCAGATACGATTCCCTGTCCGAATTTCTGATGAACAACACCGATTCCCTCTCCCAGAGAATCACAGAAAGCATCATATTCTGCCTGTGAAAATACCTTTTTCGGCTTCATATAACTGCTGCCGGACAGCTGCTTCTGCCTGCTTTTCTGCCCGGTATTTGTTGTATTTTCCCGAATCATTTCTGTTAACTCTCTGCAAAAGGTGGAAAAACTGGGTATTTTAAAAACATTCAGGTTATTTTTTGCCCTGGTTACCCCTACATAAAAAAGCCGCCGTTCTTCCTCGTATGCTTCGATTTCTTTACGGGCTGTTTTCCCGGCGCTGTTTTCCCGGGTTTTCCGATTATTTTTCCCATAATAGCTTCCGGGCTCATCTGTTTCATATTCTTTTGAAACAGCAGGGACATTTTCAGGAAAAATTCCATCCGCCACATCCAGCAGATAAACGCTGTCATATTCCAGACCTTTGCTGGCGTGGATCGTGGAAAGGATAAAGGGACATCCGGGCTCATTCTGTTTTTCCCGGATAATCTGCTGCAGCTGTTCCATTCGTTCCAGAAAGTGCTGCGCAGAATCTTCCATGGCACCGATCTCCCTCATAACAAAGATTTTTCCATCCCCAATCTTCATCCGTTCCAGATAATCCCCATATCCCATCATTCCGGTGATCCGGTCGATGGCTTTATCTGCCGTCTCACCCAGCAATTTTTCCAGATGAGTCCGAATCCCATTGATACTTTTCACCGTATAATCGGGAAGTCCCCCATAACAGACAGCCGCCTCCAGAACCGAGATTCCCTTTTCCCGGCTGATTTTGCAGAATCTTATGGCGTTCTGCCTGCTGATATACAGATTTATTTTATAGTAAATCTGCATAAACAGGTCCGTGTCTCTCTGATTCATGGCAAAACAGATGATATTTTGAATATCCAGAACCGTTCGATGGGTAAAAAAGGTCAGATCCCCATTTCGCATACGATATGGAATCCCCCTTCGCTCAAGCCGGTCCACCAGCGGCAGCACACTCTCATTATCCCGGTAAAGAACGGCTGTCTGGGTCTGACAATTCATGGCAACCTTTTCCAGATATGAATACTGGGATCTTCTTGATTTTAATTGAATCTCCCGAATATCTGCACCGGCTTCCCGTACTGCCTTCATATGCTTCTCGCGGCGCAGCGTATTTTTCTGAATAAACCGATCTGCAGCAGCCACAATCTTTGCATTGGAGCGGAAATTTTCTTCCATGAAAAGAACTTTTGCACCGGGATGATTTTTTTCAAAAGACAGCAACGCTTCCGGATACGCCGCCCGGAAACCATAGATACTCTGATCCTCATCTCCCACCATAAAAAGATTCCCGCTTCCATGGGAGAGAAGTGCGATGATCGCATGCTGAATCTTTGAAGTATCCTGCGCTTCATCAACACAAATATAGGGATACCGGTTTTGAAAATACTGCAGCGTCTCCGGGCTGTGACGGAGGATATTCAGCGCATAGATCATCTGATCGTCATAATCCATAAGACCCTGCCGGCGCATTTGTGCACAGTATTTTTTGTAAATTTGTCCAATCTGAACTCCTGCCTCATCTTCCAGCTCCTGAATCTGATCCGGCTGCAGCATCCTGTTTTTTATATAAGTAATCCATGTGCGGACACTTTTCATATCACTCTCTGTGGGATAAGTGCCTTCTGTTTCCTGAAAAATAAGGGACAGCATTCCTGCGGTGGCTTTTTCGTCCGTTACCAGATGAAATGCATTTTTTCCTACCATACGGCCATAATAATTGATCACTCTGGCACAGATGCCGTTGATCGTCCGGAATTCCAGACGATGCCCAAGCTCCGGGCCAAAATATTGTTCAAAACGTTTCGCCATGTCATGGGTGGCAGCTACGGTGTAGGTTAATGTCAGGATTTTTTCCGGCGCAATGCCCCTGCAGTAAATCATATAACCCAATCGTGTCACCAACACGGTTGTCTTGCCGCTTCCCGGCACAGCCAGAAGAAGAACGGGCCCTTCCACCGACTGCACCGCATCCAGCTGCTGCTGATTTAATCTAATGTTGTATGTATTTAAAAATTCAGTAAATGTCATTTTCCTAATTTATGCTTACAGCCGTTACTTCATTTATTTTTTCCTGTATCCGCTCACGCACCAGTTCCGCAAGCTGATGGGTTTTCATTCCTTTATATTCTTCGTAAAAGATCGGTTTCAAATAATGCACCTGTGTTGTGACAGGCCCCACATGATAACTGTTGAATACTTTGTACGAATCAATTAACGCAACCGGCACTACAGGCACCTTTGATTTTAACGCGATTTTAAAACAGCCCGGTTTGAAATCCAGCATTTTGTTCTTGTTATTGAATATGTATTCCCCTTCCGGAAACAGAATAAAGCGGGCACCCTTTTTCACTTCTTCTGCTACTTCATTAATAATGGTCAGTGCCTGGCGCATGTCTTCTTTATCCAGACGTTTTCCTCCCAGCATCTCAAGCGCTTCCCTGACAAAAATGATATATGATTTTGCCTTATCCATAACAAAGGTACACGGTTTCTTATGTACACCGATAATTCCATACACATCATATTTTCCCTGATGGTTTGGATACATCATGTAGCCGCCTTCTTCCGGAAGGTTTTCTTCTCCATATACTTCTGTCCGAATGGCACCGGTCCGCTGCATCAGACTCACCACATACTGGGCGTATGCATAACGTTCTTCTTCCGAATATTGTTCCG
Organism: Lachnospiraceae bacterium; assembly: GCA_036310185.1. Classification (GTDB taxonomy): domain Bacteria; phylum Bacillota; class Clostridia; order Lachnospirales; family Lachnospiraceae; genus JALENY01. The sequence continues at coordinate 7,528 of JAXJSH010000119.1, read as the reverse complement.
GGTGATCTGCCATTTTTCGCATGGTTGATATAATAGTCGGCAATCTCAGCAGATTTCTAAATATTACATAATAAAGCTTTAACATATCTATACCACTTTCTCTTAGGTTTATATTCTTTATTATACAGTAAGAACACAAAAAAGGCACCTTTAATTTGAAAAGTGCCTTTTTTCATTCCCATTCATGCATTTCGACGCAAAACTGCTTTGTGACTGTCCTCTGCTGCTTCTGATATAAATCGTTTATGCGAGCAGATCCCGAACCATCTCCGGATTAAAGACGACCTGTGAAACATGATCCACTTCAATCTGATACAGGGCATTCGCTACGATATGTTCAGCAGCCTGCTCCAGATCACGGATACCGTCCGTATTGGCAAAATGCTGGACAAGTGTATCAAGGGCCTCATCTGTCACGATACATTCATCTTCCCTCAGTCCCATACGTTTCAGAACTTTCGGCAAAGCAAATTTTGAAAAGATAATCTTTTTCTCTTCCACCGTATAACCCGGAATCTCAATCACTGCAAAACGTGACATCAAAGGTGCACTGATCAGATTCTTATCATTGGCCGTCGCAATCGGATAGACACCGCTGGTGGGAATCATACATTCCATATAGTTGTCTGTAAATCCAAGATTATCAAGGAGTGTCAAAAGTACATCTGCCGGATTGCCGTTTCCTTTTCCGGAAGCTGCTTTATCCAGCTCATTGATAATAAAAACAAGATTTGACTCACCGGCCATGGAAAAAGCCTCCATAATAATACCCGGTTTTGCATTGGAATAGATACGGGAGCTTCCGGTGAGCTGTTCCGGATCGTTGATGGAACTCATATCCAGCGTAGTCCACGGCAGTTTCAGAATGCGGGCCACTGCATAGGCAATCTGAGATTTACCGGTCCCTGCCGGTCCGACTAACAAAATGCCGTAAGCCGGAAGTGTATGGGTTCTGTTGATCTGGATGATGGTTTCTATGATGCGCTGTTTCACCCGTTCCATACCATACAGTTCCTCGTCCAGGATCCTGCGTGCTTCCTTTGGATCAATGGATTCAAAATAATTATTCTTCCACTGAATATTCATCATGATGGAAAGGGCACGCTGGGCGTGACGGCGCTCTTCCGGCGTAACCTCATGAGAATGGGCAACCGCAAGATTTCTTCTGGCCCACACTCTGATATTATCCGGCAGCGTTTTTCCGGCACAGGTCATAAAATCCGAAATGCTCTGTAAACTGGTAAGTTTCATATCATCTCCGGTCTCGTCCAGATCCTCATCTTCATCCAGCTCGTCCACCGGCGCATTGCTTGCAAATAAGCGTTCGATCATAAACTGGAGAAAACCGTCTTCCGCAGAGAGTTTTCCGCTGCCTCCCAGTGCAATTTCACGAATCTTGCAGACCGCATAACCGTCTTCCGTGTTTTTTCCGGAAAGGCGTACATTGATATGATTTTTTCCGAGCCATTTTATCAGATAGACAAAACGGGAATCTATCTGCAGAATGTCTGCACGGAATGTCCCATCCTTTTCTTTAAATTCAAATGTTGTCTGCCTGCTTGGATTGGTAAAAATACCGCAGGAGTGATGACTCCATTTCCGTTCACGATTGTCTAAGACCAAAATTGGTTTTTCCGGGCTGGCCGATCTCTCATTTGAATGAAAGGTCGTATATGTACATATAAAATCATCCTGATTGTCTGGTGTATTGTTGAAATCAAATACTGGCATGATTGCACTCCTTCTGTAAATTTTATAATAACCATCTGTTGATACCAGGGTCAAAAGGCCACATGTTTCATGCCTGCATGAAAAAATGTGACTTTGAGACCCGCAAAACACATCATTGAATTATCATATCACATTTTTTAATGATTGCCTACCGATACAAGTTATGAAAAGCCTGAATTCCATCATGAAATTCAGGCTTTCTCTGTTAATCTGATAAATATTATATAAATTTGTATACGGTTTTTGTACGATATACTTCTCCCCGTTTACATACAGCACTTGCAAAATTTGCATGGTTAACCGCATCCGGGTAATACTGGGTTTCAAAACAGATTCCCTGTCTGTGTCGGTAAACAGCCCCCTGCTTTCCAGCCTCCTCTGTAAGGAAATTTCCCGAATAGATCTGAACGCCCGGCAAATCGGTATACACTTCCATGGTAATCCCGCTGATGTCCGCTTCCATCTGTGCCACTTTGGCAAATTTACCCTCGTTGTTCAAACACCAGTTATGGTCATATCCTTTTCCAAAAATCAGTGCTTCATATTCTTCCTCAATGTCTCTTCCCACTTCTTTTTTTACACGAAAATCCATAGGCGTTCCATCAACCGGTACGATTTCTCCTGTGGGAATGGATTCTGCATCCGCCCGCGTATACGCATCTGCATCCACCCAGACCAGGTGTTTCGCGATGGACCCGGAAGCATGGCCGTTTAAATTGAAATAACTGTGATTGGTCAGATTTACGATCGTATCTTCTTCCGGAATCCCATAGTAATCAATCTGTACTGCATTGTCATCCGTAAGCGTATAAGTTACGTCTATATCCAGTGCACCTGGATATCCCTGATCCCCATCCGGGCTGTGCAGAGAAAACGTAATACTGTTTTCTGTGATTTCTTTTACCTTCCAGACACGGCAGTTATAAAAATCCAGTCCGCTGTGCAGATTGTTGTTTCCATCGTTTTTATCCAGCTGATACACTTTCCCATTCAACGTGAACGCAGCTTTTCCGATACGGTTCGCGTTTCTTCCCACAGTCGCACCAAAAAATGTGCCTTTTGAAGCTTCATAACCGCAGGGATCATCACACCCCAATACAACATCACAAAGATTTCCGTCTTTATCCGGAACTGACAGGGAATGGAGTATTGCACCAAAATCAGAAACTTCCATCACCATACCATTTTTATTTTTAAATGTATATAATGCTGCCGCTTCCCCTTTGGCGTTTTTTCCAAAACTTCTTTGCTGCATGTTTGTCTCCTTTTAAAGTGAATAAATGAATGCTTCTATAATAAAATCTTCAAATTATTCTCCAAATACTGCTTTATAGTCAGCCTGGAATTTTTCGATACCGGCATTTGTCAATGGATGCTGTATCATCTGCTCAAGCACTTTATAAGGCACGGTTGCAATATCTGCACCTGCCAGCGCACAGTCCGTTACATGCATGGTTGTGCGAACACTTGCTGCAATAATCTCTGTCTCGATTCCTGCAATTGAAAAGATCTCAGCGATCTCTGAAATCAGATCTACGCCACGTTCCGAAATATCATCCAGCCTTCCTACAAAGGGTGAAACATATGTGGCACCCGCTCTTGCTGCAAGAAGTGCCTGATTGGCGGTAAAAATCAATGTTACATTTGTCTTGATGCCTTTTGCGGTAAGCGCTTTGCAGGCTTTCAGACCCTCTGCTGTCATAGGCAGTTTTACGATCATGTTTGGATGGATCGCTGCAATGGCTTCGCCTTCTGCGATCATGCCCTCTGCATCAACCGTTGTGGCTTTTACCTCGCCGCTGATCGGCCCATCCACAATAGAAGCGATTTCTGCAATAACTTCTTCGAATACGCGCCCTTCTTTTGCAATCAGGGACGGGTTGGTGGTCACACCGCAGATGATGCCCATATCATTTGCTTTTCTGATATCTTCTACATTTGCTGTATCAATAAAAAACTTCATTTTGCTGCCTCCGTTTTTCACAGTATTGCGTAATACCATCAATGATATCCGGAGCGCAGAACACAGTAATATCCTCAACAATTACTCCTATTGTCTTTGTGCTCTTCATTTTAAGATTCTTTGCCACATAATTGGGGATATAATTCAGTTCCTGAACTGCCTCCAGCACACGTTTTCTTGTTTCTTCACTGGCATTTGGTTTTCCGCTTAATATATTAGATACAGTCGCAATTGAAACGTTACATTTTTTAGCCACATCTTTGATTGTTACCATATATTTATCCCTTTACCGTTCTTTTCTTTCATGTTATCACATCAATCATTTCCATTGCAACTTGTTTCATAGAGATAATTTTGCGAAAAAAAAGAACATCCCTTAAAATTTCTTTCAAAAGATGTTCTCCTCGTTTTTGCTAAATATTTAACAGATCACTGTATACTTTCAGTGCTCCATCTGTTTCGTGAGCAAGTACACGTTTCGCTAATACTTTGCCAAGCTGTACGCCTTCCTGGTCAAAGCTGTTTACATTCCATACAAAGCCCTGGAACATAACTTTATTTTCGAAGTGTGATAAAAGAGCTCCAAGTGTCTTCGGATTTAACTGGTCACCGATAATGATAGTGGACGGACGTCCGCCTTCGAAGTTCTTATTGCGGTCTTCATCTGCTTTACCACATGCAAAAGCCACAATCTGAGCTGCCACGTTTGCACACAGTTTCTGCTGGCTTGTGCTGTCCTGAATCACAACATCAGTTTCCATCTGGTTGTTTTTGAATCCAACGAACTGCAGCGGTACGATATCGGTTCCCTGGTGAAGAAGCTGATAGAAGGAATGCTGTCCGTTTGTTCCCGGTTCACCAAAGATTACCGGACCTGTCGGGTAATTTACCGGATCACCAAAACGGTTTACAGATTTACCGTTTGATTCCATATCCAGCTGCTGCAAATGAGCCGGGAAACGGCTTAATGCCTGAGAGTACGGAAGGACTGCTGTGTTCTGGTATCCAAGTACATTGCGCTCATAAACACCGATCAATGCATCCAGCATTGCAGGGTTCTTTAACAGATCTTCGTTTCTGGACAGTGCATCCTCTTCTGCTGCACCGGTCAGGAACTGGTCAAATACTTCCGGTCCGAATGCAAGTGACAATACAGCTCCGCCTACGGCTGAGGTTGAGGAATAACGTCCGCCGATGTAATCGTCCATGAAGAAAGCGGCAAGGTAATCATCACTCTTTGCCAATGGAGATGTTTCGCTTGTAACAGCTATCATATGCTTTGATGCGTCTAATCCTGCTTTTGCCAGAGCATCTTTTACGAATGATTCATTTGTCAGTGTTTCAAGGGTTGTACCGGATTTTGAAACAAGGACAAAAATAGAATGTACGATATCAATGTTATTTAAAACAGCGGCTGCATCATCCGGGTCTACGTTGCTGATAAATTCCGCTTTCATTTTGAATGTGCCATTTACTTTGGCCCAGTTTTCAAGTGCCAGGTACATTGCGCGCGGACCCAAATCGCTTCCGCCGATTCCGATCTGTACAACAGTAGTGAATTTTTCACCTGCTGCGTTTGTGATCTCTCCGGCATGCACTTTATTTGCAAGCTCTGCGATTTTCTTCTGCTGTTCAACGTAGAAAGTACGTTTGTCAACGCCATCTGCCTCAACTGCTTCTCCCAGCTGTCCGCGGGTCATGTGATGGAGCACGCGGCGCTTTTCTCCTGTATTGACAACTTCACCATTGTAAAGTGCAGCAAATTTTTCTGTAAGCTGAGCTTCCTCTGCCAGTTTAGCAAGAACGGATAATACTTTGTCATCTACCTGCTTTGCACCATAGTTGAAAGCAAGTCCTTCTGCCATCGGAACGCTGTAATTTTTTACACGTTCTGCACCGTTTTCTCCTGACATAACTTCAGCAAGATTTACACGCTCCACATTTGAAAGTTCCTGAAATGAAGCAAGTGTATCCAAATTGTTCCAGGTAATCATACCAGAATCCTCCTCATCACTAAAATAATCTTTTTAAAAATTTTCATATAGCAAAATTATACTATTAAATGAGCTTAAATTCAAGCAAATCCGACAAAGGTATCGTGAGATGAGAAGTTTGCTGCACTTTTGTTGTAATTCGTGGTTGGCCAAACTCCGAAAGTCTTTGGGTTTACAGTGATAAGGAAGTATCAGCAACGAACTGTCACTAACGCTGACAAATGTGTTACTCCTTTGAACAATAGACCTCAATAGCCTGCTTAACAAATTCAGCCGTTCCCTCGCCGCCGGCCTGATCAATGTTGTTTCTAAAACGCTCATCACCCACATACATCTGACCCAGTCCCCTTAAAATTTCGGTGCTGCAAGTATAGTAGCTGCTTGTAATAAATTCCTGCAAAGCACGGATTTTTTCCTGTACTGCCTGATCGGCAGGAGATAATTGCCGAAGTGTTCCGATTTCGGCAAATAAATTCATCATCTGCGATGCGGTTTTACCAAAATCATGCCCGCTCTCCTGTTTTTGCTCGTATTCACCATACGCCTGGGTATCGCCCCATTTTGCTTTTGCTTCTGCCTTATATTGCTCAATCTCGCTTTTATCGAAAACGTGAAAGTTCATTTTTTTAACTCCTTTTTTTTGAATTTCACGGGCAAAAGAGATAAGCTCCCCTATACGCCTGTACTGCAGCTCCAACAGTTCGATCTGCTGTGTTAATGCTTCTGATGGGTCGAAATTGGGGCTGTCAAGAATGGTTTTGATTTCTTTTAGCGGAAACTGCAGCTCACGAAACAGTAAAATACTTTGTAAACGGCTAAGTGCTGTATCGTCATACAGCCGATAACCTGCTTTGGTTACTTCTGTTGGTTTCAAAAGACCGATTGCGTCATAGTGATGCAGTGTGCGCACACTTACTCCTGTGAGTTTACTAACTTCATTTACTGTTCGCATAACTATCCCTCCCGTGTAATGTTATCATAAACTATGACGTAATGTGAGAGTCAAGTTATTTTAAAAATTTTCTTCACTTCACAGACAACCTGAAGGTTTCGAGCGTTAGACAAATTGGAAGGTTGTAGCACAGGTAGTTATGGGATTACTTTGTATCTTTTCTTCCCAATTTGCTACCATGTAAAATAAGTATTGCATTCATAAAACTGCATAAAGCAAAAACGAACCAAAGTATTTTTGGCATTTCAATATCAATTATCGCGAGTACTATTATTGTAATCCCACAAAGAATTTCTAAAATCCCACTTATTATGCTCATCTTTTTTTCATGTCGAATTCTCCTCCAATTCAAATTCATCTCTCATTATTACTGAAAGTTTCTTCTTACCTAAGGATTAAGCATATGGTACAAATTTTGACCGAATCTATGCCATATATCTGTCCAGTCATCATATATTGCACATACAAAAATAATAACCATAATTAGTGCTATAGCAGTTCCTATTTTCTTTTTTAGAGAAGATAACTTATTACCATATACCACCAATAATTCATTAAGCTTTGCAAGTTCTAATGCCAGAGCATCTAATTCATTTTGCCCTTCTTGAATTTCTATCTTTTTGCCTAATAAATCACTAACATTCACATTTAATACTTCTGCTAATTGCATCAGTAGTTCGGCGTCTGGTACAGAAATACCTTTTTCCCACTTTGATACAGTTTGTCTTACAACATTTAAGCGAGTCGCTAATTGTTTCACAGCCGTGTTGCCGCATTGTAAAATGAACTTACTGAAATACCTTGCTGTTCACACCAGGCAGCATCGGAAAGGCCGCTCTGGCGACACTCAGTAATCAGCGCCATCCATTCCTCGAGGGAACGGTTGGC
>JAXJSH010000118.1:0-20560 GCA_036310185.1 Lachnospiraceae bacterium | reverse complement strand
GATATCGAACGTGCAGAGCACGGTATCATATATATCGATGAGATTGATAAGATTACAAGAAAATCAGAAAATCCATCCATTACCAGAGATGTATCCGGTGAGGGTGTACAGCAGGCACTTCTGAAAATTATCGAGGGTACAGTTGCAAGTGTGCCGCCCCAGGGTGGAAGAAAGCATCCCCATCAGGAATTTATTCAGATCGATACAAGCAACATACTCTTTATCTGCGGCGGTGCTTTTGAGGGTATGGACAAAATCATCGAAACAAGACAGGATGCAAAAGAGATCGGATTTAACGCACAGATCAAGTCCAGAAAGAAGAAAAATGTGGGCGAACTGCTGAAACAGGTTATGCCGGAAGATTTTATCAAGTACGGTATGATTCCGGAGTTTATCGGACGAGTTCCGGTGGTTGTTTCTCTGGATTCCCTGGATGAAGAGGCTTTGATCCGTATATTGAAAGAACCGAAAAACTCTCTGATGAAGCAGTACTGCAAACTGCTGGAACTGGATGGTGTGCAGCTTCGCATCACAGACGATGCCCTGAAAGCAATCGCAGAGAAATCCATTTCCAGAAAAACAGGTGCCAGAGGTCTGCGTGCCATTGTGGAAAGCACGCTGATGGATATTATGTATACCGTACCATCTGACGAAGCAGTCACAGAGTGTGTTGTTACAAGAGAAGTGGTGGAAGGAAGCGCGGATCCGCAGCTTATCTGTGGGGAACCGATGGCGCTGCCGAAGAAATCTTCCGGATCAAAACGGAGAGGAAAACCGGAAACCGCATAACGGAGGAATTAAATGAATAACGACATTAAGATAATACCTGCAGTGGCCCTGCGCGGAACGGTAATTTTGCCGGGAACCATTGTTCACTTTGATGTGAGTCGGAGCAGGTCCATTCGTGCGATTGAACAGGCCATGCTGCAGGATCAGATCATCTTTCTGGCTGCTCAGAAAGATGCATCAGTAGAAGAACCGGCCTTTGCCGACATGCACAGAGTTGGTACCATAGCCAAGATCAAGCAGGTTGTCAAAGTGCCGAAAAATATCCGCCGCGTTCTGGTGGAAGGACTGGAACCTGCGGAACTGATAAATTTTGAAAGTACAGAAGATTATCTGGAAGCAGAGGTTATGCCGATCCAGGAGGAACAGGAGCAGGAACTTCCGGATACTGCAAAAGAAGCCATGCTTCGAAGCATAAAAGAGCTGTTCCAGGAATTTTGTAAGGAAAGCCCAAATATCAGCAAAGAAATTGCCATGCAGATGATGGATATCAACGAGATTGAGAAACTGCTGGAACAGCTGAATATCAATATGCCATTTACCATGGAGGCAAAACAGCAGTTTCTGGAGACCAGAAGTCTGTCGGAACGCTATGAGTGGATGGGCACTCTTTTGAGCAATGAGATCAATATTGCGCAGATACGCAAAGAACTTCAGATAAAAATAAAAGAACGGATCGACAAAAATCAGAAGGAATATATCCTTCGCGAACAGATGAAAGTGATCCGCGAAGAACTGGGTGAAGACCACACACTGACCGATATTGAAAATTTCAAAAAAGGTGTCGGAAAGTTAAAGGCATCCAAAGAAGTAAAAGAAAAGATTATGGAAGAGATCACCCGTTTTCAGAATATGGGAATGAATTCTTCCGAAAGCGCAATGATGCGGGGCTATATTGAAACGCTGCTGGCACTGCCCTGGGATAAGGTATCGAAAGACAACCAGGATCTGAAAAAAGCCTGGGATATTCTGGAAGCAGATCATTATGGTCTCGAAAAAGTAAAAGAACGTATCATGGAGTTTCTGGCTGTACGGCTCTTAAATAAAAAAGGTCACAGTCCGATCCTATGTCTGGTAGGACCGCCCGGAACCGGAAAAACGTCCATTGGCCGTTCTATTGCAGCTGCCCTGGACAAAAAGTATGTACGTCTTTCTCTGGGCGGTGTGCGCGATGAAGCGGAGATTCGCGGACACAGAAGAACTTACGTGGGTGCCATGCCGGGCCGCATTGTTGCTGGTTTGAAGCAGGCAGGTGTAAAAAATCCGCTGATGGTTCTGGATGAGATCGATAAAGTCAGCAGTGACTATAAAGGCGACGTATCTTCCGCACTTCTGGAGGTTTTGGATGCAGAGCAGAATAGCCGTTTTGCAGATCATTATGTGGAACTTCCGGTGGATTTGTCAGAAGTTCTGTTTTTGGCTACTGCAAACGATATACAGAACATTCCGCGTCCCCTTCTTGACCGTATGGAAGTAATCGAAGTGAGCAGCTATACGGAAAATGAAAAAATGCATATAGCGAAGGAACATCTGATTCCGAAGCAGAAAAAGGCCCACGGCATCAAAGACGGACAGCTGAGTATTTCCGATGGCGCACTTGCATCGATCATTTCAAAATATACGAAAGAGGCCGGTGTTCGTTCTCTGGAACGCAAGATCGGCGAAATCTGCCGCAAGGCGGCAAGGCAGATTCTGGAACAGAAAAAAGAGTGCGTGTCAGTCACAGACCGCAATCTGGCCATGTTCCTGGGAAATGGAAAATATACCTTCCAGATGGCGAATCAGACCGATGAAGTGGGGATTGTCCGGGGTCTGGCGTGGACCAGTGTGGGCGGAGATACCCTTCAGATCGAAGTGAATCTGATGCCTGGAAAAGGAGAATTTGTGCTGACCGGCCAGCTTGGGGATGTAATGAAAGAATCTGCCCAGGCAGGCATCAGTTATATCCGTTCCGTTGCACCGGAATACGGTATTGCAGAAGACTTTTTCCAGAAACATGACATACATATCCACATTCCGGAAGGTGCCGTTCCGAAAGACGGGCCGTCTGCCGGTATTACTATGGCAACTGCCATGTTGTCCGCGATCACGCAGATTCCGGTAAAAGCATCTGTGGCTATGACTGGTGAGATTACGCTGCGCGGACGGGTTCTGCCCATCGGCGGACTGAAAGAGAAACTTCTTGCAGCGAAAAATGCACATCTGAAGACGGTGCTGGTGCCGGCTCAGAATAAAGTGGATGTGAGTGAAATCTCAAAAGAGATCACAGGCGGTCTGCGTATCGTGTATGTGGAACATATGAAAGATGTATTGGAAGAAGCACTTGTAAAATAAGGAGGACGACTCAGATGGTAATAAAAAAGGTAGCCCTGGATATCGTATGCGGTATCACCAGCCGTTTGCCTGAAAATTCGGTACCGGAGATCGCTTTTGCCGGTAAGTCCAATGTGGGAAAATCCTCACTGATCAACGGGCTTATGAACCGGAAGGCACTGGCCAGAACCAGCGCACAGCCGGGCAAAACCCAGACCATTAACTACTATAATGTCAACGACGAAGTGTATCTGGTGGATCTTCCCGGATATGGCTATGCAAAAGTGTCTCAGGAAGTGAAAGAAAAGTGGGGAAAACTCATCGAGCGTTACCTCAACACTTCAAAACAGTTAAAAGCAGTCTTTTTGCTGATTGATATCCGCCATGAGCCTTCGGCCAATGATAAGACCATGTATGACTGGATCATATCCAATGGCTTTTACCCGATTATCATTGCTACAAAAGCGGATAAAATAAAACGGAGCCAGCTGCAGAAACACGTAAAAATGATAAAACAGGGACTGGATGTGGTTCCTGAGACACCGATTATCCCGTATTCCGCCGTTTCCAAACAGGGAAGAGAGGAAATCTGGGCTCTGATCGAACAGTTTATGGGAGCAGAAGATGGGGATCATTAAAGCCAGCAAGCTGGGATTTGATTATTTTAAGTACAACGAAGAGGGAGAAGATCCGGAAGTATTCCGCGCCATCGATCAGGTGGACCTGGATGTGGAGGAAGGGCAGTTTATTGCCATCCTGGGGCACAATGGTTCCGGAAAATCCACCCTTGCAAAACATATGAATGCGCTTCTGGTTCCCACAGAAGGAACCCTGTGGGTGGACAGCATCAATACCTCCAGCGAGGAGGATCTGTGGAAAGTCCGCCAGAGAGCGGGCATGGTTTTCCAGAATCCGGACAACCAGATCATCGGTACGGTTGTGGAGGAAGATGTGGGGTTTGGCCCGGAAAATATGGGAGTTCCCACAGAAGATATCTGGAAACGTGTGGAAAAAAGTCTGAGAGATGTGGGTATGCTTGCATTTCGTGACAAATCGCCCAATAAACTGTCCGGCGGGCAAAAGCAGAGAGTTGCGATCGCAGGCGTGGTTGCAATGAAACCAAAATGTATTATTCTGGATGAGCCCACCGCCATGCTGGACCCGAACGGCCGAAAAGATGTGTTAAAAACTGTGCGGGAACTGAATGAAAAAGAAGGCGTCACGGTTATTCTGATCACACATTATATGGAAGAAGTCATTTATGCGGACAATGTGTTTGTTATGGATGATGGACATATTGTGATGAAAGGGACACCGCGGGAGATTTTTTCACAGGTAGAGGAACTTCAGAAATACCGTCTGGATGTGCCGCAGGTTACCCTGCTGGCCCATGAACTGCGCAAAGCAGGCGCAGATGTACCGGAAGGAATTCTGACCATAGAAGAATTGGTGAATGCACTATGTTGATGGAATTGAAAGATGTGACGTATACCTACAGTCCGGGTACGGTCTACGAGGTAAACGCCATTGAACATATTAATCTGAAAATCGATGAGGGCCAGTTTATCGGTGTTATCGGTCATACGGGAAGCGGAAAATCCACACTGATCCAGCATTTTAACGGGCTGGTACGTCCAACATCCGGCCAGGTGCTCTACGAAGGGCAGGATATCTGGGCGGGAGGATACAACCTGAGAGGGCTTCGCAGCAACGTAGGTTTGGTGTTCCAGTATCCGGAGCATCAGCTTTTTGAGATGGATGTGCTGACAGATGTATGCTTTGGCCCCAAAAATCAGGGCCTGTCAAAAGCAGAGGCCGAGGAACGGGCAAAAGAAGCTCTGAAGCATGTGGGACTTTCCGGGGATGTGTATGAAAAATCTCCCTTTGATTTGTCTGGCGGACAGAAAAGAAGAGTGGCAATTGCCGGTGTGCTGGCTATGAATCCAAAAGTGCTGATTTTGGATGAACCTACCGCCGGATTGGACCCCAAGGGCCGGGATGAGATTCTGGATCAGATCAAATATCTCCATGAAGAGAGGGGAATTACGGTTTTACTGGTTTCTCACAGCATGGAAGATGTGGCTCGTTATGCCAACCGTTTGATCGTTATGAATGATGCCCATGTGGCTTTTGACAATACACCGAAGGAAGTATTCCGGCATTATAAAGAATTGGAAAAAATGGGACTGGCAGCGCCGCAGGTAACCTATATCATGCATGCGTTAAAAGAGCGGGGCATGCATGTGGATACAAATGCGACTACGGTGGAAGAAGCGAAGAACAGCATTCTGCAGGCTCTGAATAAATCAGGAGGTGCGGAATTATGCTGAGAGATATCACATTAGGTCAGTATTATCCGGCTGATTCGGTCCTCCACAGACTGGACCCCCGTGTAAAACTGGTGGGAACGCTTGTTTTTCTGGTTTCCCTGTTTTTGTTTCCTGGGTTCAGCGGCTATATAGTGGCTACATTTGTGCTGGCAGCAGTCATAAAACTGTCAAAGGTACCCTTCAAATTCATGGTAAAAGGAATGAAATCAATATTTTTCCTGCTTATGCTTACCATGGTCTTTAATCTGTTTTTGACACAGGGTGAAGTGCTGGTATCCTTTTGGATTTTCCGTATCACAAAAGAAGGTGTTTACCAGGCTCTTAAAATGGGAATCCGTTTGGCTTATCTGGTTATCGGATCGTCGGTTATGACACTTACAACTACGCCCAATCAATTGACGGATGGTATTGAAAAAGGGCTTGGGCCGCTGAAAAAAATACACGTTCCGGTTCATGAGATTGCTATGATGATGTCGATTGCACTGCGTTTTATCCCGATTCTGATGGAAGAGACGGATAAAATCATGAAGGCACAGATTGCCAGAGGTGCGGACTTTGAATCCGGAAACGTTTTTCAGAAAGTAAAAAATATGGTGCCCCTGCTGGTACCGCTGTTTATCTCTGCCTTTCGCCGGGCAAATGATCTGGCGATGGCCATGGAAGCACGCTGTTACCATGGGGGTGACGGAAGAACGCAGATGAAACCGCTGGTTTATAAAAAAAGAGACAGGATTGCATATATTCTGATTTTTGCATACCTGGCAATCAGTATCGCATGGCGGATCTGGGGAGGTGCCCTTTTTTGAAAAGAGTACGTTTGACCGTTGCGTATGACGGAACCAATTACAGCGGATGGCAGACCCAGGCCAACAGCGTGGCAGTGCAGGACGTACTGAACCGGCATCTGTCTGAGCTGCTGGGCGAAGAAATTGAGACGATTGGGGCTAGCCGGACGGATGCCGGCGTTCATGCGCTGGGAAATATTGCTGTTTTTGATACAAATCACCGGATGCCGGCGGAAAAAATTTCTTATGCGCTCAATACCAGACTTCCGGAAGATATTCGTATTCAGAAAAGCGAAGAGGTTGCGCCGGATTTTCATCCATTGGCGGTGAAATCCATAAAAACATACGAATATAAAATATTAAATCGGAAGATGCCTCTGCCGACTTTTCGCCATTATGCCCATTTCACTTATGTGCCGATGGATGTGGAAAAAATGCGTGAGGCAGCAAAATATCTGGTAGGCGAGCATGATTTTAAGAGTTTTTGTGGGGCGGGCGCCCAGGTGAAAACTACGGTACGCCATGTGCTGGATATCAATATCAAAAAAGAGGAAGACCTGATCACCATCCGGGTGACCGGAAAAGGTTTTCTGTATAATATGGTGCGTATTATTGCCGGAACTCTGATGGAGGTGGGCAGGGGAACCTATCCGCCGGAACAGGTAAAAGAGATTCTGGCGGCCTGCGACCGGGAGGCTGCGGGACCGACCGCACCGGCAAGAGGACTGACGCTTGTGCAGATTCAGTATGACTGAACGCACAGGCGTTTTTTGAGTGGATCGTAAAGAAAAAACTGGACTGGTTAAAATTACAAAAACTGGCACTTTAAATAATACCACTTATGAGGTAGCATATCGAAAAAGAGAATTAAACCGGTTTGATATCAAAAATTAAGCAAAGAAAGACAGAAAGAGGACAAATAAGAGGAGATTTGTATTATGAAGACAAAACAGGATGAAAAAAAATTCAGTGTAATGGAAATAGCAATTACCGGTGTGTGCATTGCACTTACATTTGTAATGACATTTATCAATCTGAGATTGCCGATCGCTGCAAACGGCGGTCTGGTGCATCTGGGAAATGTGCCACTGTTTTTGGCGGCCATTCTTTTTGGAAAACGAACGGGTGCGCTGGCTGGCGGCATTGGAATGGCGCTTTTTGATCTGATGGGCGGCTGGGTACTCTGGGCACCGTTTACGCTTGTGGTCGTTGGTCTGATGGGTTATGTGGTTGGAAAAATCACAGAAAAACATACCGGTTTTACCTGGAATCTGCTGGCAATGGTTGCTGCCTGCGTAATTAAAATCGTTGGTTACTATATTGCAGAAGGAATCATTTACGGAAACTGGATTGCCCCAGTGACATCCATTCCGGGTAATCTGGTTCAGGTAACCGTGGCAATGATAATTGTACTTCCGGTTGCTGAGGTGCTTCGCAGAGCGGTACGTACAGTGAGATTTTCATAAAAATGAATTTTCCCGGCAGGTAATATATGTAGTTGGAAATCCATATAAGGACACCATATCGGTATTCTGGAAAATAATAGTTATGCTGTTACGGTGAAACAGAAATATGAATAGAATGGCATTGGACTTAAAGAGGAGATATGTTATGTATAAGATTATGACCCCCGGCCCTACTCAGGTGCGGGAAAATGTGCGGATGGCACGCAGCCTTTCCTGCACGAATCCGGATCTGGATCCGGCATTTTATGACTTTTACAAAGAAACCTGTGAATTGATCCGTGAATTACTTTATACAAAGAATGAAGCGTTCATTCTGGATGGAGAGGGAATTCTTGGTTTGGAAGCAGCGTGTGCATCACTGACTGAGCCGGGTGATAAAGTGCTTGTGCTGGACAATGGCGTGTACGGAAAAGGATTTGCAGATTTTGTAACCATGTATGGCGGTCAGGTGACTTATTATTCGGCACCATATACCAGAGAATTTGATGTGGATGCTTTTGCAGAATTTTTGAAAGAGAATCACGATTTTAAATATGCAACCATCGTTCACTGTGATACACCAAGCGGTGTTCTGAATCCGGTGGAGGCTTTGAGCCGGGAACTGCACAAATATGGTGTTATGACAGTTGTAGATTCCGTATCCGGCATGTTTGGCGAGCCGCTCTATGTGGATGAAGGGCAGATTGACATAGTCTGCGGCGGTTCCCAGAAAGCGCTTTCCGCACCTCCGGGACTTACTTTTGTGACAGTGAGTCCGGCAGCAATGAAGGCCATGGAAAACCGAAAAGTGCCAATCGCGTCTTTTTATGCAAATATTCTGGTGTTTAAGGACTATTATAAAAATCAGTGGTTCCCATATACCATGCCAATCAGTGATATATATGGTCTGCGCGCCGCACTGGAAAATATAAAAAGGGAAGGCCCTATGTGGGAGCGCCATGCAAAACTTGGTGCCATGACGCGGCAGGCAGTACAGGAAATGGGGCTGGAGCTGTATCTGGAAAGCGGATATTCCAATACGGTTTCTGTGATTAAGATTCCGGAGGGAATTACTGCCGCAGAAATATTGGAAACCATGAAAAAAGATTACAACATTATGATTGCCGGCAGTTTTGATGTACTGACCGGACAGGTGATCCGGATTGGCCACATGGGAGAAAATGCAAATGAAGCAGATGTGAAGGAAACCCTGCAGGCACTGAGAAGTACCCTGGAAACACTGTCCCGCAGATAATCTGTGAATATGAATTTCTGAGCAGTTTTACAAGAAAGCCTGCTTATTTTGATCTGATAAAGCCCGGTTAAAACGGAAACAGGGTGAACAGATCAAGGTGCAGAAAAAGCAAAAATTGCTTGACAAACCCCTGAAACAGGAGTAGATTATAGGTCAATAAAGAGAAACCTGTGAGGAAGAGAAGTAAGCACGGAATCTTTTACAGAGAGCTGTCGATGGTGGAAAGACAGTAAAGAGGAAATTGCCGAATGGACTTCTGAGGCCGGCCTGAAATTATGTATTCTATAAAAGTAGGCGTTGGCGGGACTGCGGATCCGTTACCAATCCGCCCTGTATGATAGTATGGGAAGTGAGTGGACGTTACGTCAATTTGAGTGGTACCGCGATAATAACCAGTTTATTACCGTCTCAAGCTATATTGCTTGAGGCGGTTTTTTGACGTTTCGGGTATTGAAAAACCTGGAAGTGAAATAGAATAAAAAGAAAAAGGCTGCAAAAGCCGCACAGGTACAAATTTTATTTTACAAACATCGGGAGGACGAAAATTATGAAGAAAAGAGTATTGGCAGCAATTTTGGCATTATGTATGAGCGTATCTATGGTTGGGTGCGGCAGTGAAACTGCGGAAACGAAAACAAATGGAGAGAGCGAAACCTATACGGTGGGTATTTCCCAGTTCGCAGAACATGGTTCTCTGGATAACTGTCGTGAAGGCTTTTTGGAAGGCTTGAAAGAGGCAGGCATTGAAGAAGGAAAAAACCTGGAAGTGCTGTATGACAACGCACAGGCAGATACCGGTACAGCAAGTACTATCGCAGATGATTATGTATCAAAAAAAGTTGACCTGATCTGTGGCATCGCTACACCGGCAGCAATGTCCGCATACAATGCGGCGATGCATACGGATATACCAGTTATATACACAGCCGTTTCTGATCCGGTTGCATCACAGCTGGCAAATGAAGACGGGACTTCGGCAGGAAATATTACCGGAACATCCGATAAACTGGCCGTAACAGAGCAGCTGGAAATGATCCGTCAGATTCTTCCGGATGCGAAGAAGATCGGTATTATGTATACCACAAGCGAAACCAACTCCGAGAGTACCATTGCAGAATATAAAGAATACGCAGCGGATTATGGATTCGAAATCGTAGAAAGCGGTATCAATACGATCGCAGATGTTCCGCTGGCAGCAGCGGATCTGGCTTCAAAAGTAGACTGCATCAACAACCTGACTGACAATACGGTAGTATCCGCACTTCAGACGGTTATCGAGGCTGCAAATAAAGAAGGCATTCCGGTATTCGGAAGTGAGATTGAACAGGTAAAAGCCGGATGTCTGGCGGCTATGGGACTTGACTATTTTGAACTTGGAAAGCAGACCGGAGCTATGGCGGCAAAAGTTCTGACCGGTGAAGCAACAGCAGAAGAACTGAGTTTTGAAACCATTACAGAGGCAAGTCTGTATATCAATACTGCAGCTGCTGAAAAACTGAATATGACACTGGAGCAGGGGCTTGTGGACCGGGCAGCAGAGGTGTTTGAAGAAATCGTAGTTGAATAAATGTTTTAAGAAAACAAAGGAAAAATACAGATATGCAACTATTTGCAGCGGAATGCTGCAGAGTGGATATCTGATCTGTAAGTAAATCATAATTAAGCAGCAAGGAGAAATCGTCGTGACTTTATTATTGAGCGTTTTGGAACAGGGTATGATATATGCCATTATGGCGCTTGGCATGTATATCACATATAAAATATTGGATTTTCCGGATCTTACGGCAGATGGAAGCTTTCCACTGGGAGCTGCCATAACGGCAATCCTCATCAGCAGGGGAGTGAATCCGTTTCTGACATTGCCGATCTGTTTTACAGCCGGCGCTTTAGTGGGAATTCTTACCGGTCTGATTCATGTAAAACTGAAAGTTCGGGATCTTTTGTCCGGTATTATTATGATGACAGCGCTGTACACAGTAAATCTGCGGGTGGCAGGAAAGGCAAATCTGCCTTTTTACACAGCGGAAACCATATTCGACAATTCAATCGTGAATACTCTGATTCCGGAAAGTCTGGCTGATTATCGGACCGTTATTGTAATTTTTGTTCTTGCTTTATTGATGAAATATCTTCTGGACTGGTATCTGAAGACAAAATCCGGTATGCTGCTTCGGGCAGTGGGAGATAATGACACATTGATCACATCATTAGGCATTGATAAAGGCCGGGTGAAAATCGTGGGTCTTGCCATTGCAAATGCGCTGGTAACTCTGAGCGGCTGTATTTTTGCCCAGCAGCAGAGGTTTTTCGATGTGTCTGTCGGAACCGGAACTGTGGTCATCGGTTTAGCCAGTGTCATCATTGGAACCAGCCTTTTCAAAAAAGCATCATTTTTACGTGTCACCTCCAGTGTTGTAATTGGATCTATTTTATACAAAGGCTGTGTTGCGCTGGCGATCCGCATGGGACTTCAGTCCAGTGATATGAAACTGGTGACGGCAGTACTGTTTTTGATTATTCTGGTAATCAGTATGGATAGAAAGAAGAAGGTGACCGCAAATGCTTGAGATTAAAAACATATATAAAACATATCTTCCGGGAACGGTTAGTGAACATGCCCTGTTTAAGAATTTCAGCTTAGACATCAAAGATGGAGAATTTGTATCCGTAGTAGGCAGCAATGGTTCCGGAAAAACTTCATTATTAAATATCATCTGCGGTTCTATTGATGTGGATCAGGGGAAGATACTGGTAGGCGGAAAAAACATTACAAGGCAGAAGGATTTTTACCGACATAAAATTGTTGGCCGCGTTTATCAGGATCCGGCAAAAGGAACCTGTCCGTCCATGACTATTCTGGAAAATCTGGCGCTTGCAGATAACAAGGGCCGTTTCTACAATCTTGGAAGGGGTGTAAACAAAGATCGCATTTCTTATTATAAAGAACTGCTGCAGCCATTGAATCTGGGGCTGGAGGATAAGCTTCATACAAAGGTGGGACTGCTTTCCGGTGGTCAGCGTCAGGCACTGGCTCTTTTGATGGCAACCATGACGCCCATTGATTTTTTGATTTTGGATGAGCATACGGCAGCGCTGGATCCGAAGACGGCTGAAATCATCATGGAACTGACGGATCAGATTGTTCGGGCAAAAGGTGTAACCACTATCATGGTAACCCACAATCTGCGTTATGCCGTAGAATACGGCAATCGTCTGCTGATGATGCACGAAGGAAATGTTATACTGAACAAATCAGGGGAAGAAAAAAATCAGTTATCGACAGATTATATTATGAAGATATTCAATGAAATCAGTGTGGAATGCGGCAATTAAAAATCTGAACAAAAATGTGAGTGGACTGTCTGGAAAATTCTTACTTTGTAATAAAGGGATGAAAAATCATTGTTGACGGACAGTCTCCGTATTGCTGCAGAAAGCAAAGTAATGCGTTGAAAATGTTGTGTATACGGAATTTCTTTGAATCGGGATCAGAAGTGAAAAACCGCGAAATGAAAGGATTTTTTTGTAAAAAACAGTTGACAGCCGGAAAGCGGTATAATATAATATCTCAATGTGACATAGTGCGTAGATGTCTTAGCCAAAGCCCCGGTATGGACATTTTACCATAGAGAACAAGTAGCAGTTAAACATTGATTTAGGAGGTTAAATCCATGAAGACTTTTATGGCTAATCCGGATAAGATTGAAAGAAAATGGTATGTTGTTGATGCTGAGGGACAGACACTTGGTCGTCTTGCATCTGAAGTAGCTAAAGTATTAAGAGGAAAAAACAAACCTGAATTTACTCCGCATGTAGATACAGGTGATTATGTAATCGTTGTAAACGCAGCAAAAGTACAGGTAACTGGTAAAAAATTAAGCCAGAAAATCTATTACCATCACTCAGATTATGTAGGTGGAATGAAAGAAACTACATTAGCTGAAATGTTAGCAAAGAAACCGGAAAAAGTAATCGAGCTCGCAGTTAAAGGCATGCTTCCGAAAGGACCTTTAGGAAGAGCAATGATCAAGAAACTTCATGTATACGCTGGTGCAGAGCACGCAAACGCAGCTCAGAAACCGGAAGTATTAACATTTTAATGTGGGAGGTAAGGACAATTGGCTAGCGTAAAATATTATGGAACAGGAAGAAGAAAAAAATCTGTAGCAAGAGTATATCTGACACCTGGAACTGGTAAAATCACAATTAACAAAAGAGACGTAGAAGATTATCTGTCTCTTGATACATTAAAAGTAATCGTTCGTCAGCCGCTGGTAGCTACTGAGACAGCTGATAAATTCGATGTTACAGTAAACGTAAAAGGCGGTGGATTCACAGGACAGGCTGGTGCAATCCGTCACGGTATCGCAAGAGCACTTCTGAAAGCAGATGAAGATTTCAGACCGGTACTGAAAAAAGCAGGTTACCTGACACGTGACCCGAGAATGAAAGAACGTAAGAAATACGGTCTCAAAGCAGCTCGTAGAGCTCCGCAGTTCTCAAAACGTTAATCAGTTCGCGAGACTACACAATTTTATACGACTCAGAACGTCACAGGACGTTTCACGACCTCTCAGGACATTTGTTCTGGGAGGTTTTTTGTTTCTTTTCAAGTTCAACTGTGCTAGAATTTAATTACAAAAACTTTATAAATAAGTGTTGGTTATGTGTTTGATTATGAATTGAAAGATAAATATCAGGTATGATTGATGGTTAAATGAATGTATTTCATTATAAACAATGAAAAGATAGTTTGGGTGCGAACCGTATATGGACATAAAATATATAGGAGGTTCGCACTGAAAATGGCAGCTGATGTATATAAAATATTGGGAAAAATGCTTCTCACAGTTTTCGTTCGGGATATTTATATTACTTTTTTGTGAAATATATTCAAATAATAGGAAGACTATTTGAGCATATTTGCGTCACTTCCTGTATGGAAGTGTGGATTGAAATATCAATGTCATCACTGTCTGCAATGGCATTTAAGTCACTTCCTGTATGGAAGTGTGGATTGAAATTTCGTTTATATGGTACGCGTTAATTGCGGGTGGAGTCACTTCCTGTATGGAAGTGTGGATTGAAATACCTGCATGCCCAAGATCCGATATACTCCCCCAGGTCACTTCCTGTATGGAAGTGTGGATTGAAATATATTCCTGCGGGTTAATGTCCGCCGGCACCCTCCGTCACTTGTATGAAAGTGTGGATTGAAATCGTTATTTTTTATGCACATCGCTGCTACTTGTTTGTCACTTCCTGTATGGAGGTGTGAATTAAAATTGACAACTTTTCATCATCCAATAATGTAAGTGTATTAACTTAAATGAAAAAATATAGAAAATCTAATACATATGAAGAAAGAGGACAAACATGCATTATTTAGCTCACAGAATTAAAGAAACAGGAGAGGAACAGACTTTAAAAGTACATTTGGAAGAAACTGCAAATCTGGCAGCAAAATTTGCAAAAAGTTTTGGATATGAAGAGTGGGGGTATTGTCTTGGCATGCTTCATGATATTGGAAAATATTCCGCAGAGTTTCAGTCGAGAATCCGTTATGGCACAAAAAAAGTTGATCATTCAACGGCGGGAGCTAAGGTGTGTCACGAAAAAGGTGGTTGCTACGGGTTTCTTAAGTATTGTATAGCAGGCCATCATGCGGGATTGCCTGATACGGGAGACGCAATAGACAATAAGGCAAAGCGAACTCTTGCAGCCAGATTAAAAAGAGATGTTTGTGATTATAGTGCATTTGAACAGGAAATAAAAATTCCGGAATTAACGAAATTGCCATTTGAAGTCAGAGATAAGAAAACATGCAGTTTTGTAAGCAGTATTTTTATAAGAATGCTGTATTCCTGTCTCGTAGATGCCGATTATCTGGACGCGGAGCGATTTATGCGCCATGGACAGGTAGCGCGTAGTTCAGGGGATACAATGGATTCATTGAACGAAAGTTTTTGTAAACACATTTCAAAATGGCTGAATAGTCCGGAAAAAGATAATTTGGACTGCCGAAAGACAGAAATACTTGAATATTGCAGGCGGCGCGGAAAGGATGACAGAGGTCTGTTCCGATTAACAGTTCCGACTGGCGGAGGAAAAACAACGGCTTCGCTGGGGTTTGCTTTGGAACATGCAATAGAACATAAATTAGATCATATTATATATGTGATTCCATATACAAGCATTATAGAACAGAATGCGCAAGTGTTTCGAGATATATTAGGAAATCAGAACGTGTTGGAAGATCACTGCAATGTGGATTATGATGAGGATGAGGAATTAAAGGAAATGCATCTGGCATCTGAAAACTGGGACAAACCGGTCATAGTAACCACAAGTGTGCAGTTTTTTGAATCCTTTTTTTCAAATAAACCGTCCAAATGCAGAAAACTGCATAACATAGCAAACAGCGTCATTATTTTTGATGAAGCTCAGATGCTTCCAAATGATTATTTAAAACCCTGTGTGCTGGCTATGGAGGAATTAATTCGGCATTATCATAGCAGCATCGTTTTGTGTACAGCCACACAGCCGGCATTAAATGGCTTCTTTTCGAAAGATATAACATGGACGGAATTATGTCCGAATCCAGAAGAACAATTTGTGGCATTTTCACGTGTATCTATGAAAAATGCGGGGCTATTAAGCGATGCCGCCTTGATAAATCTTTTATTGGAAGAGAGACAGGCACTTTGTATTCTTAATACAAGAGAGAAAACAAAGGAGATATACCAGGCTGTACAGGGAGAGGGAGTGTATCATCTGTCTACATTAATGTATCCCTCACACAGAAAAAGAATTGTGCAGGAAATAAAAGAACGCTTAAATGGCGAAGAACGGTGTATTGTGATTGCGACCAGTCTGGTTGAGGCTGGAGTTGATTTGGATTTTCGGAATGTATATCGACAGCTAGCAGGATTGGATTCGATAATCCAGGCAGCAGGAAGATGCAATCGAAAAGGAGAACATTCTGCAGAAGAAAGCCAGGTGTACATTTTCCAATTGGAAAAGGAAAATCAAGTGCCGAATCAAAAACTGCCAATTGCGGTATCGAAAGCTGTAATGGAAAAAAATGAGGATTATACTTCTTTGGAGGCTGTTCAGGAATATTTTCAGATGCTTTATCACTGCAGAGGGGAGAGCCTGGATAAAAAGAATGTAATTGGCCAGTTTTGCAAAGGCAGATTTCCTTTTGAGACAGTGAGCCGTCAGTTTAAGCTAATTGAGGAAAATACAAAAACCATATTTATTGCAAAAGAAAAATGTGCAGTGGATTTGCTGCAGGAGATCCGTGATAAAGGAATGATCAGAATGCGGATGAGAAAGGCTGCAAAATATTGTGTGAATGTCAGTGAAGGCTGTTTTAAAAAGATGTGTGCGATGGGGATGCTGGAACCTGTAAAGGAAGAAATGCAGGATGATTTTTTTGTGCTTCGGGATAATAAGCACTATTTAGAGTCTGCTGGTTTATCGATTGCGGGAGAGTATGGGGATAATATTTGGTTTTGACAAAAAGGGAAGGCCTGATTCTGGCATTCCCTTTTCCATTACGAAAATAGTATAAGATATTTCAACCCACAATCGGCGGATATGCCGATAGACAAATCTATCATAGCACATTTCCTAAATTTGTAAAATAGTATTGACAAATATTATAATAGTGCTATATTCTAAAATAAAATAGTATAAGATGAAGTTTTTAAATAATATAAGATGAAATATGATTTTGCAGAACGTGAGTAGAAATGTATGTTATTTGTGGAGAGGCATCTGTTTGTTAGATTGTAATATAGGTCTTTTTTATTGGTTCCGAGGGTATGGGGCCGCCTGCTATAGAGAGGGTATATTATTAAAATAAAAGGAGAAAAATATGGGAATTGGAGTAAGGGTGAAAGTCTGGGGGGATTATGCTCTTTTTACAAGACCGGAGATGAAGGTAGAAAGATGCACTTATGATGTGATAACCCCGTCAGCCGCAAGGGGGATACTGGAAGCAATCTATTGGCATCCGGGAATGAAATGGGTAATCGACCGCATTTATGTGCAGAAACCGATTGTATTTACCAGTGTCCGAAGAAATGAAGTAAAGAGTAAAATATCGGCCAACAGTGTTTTGCCTGTATATAACGGTTCAAATAGAGAACTGTACATAAGCAGTAAAACCGATATTGTACAGAGAGCTTCTTTACTGTTAAAAGATGTTGAATATGTGATTGAAGCTCACTTTTGCATGACTGATAAGGCAAATGAAAGTGATAATCCGGGGAAATTTAAAGATATCATTATGAGACGTCTGAAACGAGGGGAATGTTATCACATGCCATACTTTGGATGCAGAGAATTTCCGGCCCATTTTTGTCTGTGCGAAGACCAGGAAATAAAGACTGCATACGATAATCAGGAAAAAGATCTGGGGTTTATGTTGTATGATATGGATTATTCTGATTTAAACCATATACAACCAATGTTTTTTAGAGCAGTTTTAAAAAATGGAATAATGGATGTACGGAACTGTGAGGTGATTCGATGATTCTGCAGTCTTTAGTAGAATATTATGAAAGTCTGGCTGAGCAGGGAGAAATTTCTCGTCAGGGCTGGTGCAGCGCGAAGGTTTCGTATTGCATTAATTTGAGAAAGGATGGTACTGTACAGGGAATCATTCCTTTGAAGCAGGAGAGAGCAAGCGGAAAGAAAACAATATGGGTCCCACAATCAATGGAAGTACCGGAGATGGTGTCGCGTTCTTCTGGCATAAAGGCGAACTTTCTTTGCGATAATTCAAAATTTTTACTGGGCATTGATAAAGATGGTGCAGGGGGAAGAGTAGAAAAATGCTTTGCAGCAGCTAAACAGCTGCATCTTGAACTGTTGGAAACAGCAAGTGGTGAGATGGCGGAAGCTGTTAAGTCTTTTTTTCGGACGTGGAGTCCTGAACAGGCAAAAAATTGTGAAGAGATTGTGCAGCAGTGGGATGATATTACTTCTGGTACAAATCTGATTTTTGGAATGGGAATATTTTATGCTCATGATGATACAGAAATAAGGGAAGCGTGGGATAAGAGAAATTTAGAAAAAGAAGAGAATGAAACAGAGGATGATGAAAGGGAAGGAATATGTCTGGCAACTGGTATGAGAACGGAAATTGCGCGTATTCATCCGGTTATTAAAGGAATTCCGGGAGCGCAATCGAGCGGAGCACCATTGGTATCTTTTAATGAATCCGCTTTTGAATCTTATGGAAAAAAGCAAAGTTATAATGCTCCTGTCGGGAAATATGCGGTATTTGCATATACGACAGCTCTAAATTATCTTTTGGCTCAACGAGATTATGTGTTCCATTTTGGTGATACAACAGTTGTTTTCTGGTCAGAGAGTGGGGAAGAAGAATATCAGGATGTTTTTCGTATGATATCAGAACCGACTGTGGATAATCAGGAAATTCTTAGAAGTATTTTTGCTGCATTAAGTAAAGGTGAACCGTTCGAGATTGACAAGATCGAATTGGATTGGACTAAGAAGTTCTATATATTAGGACTGGTCCCAAATGCAGCCAGATTATCGGTGCAATTTTTTTATGAAAAATCGTTTGGAAATATTCTGAATAATTATAAATTGCATTATGAAAGAATGGAGATTGTGAGACCGGAAGAAGAAAGTAAGAAATATTTGGGAATAGATAAAATGCTGCAGGAAACTGTCAATCAGGAATCAAAAGAGAAAAAGCCAAGAACAAATATGACTGCGGGGGTACTACGGGCCATTTTGTCTGATGGAAAATATCCGGAAAGCCTGTACAGCAACGTATTGATTCGAATTCGTGCAGAGCAGGGAGATAAAAAAATAACAATGGGCAGAGCTGCTATTATAAAAGCATGTTTGCTGAAAAAACAAGTATTAACAGAGGGGGAATTATTTGTGGGATTAAATGAGAAAAGTCAGGATGTAGCGTATAATCTGGGAAGAATCTTTGCGGTGCTTGAAGCGGTTCAGGAAGAGGCCAGTCAAGGAATTAATACAACAATCAGGGATAAATATTTTAATTCGGCATGTGCAACGCCGGCAGTTGTTTTTCCTGTTTTGTTTAAGTTGAAGAACAGTCATATTCGTAAAATTGATGCAGATGATAAAAAAAGAGAATATGAGAATTTGCTTATGGAGCTTCAGGGAAAATTAGATGGATATCCTCTGCGTTTGAATTTGGAAGAAGAGGGGAAATTTATTTTAGGATACTATCATCAGAAACAAAAAGGATTTAAAAAGGAGGAAAAATAAAGTATGGGCGAAGTAATTAAGAACAGATATGAATTTGTTATTTTGTTTGATGTGGAGAATGGAAATCCAAATGGGGATCCAGATGCGGGAAATATGCCGAGAATTGATCCGGAAAGTGGATATGGTCTGGTGACTGATGTATGTATGAAACGAAAAATTCGGAATTACATAGAAACTGTTAAAGAAGGCGAAGAGGGATATAGAATTTATATTAAAGAGGACGTGCCATTGAACCGGAGCGATAGCGAGGCGCTTTCATATATTGGAGTGGATGATACAAAAGAGTTAAAGAAAAAAGATCCGAAAGCTGATATAAAAATCAGAGATTTCATGTGTTCAAATTTTTATGATATTCGAACATTTGGGGCTGTTATGACAACCTTTGTGAAGGCTCACTTGAATTGTGGACAGGTAAGAGGGCCGGTACAGCTTGGATTTGCAAGGAGTGTTGATACGATTGGAAGTCAGGAGATAACGCTTACCAGAGTGGCAATTACGACAGAAAAGGATGCTGCAAATAAAAATACAGAAATGGGAAGAAAATCAATTGTTCCGTATGCGCTGTACAGAGCGGAAGGATATGTTTCGGCTAATTTGGCAAGAAAAGTTACCGGATTTACAGAAGATGATCTGGAACTTTTGTGGGAAGCTATTATTAATATGTTTGAACATGATCATTCTGCAGCAAGAGGAAAAATGGCTGTGAGAGAATTAATTGTGTTTAAGCACAGTAAGGAACTGGGAGATTGCCCTGCATATAAGTTATTTGATGCAATCGAAGTAAACAGAAAAGAAGGGGTGGTGTATCCAAGAAAATATACGGACTATGATATCTCAATACATGAAAATCAGATTCCCGAAACGGTAGAGGTAATAAGAAAAATATAAAGAATATGATGCTGATTTTCTGGTGCGAACCTCATATGAACATAAAATGCGTGGGAGGTTCGCACCCAAAAAATGTAATTGATTGATATAAAATATTTACTAAAGACGATCAATTATGTTTGATTTAGGGGAATTTTTATTATATTTTGTATAAAGTATCTAAATAATAGAAATGTTATTTAGGAATATTTGCAGTCGCTCCCTACATGGGAGCGTGGATTGAAATAGAAGATAGGGAAAATAAAAGAGGGATAACATGGTCGCTCCCTACATGGGAGCGTGGATTGAAATCTTTGTATTTACCCATTTAGGGAAGGTCGCACACCGTCGCTCCCTACATGGGAGCGTGGATTGAAATTGGATCCGAATCATCATAAGTTATCGTAATATCTTAGCTCCCTACATGGGAGCGTTGATTTAAATTTCGGATAATAAGTCAGCAAATCAAAAGCAGCCTGTCGCTCCCTACATGGG
>JAXJSH010000117.1:0-11445 GCA_036310185.1 Lachnospiraceae bacterium | reverse complement strand
GTCTCAGAGTACACGACTTGCAGGGAAGGTGCTCTGGGACTTTTTTCTTTCTGTAGTCTTATGACAGTATACAGAGCAATTCGGTGACAGGCAAGTAGATCATAAATATGCTATTTTAAGTAATCAACAACAACATACCCATTAGTATGAATAATCCTTCTAGTTGTGGTGTTAAAACTTGAATTCCCATTTCGATTTGTTCTATTATATTCTTGTACATAAAGGTTGTACTCATACTAACTGCTATGAGTATAATAGAAAATATCATCAATGCAACAAGACACCTCTTCTGCTGTAACAATGTACTCCAACATACTGACTGCCCTAACACTACCCTTTTCTCATATTCTAATACTTCTGTAATATATACAGCATAGCCTGACCATATTAAATTAAAATACTCTTTTGAAACAATACGCTTACCTTTGTTCGGATCCCATAAGAATACCTTTTTTGTATTCTCCTTATATATTACAACATAATGACATTCATTGTCTTCATTTATCATAATAACGATCGGTTTCTTTTCTTCAGCTAATAAGGCAAATAACTCTGTATTGGTTCCTTCAACTGCCAGAGATTCTATTCCTATATTACTAAACACCCTTGTTATTCCATACAAACTCAAACCTTCGTTTCCCAGAAAAATATTTTTTCTAAGACTTTTTTCATCAACACTTATTTTCAAGAACTTACATATTGTTAATATACATGCTAACCCACAATCATTTTCATCATGTTGTAAACAGCCTCTCATAATCAACTCCTTGTCTTTCGTATATAATATAAATAGGGTTGGAATATCCAACCCTATTTACCAAGTGTTGTATTACTGACAACTACTCTTCTCACAATAGAACACGCTAACTTTTTTTGCATGAGCTGGGTATTTTGCAACGTGAGCATCAGCTGCTTTACCAGCGGCAGCATATGAACTATATGCCTTACTCGTAAAGTTAATACCATCTCTACATATCCAATGATAATGTCCTGCACCCGCTTTAATCTCCTGTGCTTTTTCACTTGTTAATGTTCTCATAGTTAGTAGTTAGTTTTTCTCCTTTTTCTTTTGAAATTTCAAATATGCATTTGCTATAAGCAAAAATATATTTGCTACAAGCAAAATCTACACTATCTCCACCAGTCACTCAAGCAAACAGGCCTTTACATCCATGTCAAATCAGCTTTACATCCACTTATTCTCCGCATTTTCTGTTACACGTATATATAAAAACTTTCTTTTTGTGTCCCTTAAACCCACTCTTATGTTTAATTTCTACTATTTTCACATTTTTACCATTCATTTCAAGCTTAAAAATTTATCTATAAATTTAAATGTACCCCCAATCATCAAATAACCATAACAAAGTGCTGTTTATGCTATGTCAAATAGCCTTTACATCCCATTAAATCCATTGTTTACGCCTCTTTGCTTTACTTATCTGAATCCTCACCATTAATATTATTTTTGTGAGCAGAAATATCTTTAAGAAACAAAACATTTAAAGGGAGGGACTTTATGAACTATATTGTAACAACAACCAATATCACAAAAAAGTATAATGACACCATTGCTTTAAATAACATATCAATTCATATTCCTAATGGATCAATCTATGGTTTGATAGGCAATAACGGAGCTGGAAAAACAACTCTGATGAGACTACTGTTAGGACTGCAATCCCCCACTTCAGGGCAGATTGAAATGGATGAAAATATTAGAATCGGAGCCATATTAGAGAATCCAGCTGTTTATCCATACTGGTCCGCAAAAAAGAACTTAAAATATCAATTATCCCTGATAGAAACTCCAAAATATAACGCAGCAGAGCTTCTTAAAATGGTTGGTATAAAAGATACCAATAAGCCTGTAATTCGATATTCTCTTGGAATGCGACAACGATTAGGACTTGCTTTAGCACTTGCGAATCAACCCGATTTACTCTTTCTTGACGAGCCGTTAAATGGCTTAGACCCTTCAGGAATACGACAGATTAGAAATTTAATCAAAACACTAAGCGAAAAGCAACATGTAACTGTGGTAATTTCAAGCCACATTCTCGACGAATTGCAAAAAATTGTCACTCACATAGGATTTCTTAAGGATGGAAACTTAATTCACGAATGTCAAATTAACGAGATATCTGATGAATCATTAGAAAAATTTTATTTTGACAAGTTCGAATAATAGAGGGAGGAAATAAAACATGCGCAAATTATTACAAGCGGAATTATCAAGAAGATTGTCATCCATAATATTCATTGGCGAAATTATATTCTTATTGATCTATAATTATCTGGAAGTCATCGGGTCTGTATTTGGCTTTGAAGTCGATACCACATACTTTCTTTTTAATAAAACAGCAATTATATGTTTATGTATTGCAGTAAATGTATCTTTACAACTAATTCAAGAATTAGATAACAGAACTATCAATAATAAGCTATTTTGCGGTTTTAGTAAATCAATATTTTACAAGACTGAAATTATTGTCGGAATAATAGAAGGAATGATATTATTCTTAATTGATACAATATCTATTATAATTTTAGGAATAATGCAAAAATATGATACAGATATATTCAGCACAGATTTTTTTATAAACTTAATTATTACCCTTATGATTATTTCGACTGTAACAATAATTTCTACAGTATTATCTATACTTATCAATCATAGAATTATTTCCATCTTCTTTGTAATGGCTGTAACTCTATTTCTTCTTTATGGAGGTAATGAAACGGTACGAAGTTTAAACCAACCGGCACAGACTACTCTATTTAGCGTAGATGGTGAAATTCGGGATAACCCCCTATATATCGAAGGAACCAAAAGAGTCGCACACAATATACATTTATTTGCCTCTCCATATGCACAATCATGTTACGTATCCTATATGTTGCACGAAAAACAAGCCGACAAATCTAATAATTCTCTTATATTGAAAAATATTCCTTATCATTTGGAGTTTATTATATCAGATACAATAGAGTGTTTAATAACATATATCTTGGGCTTCTACCTGTTTAACAGACGGAATCTTCAATAATTGTAACCATTTTATATGTATTGCAACTGTTATACTTCTTTAGGCGTTTGAACAAGATAACAAGACGCTTGTAAATTGTTTATAATATAACATTATCTGATATAAAAAAAGAAAACCGCTACAAGATCTGGACGGCTCTTTTGCTTTTCCCAATTTTTACTTAGAGTAAAATTATAGTTGGCAAAAATAAAAGGAAGAGGTCGAAACCTCTTCCAAATCATACAGATTTATCTTATTGTTTAATTGTCCAGAAAAAACATAAGGAGTCTGTATGATGAAAACTATGATAGCTGAAAATGGAGTTACTTTCAAGGAGTTGGAGAAAAATATTTATAAATGGATCTGCCAGATTGGTCAGCAGTTTACAAAGGAGTTCCTGGAACGATATGATCAGATGCTGATGAAAGAACGGGGTAAAAGCAGATATCGCCATAAAGGCCTTAGACAGACAACGATAAAAACTGTTTATGGTGAAGTTTCTGGTCTGTCATAACATCAATGAGATTAGCCACATCATACAACTGCTTGATGATCTCAAGTTCTTTGCCAAACGTGACCCCTGTTGTATGCGATGCAAATGCTGTCAGTTTGTCGCCTAAAATGCAATCTGCCGTTGGAACCGTTACATATACTTCGGGTCCTTCTACCAGCAATAATTCATTACAGATTTCTTTTTCTGTCAAAAGTGCATAAGGACTTTCTGCGAAAACCACATCCAGTAAAATATAAAATTCACTGTCCCGGACCGGAGACTTATATATAAATTTAAAATGTCTTTTTTCAATATTGTTTTTTCCGATTCTTACCTGTTCCTCACATTTTAAGAACGGAAATATTTTTGCAGCTTCCTGTATGTAATAATCAATGTCTGTACCAGGCTTTACGATAATATCAATATCCGTTGACAATCTCATAGGATGCTCCATCAGAAGCATCAGACTGGTTCCTCCCTTAAATATAAAGGGAAGACCTGCCTGTTTGATTGCTTCCAACAACCCGAAAGCATAAACTACTCTTTCCAACAGATTCGGATCTCTGCCTGTCAAATCACGTAAGCGCTGTACATTTTCCATATTAAAATTGTCTTTTAGAAGCATATTCTTCTCCTTTGTTCAGATGGATTTAACACCATATTTTTTCCATCATATCTTTTACTTTTTTTCCTGCGCCCCTTCTGGACGCATATCTGTATATCCTTGAAACATCCAATGCATATCTTGCAAAACTATCTTCAAAAATTGTAGAGCATTCACGTTCATCAATCATACTTCCTACCAGTTTATCCTTTAAAACATCCACAAGAATTTTTTCAAGACGGGAAAAGTTCGTTCCTTTAATCGCCGCTGGTGCCTCTGTAACCATTTTTTGAATTACAATCGTATTATCAGGTTCTCTATATTTGTAATACTCCTTCACATCTGGTTTTAATAATACCCCTACATGTTTTTCTTTTAAAAATTCAAATACAGATTCTTCCAACATTTCCTCAACTTCAATAAATAGTGTGTTATGTGCAAGCTGGTGATTGACGAATTCATTTAACTGTACCAGTTCCCAAACTTGGAAATCAAGTAGCGGAAATTCATCTTTAATTTCTTTTACAATTAAGCATAATTCTTCAGAATAGGGATACCGATATTCAAAACGCTTTCCCTCAATCCTGCAGTATGCATTCTTGCTGATTTTAATGATTTTATACTCTGATTTCAGTTTCCCTAACAACCAGTTAATGGAGCTTTCTTTATAATCACTATTTTTCTCGTGGACAGCTCTGCGGAAATCTTCTTTCGTGAAAATCTGATTCGCGTCAA
The DNA here is from genome assembly GCA_036310185.1 of Lachnospiraceae bacterium. Lineage (GTDB taxonomy): Bacteria > Bacillota > Clostridia > Lachnospirales > Lachnospiraceae > JALENY01. The sequence goes on along the minus strand of JAXJSH010000117.1, from coordinate 6,584 downwards.
ATTTGTATATAACATTTTCAATCATCACATTCTCACTCCTTCCATTAGAATTTCGGCATTTTTTTTATTTATTGCCGTTTTTCTAATTTTATCATAGCAATTCCTTTTACTTACTAGGTAATTGCGAAACGAGTTCGCAATTACCTATATTCTACTAACTGAAACTTCCCACACCGATACGGTGTGTTGAACCTTGAAAATTCAATATTTCAGCCAATAAAAAAGGCATAAACCTGTTCCGTTTGGTATAATGGAATTGACTAGAAACCATTTTTACAGAGGAGATTTATGCCATGTCCAGTATACCACAAAACCATTTTGATGAGAAAGCTTTAATTGACTGTGTTCAGAGATTTTTTTCGAAACATCATGTTGGCAAGCTTCTTGCCAGATGTAATGGAATGAAAGAAAAAGGTGTTTCACCTGTTTCTCTGCTCCGTTACAAACTCAGTAACATTTTTGTCGGAAGAAGTATGTATATGCAGCAACGAACCGGCTCTTTTAAGGAAGATTTTTCAAAGAACACTTTTTATCGTTTCCTTAATTCGGCAAAAACAAACTGGCTCCGTTTTACTTCTCTTCTTGCTGCTGATATCGTAAATAATGATCTCAAAAATCTGACGGATGATAAAAGGAAAAATGTTTTCATCATTGATGACAGCCTTTTTAATCGTACCAGTTGTAAGAAAACAGAACTGGGGTCAAAGGTTTTCGACCACACCGATATGCATTTCAAAAAAGGATTTCGGATGCTTACCTTAAGCTGGAGTGATGGAAATACACTGATTCCGGTAAACAGTTGCCTGTTGGCATCTGCAAAAGATACAAATATCATCGGTCCGGTAAAGAACTTTGATAACAGAACTCTTGCAGGAAAAAGACGCAAGCTTGCTCAGACAAAGGCACCGGAAGCAATGATGACCCTGTTGGATACTGCCCTCAGTGCAGGACTGAAAGCGGATTATGTTCTGTTTGATTCCTGGTTTTCCAATCCGGCACAAATCACAACCATTCACTCAAAAGGTATAGACGTGATTGCTATGATCAAGAAAAGCAGCCGGATCAAATATGCATACTGTGGTAAACAGCTGAATATCAAAGAAATCTATTCCCGAAACAAAAAGCGCCGTGGCAGATCAAGGTATCTGCTTTCCGTTGACGTTATGGTAGGAAAAGAGAATCCGATTCCTGCGAAGATCGTTTGTGTAAGAAACAAAACGAACCGTAAGGACTGGCTGGCTTTTATCTGTACAGATACGACTCTTTCCGAAGAAGAAATCATCCGTATTTATGGAAAGCGTTGGCAGATTGAAGTTTTCTTTAAAACCTGTAAATCCATGCTGAACCTGATTGGGGAATGTCATAGTTTATCTTATGATGCACTGACAGCTCACGTGGCCATTGTGTTTACCAGATATATGTTACTTGCAATGGAACAACGTCAAAATGAAGACCAGAGAACTCTTGGTGAGTTGTTCTTCTTCCTTGTTGATGAAATGGCAGACATTACTTTCAGCAGATCACTTGGCATCCTGATGGATGCCTTAATGGCAAGCCTTCAGGAAATCTTAAAGCTCAGTGATGAGCAGCTGATTGCTTTTACTGTTGATTTTGAGGCAAGACTGCCGGAATATCTGCGTAATGCACTTCATCCAGAGACTGTGACGGCATAATTCGTTATTTTGTTAGCTGAAATATTGAATTTTCAAGGTGCGAATCCTATTTTAGGTATGGGAAGTCTTAGTCTACTAATATATAAAATGCTTATCCGTCAATAAAATGGCGGTTTCACGAAAAAAATAAGGAAATACAGCAGATTCGGTAGTGTAAATTAGTTTGTGTTTTTGGTAAAAAATGGCTCCTTTTTGGTAAGAATTCAGATATGTAAATTCTTATCGAAAAGGAGTATTTTTTATGCCAGTAGCAAAAGAACAAATTCGACAGATTATATCTGAAAACAACATTAACAGCGTTGCTGACGTGTACAGTCTTCTGAAAGACAGTTTTAAGGATATTCTTCAGGAACTTATGGAAGCAGAGATGGACGCTGCTCTTGGTTATGAAAAAAATCGTAAAGGTGACGTGCAGACCACCAACAAAAGAAACGGATATTCTACAAAAAATCTAAAAAGTCAGTATGGGGAATTCCAGATTGATGTACCAAGAGACCGGAATGGTGAGTTTGAATCAAAACTCATCCCAAAGTACCAGCGAGATATTTCTGGTATTGAAGAAAAAGTTATTTCCTTGTATGGACGCGGAATGAGCACCCGTGATATCCACGACCAGCTTCAGGATCTTTACGGAATTGAATTATCAGCAGAAATGGTAAGCAAGATTACAGATAAGATCCTTCCGCAGGTAAAAGAGTGGCAGTCCCGGCCATTGAATCCGGTCTATCCCTTTGTCTTTATGGACTGTATTCATTATAAAGTGCGTGAAGACGGCCGGATTCTGAACCGTGCAGCATATGTCGTACTGGGTGTTACTGTTGAAGGTTATAAAGATATCCTGAGTATTACGGTTGGGGCAAATGAAACCAGTAAGTTCTGGCTGGGAATGCTCAATGATCTGAAAAACCGTGGCGTAAAAGATGTATTCTTCTTCTGTGTGGATGGCCTTCCGGGCTTTAAAGATGCAATACAGGCGGTTTTTCCACATGCCCAGATCCAGAGATGTGTGATCCATATGCTCCGTAATTCTTTTAAATATGTAAATTACAATGACCTGAAAAAGTTCTCATCTGACTTTAAGGCAGTGTATAATGCTCCAACTGAAACGGCCGCTCTGTCAGAGCTGGAATCCTTAAAAGATAAATGGGGCAGAAAATATCCCTATGCCATCAGCAACTGGGAAAATAGCTGGGAAGATGTCAGTTCCTTCTTCCAGTTTTCTGAAGATATCCGTCGTATCATGTATACCACAAATATCATTGAGGGGTTAAATCGTCAGTATCGGAAGGTGACCAAAACAAAAAGCGTATTTCCAAGTGATACTGCGTTGGAAAAGATGCTGTATCTTGCCAGTGAAAATATAGTAAAAAAATGGACGCAGCGGTACAGGAACTGGGACCAGGTTCTGAACCAGCTGATCGTCTTGTACGGAGAGCGGATTACAGAATATCTGTAAAAAAGAAAAAGCAGGAACGGCTGCACACCCAAAGCATGCCATTCCTGCACCTATTCCGTCGGCATTCGTATTATTGCCAGATATTCCCTATTCTATTCCAGAGGTCGGGTGTGGGCAGCGCCCACGAAAAAGGCAATAACTACAATGCCTTTTTGTCATGCAAAAAATCAAAAAAACATGTATAGTTCCCCGACAGATGGTTATACTGTAAATAGAAAGATTGATTCGACAACAAAGAAATCATAAATATGACAACATATTTCTACATATCTAATTCTTATCAGAAAAATTCATTTTTCATAGACACAAGATTTTTTACGCCCTCGCAGATTCCTCTACCCTATTTCCTTACATTAAAATATAATCATCATATACAGAAGCATCCTGTCTCCAACATTTTCTTCTATCCATGATTCGATTTCACTTCTAACGCAATACATTGCATATTATCACGCATTATGACGCATTTAATATATTGCGTGTATGCGTTACAATGTAAGAATTAAGTGAGGTGACGAATGATGGTTAAAAAACTTTTGGGAGACTTGGTGAAAGAGGAGCGCCTGCGACGTAATCTTTCGCAAAATTCATTAGCAGAGCAGGTACATATTTCTTTACGCACAATTTCTGATATAGAGAACTATACCGCAAATCCTCACCTGGATACTCTTTGTTCATTAGTACGATATCTGAACATTTCTTTAGATTCTATTTTACTAAAGAATGTCACTCCGATGGATATTTCTTCTTACTACTTATTTTTAATAACTACTATTCATTTCATTCTTCATTGGAAATACCAATGCTCCAGGAGCCTTCTTCACCGGACACCTCATATTCATAGACAAGCCCGTCTTTCTCATAGGAACCCGATGCTTTTCCATCTTCTAAATCTTCTGTAATGTCAATTTCGACACTGCCGTCAACCAGATAATACTTTCCATCTTTTTCAACTACGTCCGGTGTATATTCTAAAACGCCATACTGTGAAACTTCATACGGTTCGTCTGCTGCTTCGGTAACATCCGTAATCATCATCGATCCTGCAGCATCATCTGTCTCAAAGGTTCCTTCATAATAAACAACACCATCATCATCCACCTTTTCTTCCAGGTCGACTTCATAACCGGAGCCATTAAAATACACTTTTACCGTTTTCAAAAGGCTGTTTCCTGTTGCTGCATATACAATTCCATTTCCTCCAACCAATACTGCCAGAGCAACTGCCGCTGCTGCTCCCACTTTTTTCACATATGATGCCGCGGTTCTCTTATTTTCTGTTTTTGACATATTCATCACCTTTCTGGACAACGCCCCAGGAGCATGTACCTCATTGAATGTATCCTGATAATCATTTTTCAGTTTTATTTCATCACTCATTTGCCATCCTCCTTTAATTTTTCTTTGAGTTTTTGTCTGGCACGAAGCAGCCTGGTCTGAACCGCAGTTTCAGAAAGTTTCATAATCTCTGCAATTTCCTTTGTACTGTAATCTTCAAAATAATAAAGATGCACAATCTGCCGATATTTTGCCGGCAATTCTCTCACTGCATAATATAGATTACTTTTTTCAGGCGAAGAAAATGCCGGCTCCTGCTGCAGTTCTTCCAGAGATGTCGTATGCCGTTTCCAGGGGGAACGCCAAAAACTGTTGCATTCATTGACGGCTACCCTGATCAGCCATTTTCTTGCATGATCGTCATTTTCAAACCTGTTTTCTTTTTCCCATAACTTGATAAATGTATTCTGTACAACATCCTCTGCATCTGTATAGCTCTTACAGCCATTGATTGCCACCCTGTATATGCAGTCCAGATAAGCGGATGTCAGACGTTCATATTCCTTCGTTTCCAAACTGTTCCTCCTGTTTTGAAAGGCCTTTCTAATATAAGAACGTTTTGAAACGGCAAAATATCACATAGAATGTTAAAAAAATCATATTTTTTCTTTATTTCATTTTCCCTGTAATCTTTCAAAACATATCCCTGCAATTTCGGGTTTATTTTGATGTGTTAAAAAAGATTTGAGCGCTCTTGTTTAACTGCTTACATTAATAACACTCCGTATCTTCGGATTATGTTGCACTGATTTTAAAAATTTTTAAAAAAAGTTTCTACAGATCATTTTCAGCAGTTTCCGCCCTTTGCCTGTCTCTTTTTTAATAACACTTTTTTCCCCCTTCGCATAACATAAAGAAACTTGCTTTTCAGGAGTTTTTAAATGACATTTCCCTACGACTATGCGGTCATCGGCGGTGATCTGCGTCAGGTATATCTTGCTGAAAAGCTGGCAAACAAAGAAAACCGGGTCTGCCACTACGCGCTCTGCGCCCCCCTGGATGCGCGCCGCTGTACCGGTCTCTCTTCCGTAACCGCCATGGACTCCCCGGAAGAAATCTGCCGCATTTCCGCCTGCATAATCTGTCCGATTCCCTTTTGCAAAAAAGGAACTTTTCTGAATCAGTCTGTTTTAGATAAAGACTTGCCTGTAAACCAGCTTCTCTCCGATCTGCATTCCGGCCAATACTTCTTCGGCGGATGCATACCGGAAGATTTTAAAACCGCAGCCCGGGAGAAAGGGGTACGTGTTTTTGATCTGATGGAAATCTCATCTCTCGCTCTTTTTAACAGCATTGCCACCGCAGAGGGTGCCATCTGTGAAGCCATAAAAAGAAGTCCCCTTAACCTGCATCAAAGTTCCTGTGCCATTCTGGGCTACGGGAAATGCGGCCGCACCCTTGCCTGTTATTTAAAAGGAATGTTCTGCCGCCTGTATGCTGCCGCAAGAAAAGAAAGAGACCGTGCCGAAGCAGCTCTCCTCGGTGCCCGGACCGGCAGCCTGGAAGACTTTGAAACCTGCGCCGGAGAATTCGATTTTATATTCAATACCATCCCGTCAACTGTGATAACTTCCGATATTCTTGCAAAACTGAAAAGCACCGTCACGATTATTGATATCGCCTCAGCACCCGGCGGTGTAGATTTTGCTTCTGCCGAAAAGCTTGGCGTCAACGCAGTATTGTGTCCCGGTCTTCCGGGTAAATATGCGCCCGCCTCATCGGCCGGAGCCATAAAGGAAACCATTGAAAACATTTTAAAGGAGGATTCAAAATGTCTTTGACCGGAAAACATGTTGGCGTAGCCCTTACCGGCTCTTTTTGCACCTACGAAAAAGTATTCAGAGAGCTTCAGAAGCTGGTCGATGCAGGAGCCAATGTTCAGACCATCTTTTCCGATGCCGCCCAGACCATTGACAGCCGCTTCGGAAAGGCCGAAGACTTCATGAAAAAGGCGGAAGAAATAACCGGAAACAAACCTCTTTTGACCATATCAGAAGCAGAGCCCATCGGCCCCGGCAGTCTGCTGGACATTCTCGTCCTCTTCCCCTGCACCGGCAATACAATTGCAAAACTGGCCAATGGAATCACCGATACCCCTGTCCTGATGGCTGCAAAAG
>JAXJSH010000116.1:0-19960 GCA_036310185.1 Lachnospiraceae bacterium | reverse complement strand
GTGTACTCCCTACCATTCTGTATAGACGCGATTCAGCGTAAACGACATAATTGCAAGGATATTAGCCCGAATCGTAGAATCCGGCCAGGTAGCATAGATCTCACTGGATGCCACATTTTTGATGTAGTCCCGGTAACGCACCCAGTAGTTCTGGGCTGTATTGTCTCCGGGCGTTCCATCGTGAACCACCACATATTCCGGGATCACAACGCGGCTCAGAACGATCTCACCGGACTGATTGGTTGGTTTTATCTCATCTTCCGGTATTTTCGGCGGATAATCATAAAACAGCGTGTGGGCCGGAATCACAATATCCTCATACTGCTCGTTTGGCTCCAACGGATCCATTCGCACCGGCTGCAGAGCTTTCACTTCCGGCAAAAGTTCGGTTCCCGATATATCTACCGGCGCATACCCTTCTGCTGTCACCCGCACGGTATATTCCGAATAGGGCTGGTATTCTGACGGAGACATACTGTACTCTATAGGCGGTGTGGGAAGTTCGATCGTCGGCGACTGACCCTCACTGTTTGTCACCAGTTCCTCAATTACCCGGCCCGGCTCCCCCGTATAGGAAATGCTGATACGTGCGTTCTCAATGGGACGATTCCTGATATTTGCCAATACATTTACCTGCAAAAGTCCACGATCCACCCGCTCATTTTGTGCTGCTCGAAAAGGTGCATACATACTGTCCACCTCAAAATGCGCTTTATGATATTCATATGCCATGGACTGGTCTGATATTCTTTTCATAGAATCATATTGCATGAAAAACTTTTTTACTTTTCCGTTAATACTTTCTCATTTTCAATAAGTGATACAGCAAACCTCGAATCATTCTCAGACAAATCCAAGGTATCTGTGTTTACAATAATTGATAAATCAAAACACACGAAGGGCTGGCGCACGACTAAAAATCAGTCCGTGTGCCAGCCCCTCGTAACTACATTCCTGCTTCAAAATGACCAGCCCAAATTTGGGGTTTAGCCAATAAGTATATTCCGGCATTTTGTGAATGGTTCTTCTGAATCGTTACTCTTATTCTTTTAAAACAATCTCTGTATGTCGTTAAACATAACAACCACCATCAAGATCATAAGAAGCATCAATCCCACAAAATGAACCATGCCCTCTTTTTCCCGATCGATGGCTTTTCCGCGGATGGCCTCAATGATCAAAAATACCAGACGGCCTCCATCCAGTGCCGGAAGCGGAAGCAGATTCATAACTCCCAGATTCGCAGACAGCAGAACCGCCAGATTCAGCATATTCAGGACAACCATCATCGTGCCTTCTGATTTTGCCTCTTCATAAGTATCTCCAATGACATCAACCACTCCCACCGGGCCGGACATATCATCCAGACCAAAATGTCCTGTTATAAGCATTCCAATGCTCTGGAGCGTTGTTTTGATCCAGTATTTGATTTCTATCACACTGTATTTCAGCACACCGACTGCATTGGTTTTTACACGGCCTATATTATAGCTGAATCCCATGGACATGCTTGTCGTAGCCTCAGGCGTCAGTGTTTCCTCATAGCTGAGACCGTCCCGCTCATATGTGATGGTCACCGGCTCATCCGTCATCGGATTTTCCGTCAGGTAATTGCTCCAGTCTTCATAAGATTCAAAATAGTAACCATTGATGCTGGTCAGATAATCCCCCTCATGAACCTTGCTCTGACTCATGGGATACCCTTCAACCAGTTCTGTGATCTGAACACGGTCATCATCGTATGCGCCGGTAAATCCAAGGATATACCGCTCATAAGTAGCCGGTGTAAAAGACAGATCGATCTCCTCCCCGTCTCGTTCTACCGTCATCTCTACCAGCTCTCCCGGCTCCACACCGGTAAGATTGGTATAAATAGTCACATCTCTGGCTATATCAATGTTTTTGCCCTGAAACTCAGTAATGACATCGCCTTCCATCAATCCCGCTTCGGCTGCCGGACTGCTTTCTTCCACCACCATCACTTCTGCCGGATCATAACCCACGAGGCTGATGATGATCACAGCCCCCACAAAGGCCAGAATAAAGTTAAAAATGGGACCGGCTGCAATGACTGCAATCCTCTGGCCGGGTCTTTTTGTATTAAAAGCCCCTTCCTCATCTTCGCTTCCGTCCTCACCCAGCATCATGCAGGAACCGCCGAAGGGCAGAAGTTTCCACGAATAGCGGGTTCCCCCTTTTTCAAAACTCAGAATTCTCGGTCCCATACCGAGAGAAAATTCCGTAACCACAATTCCATTCATCTTCGCCAGCAGAAAATGTCCCAGTTCATGGAACAATATAATGGCACTGAAGATGAGAACCGCAATAATTATACTCATACTACCACCTTGCATTTATTCTTTCATAAGTCTTCTGTTCCGTCTCCAAAATCTCCTCCAGCTGCGGATCTGCAATCACCTCATGGGCATCCATGGAATCACGGATAATCCGGTAAATATCCAGAAATCCGATCTTCTTCTGAAGGAAAAGCGCTACTGCGCGTTCATTTGCCGCATTGAAAACCGTGGGCATACTTCCGCCGATTCTTCCTGCTTCCAGGGCCATCGGCAGTCCCAGGAAGGTATCCATATCCGGATTTTCAAAAGTGATCTGGCTCAATGCGGAAAAGTCCAGACGATCACCGGCCAGGAACCGACGTTCCGGATAATACAGTGCATACTGGATCGGAAGCTTCATATCCGGAGTTCCAAGCTGTGCCATTACAGCGCCATCTTTGAATTCCACCATAGAATGAATGATACTCTTCGGCTGAACCACCACCTGAATGTGGTCAATATCCATATCAAAGAGCCACTTTGCCTCCATTACTTCCAGTCCCTTGTTTACCAGTGTAGCCGAATCGATCGTAATCTTCTGTCCCATGGCCCAGTTCGGATGTTTCAGTGCATCCTCTACTGTTACTTTTTCCAGATCTGCCGTTTTCATACCACGAAACGGTCCGCCGGATGCGGTAATCAGCAGTTTTTCGATTCCTTTTCGTTCCTCCTGGTGCACACACTGAAAAATTGCGCTGTGTTCGCTGTCCACCGGAAGAATCTTTACATTATGTTCTTTTGCCAGCTTCATGATCAGATGACCGGCAGTCACCAGCGTCTCTTTGTTTGCCAGCGCAATGTCTTTGCCTGCTTTGATGGCTTCCATGGTGGGCCGGATACCGATCATACCAACAATGGCCGTAACCAGAATCTCCACTTCTTCCATTCTGGCCAGTTCCATCAGACCATCCATACCGGATACCACTTTCGTATTCGTATCGGCAACATTCACAGCCAGCTGTTTTGCCGCATCTTCATCCCATACAGCCACCAGCCTCGGTGAAAATTCGCGGATCTGTTCTTCCAGCAGCTTAATGCTGCGTCCGGCACTTAAACCAAGAACCTGTATATCGCCATTGGCTCTCACCACGTCAAGGGTCTGGGTTCCGATGGAACCGGTAGAACCCAAAATCGCTATTTTTTTCATATTGTTCTCCTTATCACATAAAACGATCAACTGTTTTTACACAGATTGATTCTGAAAATTTCCCATATTCATGAGCTGACTTCTTTCCAGATATCCTATTCTGTTCGTAACTGTTCAGAAGGTGCGAATTTGTGAATGGCACCTTCTAAACAATTACTTCTGTACTTATTATTCATCAATCTGCTTATCCGATAAATAATGTGGCCAGGAAATATATAATCGGCGCGGTAAAAATCACACTGTCAAAACGATCCAGAATACCACCGTGACCCGGGATCAGCGTTCCGTAGTCTTTGATATTCATATTTCTTTTGATTGCGGATGCCGCCAGATCGCCAACCATGGATATCAGAGCACCGGCTGCACTGATCACAGCATAAACAACCATATCTTTACCGAACACCGCTGCATAAGCAACACCGATCAATGCGGCGCCAACCACACCGCCGACTGCACCTTCCACAGATTTTTTCGGACTTAGCACCGGAGCCATTTTATGCTTTCCGATGAGCATACCCACACAGTATGCACAGGTATCGCAGCCCCAGGAGCAGATGAACACCAGCCAAACCAGAATTTTTCCGTCCGGCAGCATACGTATCTGATAGATATAGGAAAGCATTACACCCACATATACAATACCGAGAAAGGCTGCCATGATCTGATTTGCATGGTATTTCGGATATGTAAATACATAGACGAACATAATCAGAACCAGTGCAGCGATCAGCGCCAGTTCACCATACTGACCCAAATCGAAATAAATCAATACATAATATAAAAGGATACCCAGATATCCCGCTGCCTGAAGCAGATTGAATTTTCCGCTCTGCACACCCATGACCCGATACAGCTCCTGCATACCGATCAGTGAGATGCATAACAGTGTCATAAAGAGAATCGGGCCGCCGCTGATGATAGTCAAAAGTGCCACCAGTACCAGTACGATTCCGCTCAGCAAACGTGTCTTAAACATAATATTATTCCTCCTTCACACCGCCGTATCTTCTGTCCCTTGCATTATATTTTTCAATAGCCTCGATTAATTCCTTTTTATGAAAATCCGGCCAGGGTACATCGGTGAAATAAAACTCCGTATAAGCCAGCTGCCACATCAGAAAATTGGACAAACGCTGCTCTCCGCTGGTTCGGATCATAAGATCCGGGTCCGGTATTCCTGCCGTATCCAGATAATCGGAAATGGTCTCTTCCGTAATCTGTTCCGGGTCCAGATTTCCGTTTTTTACCTCCACGCCCATACGACGGACTGCACGGCTGATCTCATCACGGCTTCCATAATTCAGCGCAATATTAAAATAAATGGAATCAAACTGACTGGAATACTCTTCCAGTTCCGCGATACTCTTCTGCAGATCCTCCGGAAATGCGGACGGATCTCCTATCACACGAATACGCATATTATTTTTTAATGCGCTCTTCTTACATTTTTTCAGATAGCTGCGGAAAATATCCATCAGACCATCCACTTCTTCTTTGGAACGTTTCCAGTTCTCTGTGGAAAAAGCATACACGGTCAGATATTTTACACCGATATCCTTTACGATATCACAGATCTTTTCCAGATTCTGACAGCCTTTTATATGACCGTAATGGCGCGGCATGCCTTTGCTTTTCGCCCATCTGCCATTTCCATCCAGAATGATCGCAATATGCTGCGGTACACGCTCAGGTGCTTTCATACAAATCTTCCTTTCATCCAACATGTTAAAACATTTTTAACAGAAAAGGCTGCACAGAATCACAGACTCCCGGTCCGCATCTGAACAGCCCCCCAGTTCTTTATACAGTCATAATTTCCTTGGATTTTTCTTCTACAGCTTTTTCAATTTTTTTGATGTAGCTGTCTGTCATCTTCTGAACTTTATCTTCCAGTTCTTTTACTTCATCCTCAGATACATCTGCGCTCTTGCCCAGTTTCTTCAGCGCATCGTTCGCATCACGGCGAATGTTTCGAACGGCTACCTTTGCAGCCTCGCCTTTTTTCTTAACATCTTTTGCAAGATCTTTTCTGCGTTCCTCGGTCAGTTCCGGGAATATGAGGCGGATCACTTTTCCATCGTTGTTCGGATTAATTCCGATGTCGGAAACAAGGATTGCTTTCTCAATTGATTTGATCAGAGAAGATTCCCACGGCTGAATCTGAATCATACGTGCTTCCGGCACGGTAATGTTTGCAACCTGCTGAAGGCTGGTCTGTGCTCCGTAGTAATCTACTGTGATCTTGTCCAGTACATGCGGATTTGCACGGCCTGCACGGATGGTCTGAAGTTCTGACTCCAGATTGCTCATTGTTTTTGTCATTTTGTCATCATATACCTGAATTCTTGCGTCCATTTATATATCCTCCTGCTCCTTATACGGTCACAACAGTACCGTTAATCATTCCTTTGGCAGCATTTACAATGCTGTTTTCCTCATTCAGTCCGAAAACAAGCATCGGCATCCTGTTTTCTCTGCACAGGATCGATGCGGTCATATCTACCACTTTCAGATTCCTGTCGATCACTTCATCAATGGTCACTTCTTTGTATTTCCTGGCATCCGGATTTTCAGCCGGATCGCTGTCATATACACCGTCGATGGATTTTGCCAGAAGAATCATCTCTGCTTCGATCTCAATGGCACGAAGTACGGTTGCTGTATCGGTTGAGAAATAGGGATGACCTGTACCGCCTGCAAAAAATACTACCATACCATGCTCAAAATATTTGTTGACACGGTCTTTGGAAAACAGTTTTGTGAATGAACCGCATTCAAACGGAGTCAGTACAGCAGTTTTCATGCCCTGACTTCTGAAAATTTCAGACACATAGATACAGTTCATAATCGTAGCCAGCATGCCGATCTGGTCTGCTTTTGTACGGTCAATGTTTTCGCTGCTTCTTCCTCTCCAGAAGTTGCCGCCTCCGATCACGATACCGATCTCCATACCCTGATCTGCCAGTTCTTTTACCTGTTTTGCAACCCTGATACAAGTCGCTTCGTCAAATCCGGTCTTTTTATCGCCGGCAAGCGCTTCACCGCTTAATTTCAAAAGTACTCTTTTCATATGCACCTCAGTATAATTTTATTTTGTAATATGGCATTCTCTGCAAAACAGACCTCAAATCCCCGGGGCCTGTTTTTACATCGCCTTTACTTTTGCGCAATTATCCCCGCATAGATTAATTATAACATATTAACAACTGGCTTCCAATAATTTTTTTGTGTAATCCGACTTTGGATTATTATAAACCTGTTCTACATCACCGATTTCCACGATGCGCCCGTTTTTCATAACCATCACGCGGTCGCACATCTGGTAAATCACGTTCAGATCATGGGATATGAAGAGATAAGACAGACCCATTTCTTCCTGCAGAGACAGCATCAGCTCCATGATCTGTTTCTGTATGGTCACATCCAGCGCCGATACCGGTTCGTCGGCAAGAATCAGCTTGCTGCCCTGAATCAATGCGATAGCAATGCTGACGCGCTGTCTCTGACCACCGCTCAGTTCACGGGGATAACGGTCATAATAAGACAGATCCAGCCCTACTTTTTTCAGCATTTTTTCCACTTTCTGACGACGCAGCTCTTTGCTGATCTCTCCCTGCATGCGCAGCGGTTCTTCCAGAATCCAGCCTATTTTCTTCCGGGGATTTAAAGAACCGTAAGGATCCTGAAAAATCATCTGCATCTGATCAGTTCCACGGTCCACCGTTCCTTCAATATCTTTGACAAAACCCAGGATTACTTTTGCCAGCGTGGATTTTCCGCAGCCACTCTCCCCTACAAGACCCAGGATTTCGCCTTCCTTCATAGAAAATGTGACATCTTTCAGCACCTGTTTTTTCTTTTTCACACCGGATCGCAACGGATTATTTGATTTTATCTTATACCAGCTGTTCACATTTTTTAATGATAAGATCGTACTCAAATTATCTCCTCCTCCGCAGGGAATGGTTCCGGGTTGGTATAGCATCCAGAAGACGTTTTGTGTAATCATCCTTCGGACTGCGGAACACGTCGCCAATAGAGCCTTCCTCCATGATTTTTCCTTTATACATGACCACAACCCGGTCGCAGAGTTCCTGCACCACACCCAGATTGTGGGAAATAAACATAATCGCTGTTCCGCGCTTCTGATTTACCCATTTTAAGAGCTGGATGATCTGTTTCTGAATGGTCACATCCAGCGCCGTTGTGGGCTCGTCCGCAATTAACAGAGCCGGATTACAGATCAGTGCGGAAGCTATCATCACACGCTGGCGCATGCCGCCGGACAATTCATGAGGATATTTGTTATAGATTTCCTCCGGAGTCGGCAGTTCCACCGCCTGCATCATCTGAAGCGCACGATTTTTGTATTCTTCTTTTGACAATTCTTCGTGCAGCCGAAGACTTTCCTCTACCTGCTCCCCGATGCGCAGAACCGGATTCAGGGAAGTCATGGGTTCCTGAAAGATCATGCCCATGTCTTTTCCTCTTATCTTCTGCAATTCCTGCGGACTTAATTCCAGGAGATTCCGATCCTGGAACCAGATTTCGCCGGAGGTTTTTGCATAGCGGTTCAAAAGGCCCATCATGGCCAGGGCGGTCATAGTCTTGCCGGAACCGGACTCGCCAACGATGCCGATGATTTCGCCGGGATTCATTTTCATAGAAAAATCGGTGACTGCCTCGGTCACCGGATCCGTATCATGAAATTGTATGTTCAGATGATTGATTTTTAACATAAGTTATCCTCATTTATTTCGTCTGTTTCCTGTTTGTTTGCGGAAATAACCGGCCAGGGACAAGGATCAGTCTGTTTTCTGCAGCCCATCACTTAAAAGTCCCACACCCAGCACCATCAAAATCACCGCAAGTCCCGGGAAAATAACACACCAGGGTGCATTGCCTAAATAGGTCTGTGACTCGGACAGCATACGGCCAAGACTGGCATCCGGCGGCTGCACACCGATTCCCAGATAACTCATACCAGCCTCCGCCAATACCGCGTTGTTAAAACCGATGGCAACGGATGCCAGAAGGGTCGGCATGGCATTCGGCAGAATGTGCACAAACATGATGCGCAGCTTACCCACGCCCATGAGGCGGGCACTGGCCACATAATCCAGATTTTTATTTTTGATGTATTCACTTCGCACCAGGCGGGCAAAACTTGGGATGAATATAATGCCCAGTGCAAGAATCACATTATATTTGCCAGGGCCTAAAATACTTATGAAAACCAGCGCAAGCAAAATGCTGGGGAATGATACAATGACATCGTTGATTCTCATAAGGATTTCATCAAACCAGCCGCCAAAATAGCCGGTCAGAACCCCAATCACCGTTCCCATTCCTGCACCTAAAATTACGGTAGATGCCGCCACAAAAAATGTGGTGCCGCTGCCCTCTAAGACACGGCTGAATATATCCCTGCCAAACTGATCGCAGCCGAACAGATGCTGCAGGGACGGCGCAGCAAATTTTGCAGATCCGTTCATGGCATCCGGATCGTACGGTGTCCAGAATATACCCACGAGCACGAAAAGAGCCATCGCTGCCGCGATGGTACCGCCGATGATTAAGTTGTGATCTCTTCTTTTTTTCTTCATGGGTGATATCCTTTGTCTTATTCTATCAATTATCTATTATCTTTTTCTATCTTTCTGCAATTTCACATTTTCTCATATCGAAGTTATATGCAGAGCCTTTAGAGAAGGAACTCAAATACGTAATTTTCTCTTAATTATTTACTCAATTGTCACACGCGGGTCAATTTTTGTATATAACAGATCGACCAGGAAATTCACAACAACCACCAGACCTGCTACCATTACAATAATAGCCTGTACCACCGGATAATCCCGGTTGGATATGGACTGAATCAGCATACTTCCAAGTCCCGGTATGGTAAACACCTGCTCAATTATGATACTGTTCGCCACAATCTCAGAAATGGTCAATGCCCAGAACGTGAGCACCGGCATCAACGCATTTTTTAAAACATGATGGTACATAACTCTGCGCTGTGCATTTCCTTTGCTGTAGGCAGTGCGGACATAATCCATATGCAGCTGACCAATCACAGAACTTCGCAGCATTTTTACACCCATAGCACATTTTGGCAATGCGATAGCAATAGCCGGGAATATCAGATAATAGATAAATCCGCCCAAATCATCCCGATAGGACACGTATGCACCCGGTGTGAAAATCTTCAGTCCCAGACCAAGCGTGGCTGTGATAATGATTCCAAGGAAAAAGCCCGGGACAGACATCAGCACCTGATTGGCCATCATGATCGCCCGATCGATTCTGCTGCCCTCTCTCGCTCCCGTATAAAGTCCAAGCGGTATGGAAATCGCAAGAATCAGTAAAAAGGATATGGTGGTCAGAACAATGGTAATGGGCAGTTTACCCGCCAGCATCTCGGAAACCGGCATATTATAGCTGTATGACGTACCGAAATCGCCCCGTACAAAGTCTTTCAGCCAGTTAAAATAGCGCACGAAAATGGGGTCATTCAGTCCCATTTCTTCCTGAAGTGCTGCAACCTGCTCCGGTGTGGCATCGGTGCCAAGACGGGAGATTGCCGCATCACCTGGTATGATCTGAAAAGCCAGGAAGGACAAAAATGAAATGATTAACAATGTCAATATGAGAGTTCCTGTTTTTTTCAAAATGTATTTCATGATCGTCCTCCTTTCTTTTCTATTGTCATTTTTACGACATTCCGGTACACCCGAAGGGTATTTCCTTTTTCATACCTTTTATATGGCATCCTGGTACACCCGGCGAGTGTTTTTTATTGTCCTCTTTATGACACCCCCGCACACCCGGAAGGTGTTTCTTTTATCACTATGCTTTTTCTACTGTCTCACATAAATCTTAGCCATATCCAGAACATAGATCGGATAAAACTCATATCCGCCATACTCTTTATTCAGAGCTACCAGATTGGCCATATCCTGAATATAAACATTTGCACAATCTTCAGACAGCAGCTTTTCCATTGCAATATAGCTCTCGGTTACCTCTTCCTCATTTGTAGTGGACGCTGCCTTTTCATACAGTGCATCAAATTCTTCATTGCTGTAGTTGATAAAGTTATTTCCAGCTTCACTGTTAAAACGCTCCATCAGCGCTTTCGGTGTCAGCACAGAAGCATCCACACCAACCACAGTGGCCTGATATTCCCGGTTCGTATACACATCAGACAGCCAGCTGTCCCACTCGACCAGCTGAATTTCTGCATTAATTCCTGCCGCTTTCAGCTGTTCCACAATTACCTGTGCCGTATCAATATGCGGCTGGTAGTTGGACGGAACGGTAATGGTCAGATCAAAGCCATCCGGAAAACCGGCTTCTGTCAGCAGCTCTTTTGCCTTTTCCACATCCTGCGGATAAGCATCTGCCAGTTCCGGAAGATGATATTTTTCAAATGCCGGAATCATACTGGTTCCGATAATCGTTCCTTTTCCATCACTGGTCAGATCCAGAATTTCCTGCTCGTTGATCGCATAAGCCAGTGCCTGACGCACACGCACATCATCCAGCGGTTCTGCTGTATTGTTCAGATACATTGCCTGTACCAGATTCATGGTTCCTTCATAAATATCGCAGACCTCAGATGCCTCGTCTGCCTGCACAGTGGTCAAACGGGAATACATGTCAATGGCACCGCTCTTTAAGTTGGTTACAATGGAATTCGCATCGGAAACAATTTTAAATGTAACCTGATCCAGATATGCCGGTTCACCCCAGTACTCGTCAAATTTTTCCACAACGATATTTTCCTGCGGGGAACGGGATACATATTTGAACGGACCTGTTCCAATGGCGTTTGAAGCCGGATCTTCATTGCCGGCCGGGATGATCGCCGTAGTCATGTAAGCCAGAAACTCAGTATCCGGTTCTGTCAGAACGATCTCGATGGTCTTCTCATCCAGCTTGTTGATCTCTGCAATATTTAAAAAAGCTGATGTGGAAACTCCAACATCAGCACTGCGCTCGATCGAATATATAACATCGTCCAGGGTAACTGTGCTGCCATCATGGAATTTCACACCATCCCGCAGGGTGAATGTATAAGTCTTACCATCATCCGAAGCTGTGTGCGCACTGGCTACCGCGTCGATCAAATTACCTTTTTCATCGTACTTTAATAAGCCTTCAAAAATGTTAAAAAGAATCTCTTCGGTTCCTGCCGCAACTGCCGCGTGTGGGTCAAGACTGTCCTCAATATCCTGAGGGATTCCTACTACAATCGAACCGCCTTCTGTCGGTTCATCTGTTTCCTGAGAAACGTTACCTTCCTGGGAGCTCTGACTTTCTTCCTTCTCGCCTGCGCATCCGCCCAGTGCAAGAGTCATGGTCACACCTACGATCAGGAACAGTGTTTTTAAAAACTGTACTCTTTTCATAATTTCTCCTTTTCGATAACCTCTCACTATTGAATTGTCAGAATCATTTTACCGAATGTCCCTGAGAATTGCAAGGGGCGGTTTCCATTTTTCCGATCATCCTGTGTTTAAAATGAAAAACAAAGACAACCGCCCCGTGACACTCCGTCAAAAGGCCGTTGTCCTCTCTATTTATCTTCAGTGCAGCATTTTTTTCAATTCATCCATAAATGTATTTACATCCTTAAACTCACGATAAACAGATGCAAAACGTACATAGGCAACCGCATCCACATCTTTCAGACGATCCATCACCATCTCACCGATCTTCTGACTGGGAATTTCCCGGTCACCGCGGTTATAAATCTCCTGTTCGATGGAATCCACCATTTTTTCAATCTGTTCTGCTGAAATGGGACGTTTGTGGCACGCACGCAGAACACCGCCCTCCAGTTTGGAACGGTCGTACTGCTCCCGATTCATATCCTTTTTGATCACGATCAGCGGAATCGTCTCCACTTTTTCATAGGAAGTAAAACGCTTGCCACACTCATCGCACATTCTTCTACGGCGGATCGCGGTATTGTCGTCAACCGGACGGGAATCCACCACGCGGGTATTGTCATGATTACAAAACGGACACTTCATAACTTTTTTACTCCTTCTCTCTGAGGGATTTTATGTAAAAACTTACCATAAAAAGTATAATATAAATCGGTACAAGTGTCAATTTTACTATGAAAACATATTTAATAATAAGTAGAAAAAATCGGTGATCTTATGCGTTTATGCGAACTGAAACAAAAGGAAGTCATAAATATCTGCACCTGTAAGTCCCTTGGTTGTCCGGCTGATGTGGACATTGACTGCAAATCCGGGTGCATTATCGCGCTGATTGTTCCGGGACCCGGACGCATCTGCGGACTGTTCGGACGGGAGACCGAATGTATTATCCCCTGGGAATGCGTAAATCAGGTGGGGGACGATATTATTCTGGTGGAAATCAATGAAGAAAAGTGCTTCCATCCCTGCTGATTCGATCAAAAATAGTATTCTCCTAAAATCCCTCTCCAAAAACACTTGCAACGCCTAACTGCACCTGTTATAATTCACTTCGGCAAAATGAATAAGACAGTTCGTAACCATCCTGTCTATAAACAAAACTAGGGACCTGCGGCAGCTGATCTTATACTGCTGCGTTTTACGGGCGCCCTGGGGCGTCTTTTTTATTTTTAGATAACAGGGAAGAAAAACTGTGGCCGAAAGCCCTGTACGCTACAGCATAATCACAGAGAAAAATCCCCGTGAAATCCTGATGCTGCGCGGCAGTGGCTGCAAATGGCGCTGCTGTACCTTTTGCGATTATCATCTGGATTTTTCAAAAGATGAGAGAGCAAATTTTGAAACCCACTGGTTGCACCGGGATGAAATTTTTTCCTTACGGGAAATGTTTCGAAACATTGATGTGGATGTAAAAATGAAAATCGGCGTGGAGACATTTGACGAAGCTTTTCGGGAAAAGGTGTTTCACAAAGGCATGGCCAATGCTTCTCCGGAAGATATTGCAAAATACTGTGATGAAGTCTGTCTTCTTTTTGGATTCACTGGTCAGAATGCTGCGTCGATGAAAAACGATATCGAAACAGGACTTCAGTATTTTGAGCGGGTCTGTGTCAATATCATGGTTGAAAATACCACAAAAATGAAGCCGGATTCAGCGGTCATCCGGTCATTTCTGGATGAGATTTATCTAGTTTGCCGTGAGAATCCACGGGTGGATATACTTTTAAATAGCACTGATTTTGGAGTTGGAGGAGAAAATAATGTCAAATGAGTTACTTTTAATCCTGTGTCTTTTCTTTACATACAGTATGGTTCTGGTCTTCTACTATCTTCTTGGAAAGACAGGCCTGTATGTGTGGACAGCCATCGCAACTATTACTGCAAACATTGAGGTTCTGATTCTGATAAATGCTTTTGGTATGGAACAGACCCTTGGCAATGTTCTTTTTGCCTCCACGTTTCTGGTAACCGATATTATCAGTGAGAAATTTGATAAAAAATCTGCCAACAAAGCAGTTAATATCGGGATCTTCACTTCTGTTATTTTTATCGTGCTGACACAGTCCTGGCTTTTGTATACACCAGCTGCCAATGACTGGGCACAGCCATACATCCGCCAGATTTTTACCAATACCCCCCGCGTCATGATCGCCAGTCTCCTGGTCTACGCGATCTGCCAGCGCTTTGATGTATGGGCTTATCACAAATGGTGGACTTTTACTACCAGGCATTTTGGGGATACAAAACGTTTTCTCTGGCTGCGAAACAATGGTTCTACGCTGATTTCTCAGCTGCTGAATACTGTATTGTATACTTTCGGGGCGTTTAGCGGCATGTATGATCTGGATACTTTGATTACCATTTGTATATCCAGTTATATCATTTATATTTTTACCAGTCTGCTGGATACACCGTTTGTTTATCTGGCACGGAAAATAGAACCGCGGCAGGAAACAAAGTAATTTTCGGGATGAAAAAATTTCGGATTCAAGCAATGCTTGAATCCGATTATTCAAAAGAACAAATTAATTTTAGGAATTCTGTGCTTCGATGCGCTCTGCCAGATCATTCAGATACACCCATCGGTCCATCTTTTCTTCCAGTTCGGCTTCCGCTGCAGCTTTCTGAACAGAAAGCTCGATCAGCTTACCGGAATTCGTCGCATTTGCCGTCATATCTTTGTCCAGCTGTTCGATTTTTTCTTCCAACGCTGCGATATCATCGTCAATGGACTCATATTCTTTCTGTTCTTTGTAAGTAAATTTCAGTTTCACCGGTTGATTCTGATTTTTCTTCCAGTCTTTTCCCGTAACTTTTTTCTTATCCGCATCCTCGTTTTTGTTGATGTAATCCGGTGCATTCCCCTGTCCGGCCTGGCTTTCCATCCGCTGTCTCGCTTCCAGATAATCGGTATAACCACCTTCATATTGCTGCAGATAACCATCACTTTCAAACGCAAAAATCCGATCCACCAGGTTATCAAGAAAATAGCGGTCATGGGACACTGTAATAATGATTCCGTTAAATGAATCCAGATAGTCTTCCAGAATCGTAAGTGTAGGAATATCCAGATCGTTGGTAGGCTCGTCGAGAATCAGCACATTCGGCGCTTCCATCAAAACCTTACACAGATACAGGCGCCGTTTCTCACCGCCTGATAGTTTACTGATCGGCGTATACTGCAGATTTCCGTCAAAAAGGAAACGTTCCAGCATCTGAGATGCCGTAATACGCCCATCCTTTGTGGGCACATATTCCGCAATCTCTTTAATATAATCGATAGGCCGCTGACTGCCGTCCATATCTTCCGCTTCCTGCGCAAAATATCCAATCTGAATCGTATCACCAATCTGGATATCACCTGAATCCGGCAAAATCTGACCGGTAATTATCTTCATCAGAGTAGATTTACCGCAGCCGTTTGGCCCAATGATACCCAGCCTCTGATTTTTCAGAACAATATAGTCAAAATCGTCAATAAGTATTTTGTCCCCATACCGCTTGCTGATATGATGCAGTTCGATCGTCTTTTTCCCCATGCGAGTACCGATGGATTCCAGCTCCACAGTGGCATCCTTTACGGGTGCAGCACCATTTTTCAATGCTTCGAGACGCTCCAGGCGGGCTCTTTGTTTGGTGGTTCTGGCGCGGCAGCCACGTTTCGCCCACTCGATCTCCATACGCAAAACACTCTGACGTTTCCGTTCGGAAGCCAGTTCCATTTCCTCACGCTGGGCTTTCATCTCCAGAAATTTTGAATAATTAGCTGTATAGCTGTAAAGCTTTCCATGGCTGATTTCCAGGATTTTGTTCGTCACCCGATCCAGAAAATAGCGGTCATGGGTTACCATGATGATAACGCCTTTAAATTTGTTCAGATAATCTTCCAGCCAAAGAGCCATCTCGTTGTCGATGTGGTTGGTGGGCTCGTCCAGAATCAGCACATCCGCCGGGTTGATCAAAGTTCGGGCCAGTGCTACGCGCTTGCGCTGACCGCCGGATAAGGTGTCAATTTTTGCATCGTGATCGGTGATACCAAGTTTGTTGAGAACTGTGCGGGCTTCGCTTTCGGTGTTCCAGGAGTTTTCAGAATTCCAATCATTCTGCAGCTTCCAGTCATGCTGCATATTCCAGCTCTCCTCACCCTTCCAATCGCTGCGCGGACTTTGCTCATTCTCCAGTTTTCCGTCCACTACGTAAGAAAGCACCGTTGCTCCTTCCGGAAATTCCGGGTTCTGGGGCAGATAGGTTACACGAAGACCATTTTGCCGGATTACCTGACCTTCATCCGGTTCCTCAATCCCGGCGATAATTTTCAATAACGTTGTCTTGCCGGTTCCATTAATACCGATGATACCGATTTTTTCGCCTTCATGGACACCATAAGACACGTCATCAAATATCTTCTTTTCCCCAAACATCTTGCTTACGTGTTCTATATTTAAAACGTTCATGTTTCTGTTTTCTCCAATATATTTTTTAGCCTGTCGCCTGACTATTTGTTTTCTGATTTTTTATCAGTCACGATTCCATCTGACAGACGCATTTTTTCCCATAAGGAAATCAAGAAATGCTTCACATCCTTCAACTACATCTTCGTAAGTTTCGTCAAAGTTTCCTGTATACCATGGATCTGCGATATCCCTGCTTTTTCCGGCAAAGGAAGGCAGCTTGTAAATCTTGCCCTGTGGGTCGCCGCCCACGATACGGTTCATGTTGCGGATGTTGTAGGTATCCATGCCGATCAGATAGTCATAATATTCATAATCTGATTTCGTCATCTGGACTGCTCTGTGGGGTATTACGGGGATGCCGACCTGGCGAAGCTTTGCTGCTGTGCCCTGGTGGGGCGGGTTGCCGATTTCTTCGCGGCTGGTGGCAGCGGAATTTATTTCGAATTGGGATTCCAGGCCGCGCTGTCTTACAAGGTGGGTGAGGACGCTTTGGGCCATGGTGCTGCGGCAGATGTTGCCGTGGCAGATAAATAATACTTTTATCATAGATTTCAATCTCCTTAAAATGCCGTGAAATGCCCCGTTTTGCGGGGTTTCTTGGCTTATTTTCATAACTTTTGTTAGTGTGTCGACTAGGCAGATTATAGCATATTTTAGCAAGCTATTACCACCTCTTAGTAGTCAACTTAGTAGTCAAAAGGGGTGGTTGACTACTAAGGATTACGTACAGAAATAAATAAAGGCACCTACATTGCTGTAGATGCCCTTACGCCAAATGCATGGCTACTAGCTAACGCGCTAGCTTTACCGTACTATTATTATACACAAATCCGGAAAAAATGCAATAGACCTTTAAAAATTTTATAATTGCATCCAAATTTTTATATTTTTTCTTCCCATCTTAGATATCGCCTTGTCCGCAATCCGTTTTCTTCCTTTTAAACACATCTTAAGATAGAACTTGAATATAATACGTTTTATATCGGATATACCACCAAACAACTTAAAGATTTTCATTACATCGATATAGAATATTGAACCACTATGAGTCATACAACCCGCTTTACTTATTACATCATTAAAATTAAGTCCTCTTTTACCTTTCAATTTAAATCGAGTAATAAGTTCCAAATGTGCACATTGATTTCTCATTTCTTTTAAAATGAATAATGCTTGTTCAAAAGCTGCTGCATCTTTTAAGCTAAGTCCAAAATCCTGGAGCACTTTTTCTTTAACAGTATCATCTAAGAAAACAAACGTATAATAAAGACTTCCCAATGGTAATGCTTTAATTGTGACCCAAAACGGAGGATTCTGATATTGTTTAACATAATCTTTATCCTTTTTTAATTCATCTATAAACGATTTTTTCTTAACACTTCCATTTGCAAAATACAACGTTGGTCTAAACAAGTCAAAATTCGTAAAGATATTTGTTAGATGTGTATCGGTTGGATCTGGTGCTTTATAATATGCAGGGTTTGTATAGTTCATTGTATCTGCTGATGTTGTACAATATGTACCTGCAAAATTATAGGCAATAGAAGTTCTCAAACGAGACTCTATATCAAATATCTTAAACAATGTGTATTCTTTTAATTTCATGTCAAAGAAAAATAAATCTGTAAAGTCTTCAAAATAAACATTTTCGTATTCTTTTGTAGGCCTACTTGTTTTGAGTAATAAAGATTCAAAACCATTAATTACGTCAAAATAATTATATTTTTCTAAAGTCTGTGCAGCCTTTTCTTTATTTTTAAATTTAAGGTTTCTTCTTTCTAACCCTAAAATCTGCTCGTCTATTGTTTTAAATTCTTTTGTAACTGGCATAAATAACCCCTACTGTAATTTAGTGAAAACAAATCCTCCCAGCCTCTATACACGACTGAGAGGATTATTAATTCTGATAAATTATAACATCAAATCACTATTAAAGCAATAAACGTAAGTGTATTGTACTATTTTAGATTACTTTGAATAAGACCTGTGATGTAGGTTTTGGTGGATTCTTCTTCTCAATTTCTGCCTGTGCTTTTCGGAATTCTTCCATGCGTTTCAGTTCTTCTTCAGCATCATCGAAATTGACGTGAGTGTAAACATTCATGGTTACGGAAATGTCTGAATGCCCCATAAGGTACTGTAACGTCTTTGGATTCATACCTGCCTTCGCTTGATTGCTACAGTAGGTGTGTCTGCATATATGAGGCGTGATATTCGGCATTTGAACTCTGTAAATATCGTTGTATCTATTTACCATGTTGTTAAATCGATTTTGCCAGTGCATTGCTACCAAAGGTTTTCCTTCTTTGTCGTAAAAGAGGAATCCAGTGTAGCCATCGATAATTTTCTCAACATCAGGTGCTTCTCTATCCTCGATGATGGCTTGGAACATTGCTGCCACATCATCCGTGATCGGGATTTTACGTTTCCCGGCATCCGTTTTCGTTTCTACAATAATGTATCTCATGTCAGCTGTTCGTTGTAGTTGATGGTCGATATTTACTGTTTTGTTCTGAAGGTCAATGTCCTTTAAGGTCAATCCGCAAAACTCTGAAATACGCATTCCTGTATGGAAGAGTATATACACCACTTCATAGTACTTGCAATAAACCGCGTCATCATGGATGAACTTCAAGAACTTTCGCATCTGGTCTTTTGTAAGTGCCTCCCTTGTGACACTATCGTTTACAAGTACTGTTTGCAACTGGAATCCAAATGGATTCTTTACAATAATGTCATCATCCACCGCCATCTGAAAAGCAGGTCTTAAAACACCACGTATGTTGTGAATGGTACTAAAGCCTTTTCCATCCTCTTGCTGCAGTTTAATCAGAAACAGCTTTGCATCGGAAATCTTTACGTTTCTTATTTTCTGTGAGCCGAATTTTTCTTTTTCAAGGAGTCGCTGAACTGTGACATACCCCTGTTTTGTGCTTTCCCTGACACCTGTCTTTGTTTTTAGGTATCTGTCTACCAATTCGCAAACTGTCATCTGTCCATCGACAATATTTGATAATATCGCCATTTCTGCATTTATCTGTTTCTCCATTTCGCGAAGTGACAAACATGGTTGTTTCCCCTTTGGCAGCTTGTCTGTCGGTTCTAGCTTCCAGCTATACACAAAATGAGGTTTCCCATCAATGTGATATTTATATTGATATTTCCCATTCGCTCTAACGCTTTCTCCCGGACGCAGAACTCTATTCTTCGCATCTCGTCTTGTTTGCCCTCGCCCTGACTTTGCCATTTGCCAATCCCTCCTTTACTGTTGGATTCTCTTGTAAGTACTTTTCAAAGGCCTCTCGGAGAATCAGTTTTCGCTTTTTATAGTATGCAAGAAACATCCCGCCATCGGTTTCATCTAAGAATCGATAGAATTTTCTGCTACTGAAATTCCAATGACGGATTGCTTCTTCCGGATTTAAAAATTCCTTTTCTTCTAATTTTGGCTTTGCCATTTGCATCATTCCTTTCTTGCCCAAAGTGGCTATCTACTTGGGTTTAGTGTATATTCCCTCTACTTCCCGTAAATAGCAACTACTTTCGGCAAACAAAAGGAATTAT